>MHPP01000001.1:0-24581 GCA_001822095.1 Candidatus Staskawiczbacteria bacterium RIFOXYC1_FULL_38_18
CAATAAAAAAGACATTTTTTCTCTGGCGTCATGATAGCCGGCATTTTCTTTAAGATCGCCAAACGCGCGGGCTTCGGCAATAAGATTTTTTGTTTCACTAACCTGCCTTTCTTTTATATCTTTAAGTTCTTCTTTTAATTTTTGCAATCCATCTTTTGTAAAATATTGTACCATACAACTAGTTTATACTTTTTTTCCTAAATTTTCAAGTAAAAAAAAGTCGCGCAATGCGACATGAGTGGAGGCGATGGGATTTGAACCCACATATTCCACCTCGAACGAGGCTGCTGTCCCTATATCAGCTTACGCCCCCAAAAAAATGTTAAAAAGCAGTTGGCAGGGATCGTCGCCTACCATCCAAAGGGCCACGCTGAGGCCTCCATGGTCCGGAACCGCCGGTAGGTCTCCGCCTTTATCTGGCAGAGCAACCTGTGATTCCCGCCAACTGCCAAAGAAATTATTCTGAAATTTTTCAGCGCAATTTCTTTGGCAGTGGCAGATTTTAATTAGTCCTTTAAAGTTGTTTCGAATAAGGGAATTTTAAGCTGCTTCCCTCAAAAAGCTTGTAAATTGAAATCAAAATTTTCAGACTTCAATTTAAGTCGACTACTTTTTTAAAAAAATGTTCCACGAGCAGCTTCCGCTACCCGTGCCTTGTTACGACTTAGCCCCTCTTACTGAATCTAGCTTAGGCCCACTTGCGTGGAACTTCGGCTATCCCCAGCTCGCTTGGCTTGACGGGCGATTATCCTCCAGAAACCTGGAGTTGATGTTCCCACCGTACGGGCGGATTTCCCGCATACGGCGAGCTCTAATGCATTTTTTGCTTTATTTCAAACATTCTTTTTAATCCCAAATCAGTTAAGTGCTGGCCAATTTTAATCCTTTCCATTAAATTACAGAAAATATTAAAATCTTTTAACCTGGAACTAAATCGAAGCTTGTTTGCCTTGAAAAAAGGAATTATTATTTTTTCCAAATCATCCCGTTTTGTCACCTCAAACCGATAACAATTTTGATGGTTTGGCCGTGTGTCTTTTTGAAAATACACATTTCCGCAGACAAAATATTTTTTAAGCTCATATAGAATTTTTTTGTCTCTTTCTATAAGCTTAATATAAAATCTTGGTTCTGCTTTTACCCTTCTTTCAACTTTTTTACTATATTGTGGATTTTTTATATAGACAGTGAAGCTTCCTTCCCCATCTACTAAACCTACAATATAATCCTTAGAGAGATTCCTTCGCATAATTATAATAAATTATGTTTAATATGAATCAGCTGACTTCTGACGCAGCGTTAGTAGTTTCATTATACTACGTCAGATCTCCTCGGGTCAATATATTTTCTGTTCCTGACATCCTTAACTAAGCTTGTTACTATTTTTTCACTATGCTCACCGCCGATCATAGCTCAAAATGCTTATTTTTTGTGTTAGGGCTGTCATTTGTCGCGGAACCCTCCGGCGTAAATCTCGCGATTATTCGCCTGTTCTTTGACTACTCTCTATTGAGTCTGCAACAGAGGAAAAGACTTTAACTTTTTAGAAAATATACCTGCCGAGCGCGTTTATTGTGAGTACAAGACTCAGGAACGTATTCATCGCCGCGTAGCTGATCGGCGATTACTAGCGATTCCAACTTCATGAGGTCGGGTTTCAGACCTCAATCCGAACTGAGACCGGTTTTGGTGCGATTAATCTCCAGCTTTCGCTATCGAAGCGCATTGTACCGGCCATTGTAACATGTGTGCGGCCCAGGTCATCAAAGGGCCATGCTGATTTGGCGTCATCCTCGCCTTCCTCCCAATTATCTCGGGCAGTCCCCTGTGACATTTAAAACACAGGGCAAGGGTTGCGTTCGTTACCCGAATTAACGGTACGTCTCCAATTATTTATAAATTACTTTATAATTTAGACTATGCCTTCACCCATTTTTACAAATGGGGCTGACGTATTAGCAAAGTGTATTAAACTTTACTCCTCCGGAATTTCCGGAAAGTCGTTACGGGGTTTGGATGGAATTTTATATTCCATACTCGGAATAATATAAGGATAAATTAAATCGTAAAATTTACTTTGCGATTTTTTCCTTATAACCAACTTTTTACTTTTTCCTATTGCAGTTTCTATTCCAAACTGCTCGTAAAAAGCTTTTTGAATTTTGTTCCGGTTTTCTTCACTAAATCCTTCGATAGATATGGTGCTTTTTTCTTTACTAAAGCACCCATCGTCCATATACCAGACAGCTACAGATATAGGCGTTAATAATAAATTATCTGGAAAAACTTTTTTGTTTTCATGATAAAATACTTTTCGCCATTCTCTGAAATACTGTCTTAGATAAAAGACATTAGAATAATATTCTTTATTATTCCTTTTATCTGTGCGGATAATTTTTGCCGGCTTTGCGGGATAACAAAGATTTTTTAACTCGCTGTATTTCCAAAGCAGATAATCTTCCTGCTTTGCGGATTGCTCAATGATTATTTTTCCCAATTTCTGTATATGAGCGTCTCCTAAAATACAACCTATTAAAATTTCTCTTTGCCTATCCGTTATTGCCAAACATAAATTTTTCCTTGCGCGAAGAATTTTTGGAAGCTGCAAACTTCCCACGGCGTTATCCATATCCTTATTATATCACAAGGATATTAGGGTTTCACCGTTATGAGTCAGATTTTTCATCGGGATTACTCCCGAAGGTCTCAAGACGTTAACTTTAAGACACGAACTGACGACCACATTATCTCTTATTACTAAAAGTGTGGACTATACCATACACCATTTACTATTCCAAAATTACAAATCCCAAATAAATTCTAAATTTTTAGCTGTTTGCTATTTTTCCACCTTTGCTATTGACAAGCCTTCTTGCTTATGCTATAATAAAGTATAGAGAATTAAGCTTATTTCGAGCTTGAGCATCTCTATAAAACAGCTCTTTCAAGGAGAAAGCGATGAATATCGAACTGAAGTTCGCCGACGGCGTGTATTACATGGAAGTAGAAACTCTCGGCGGACGAAGATCCTCGCAGGGCACGCTTGACGCGGTCCTGGAGAGAATCAAATTCTACGCAAAGGAGTACGCAGAGAGCTCGTTACCGCCCTCTCTGCTATCCAGCCAAGAAGATCGCCGGTATGCTGGAGGCGAATCGGACTCCGACATGTTCGTTGATGGGTAGTACCTATCAACGAAGAAGAGAGCGTCAACTCTTAAACTGACTACACCACGGACGAAAGTCGCGTGGATTTTTTTGTTTTAGAACTTATTTGGAACCTGTAATTAGGACTAATAATGGTGCCCAGCGTGTAATACCTATTTAATTAAGTATTGAGCTCTCTTGCCTTTTCAGTGAGAGCTGAGTCTCTACGGGGTAAAAATATTTCAGGTTATCACGTGATAACCGAAGAAAATTTAAACTTCCCACGGTATTGCCCATAAACTTATTTTAACATAAATTTATTAGGGTTTCACCGTTATGAGCTGGTTTTTCAATCCGCATTACTGCGGAAAGGGTCGATAGCCTTAAAAGGCTCAACCATGCAGCACCTGTCCAGCCGCCTTGTGAGGGGCCCTCGTTTCTGAGGGCTTTCGTCTGGATTTCTAGACCTGGTAAGGTTCTCCGTTTGTTGTCGAATTAAGCCACATGTTCCACCGCTTGTGTGAGTCCCCGTCTATTCCTTTGAGTTTTAGTGTTGCCACCGTACTTCCCAGGCGGATTACTTAACGCGTTTGCTTCGCCACTAGCAGGGTCGACACTGCTAATAGCCAGTAATCATCGTTTACAGCGTGGACTACAAGGGTCTTCTTGTAGATTTTTTTGTTTCTCCGATTACTCGGAGGATCGGACTATATCATTTTCTGAAAATAATTTTTCAGAAATCCAGCGTTTCCTAAAATATCTTAAAATATTTTAGTACTCCCTTTAGGGATAGTCTCTACGGGGTATAAGAACTAATTTTTGTAATTTTGAAAAAAATTGCGGGTAGAGGCATTTTGCATGCCCGCCTGATTTCAATTTTCGCCTTAGCACATAGTCGTTGAGGGGAAACTATACCAGAAGGACCAACATTGGTCCAAAGAGTATTTCACATCCTGCATAGTCTTGTTTAAGTTCTTCTCTTGCCTCGTCGAGAAGTTTTCTTTTTACTTACCTACGATTTTGGAATTGAGCTATTGTCGAACATCTTTCGTGGTATGCATCCCTGTCGCTCGGAACTCTGAATACCGTGAAAATCTGGAACTTGTGGTTGCAAGACTTCGCCTTTGACTTTGACTTTGACATAAACTACTCCTTCCTTCTCGTGTGTTTCTTCCCGATTGGTTGACTACATCGCCTTTGCGCTACGAGCGCAAAGGCAACTAAAATTACAAAAATTAGTTCTTATACTTCCCTCGGGATTATCCATTTTTAAAATGGGTTTCCCCGATATAGCTGGATGCTTCCATATTGTCACCAATATAGAGGACACCATTTAGAGCAATTATAAAAATTGCTCAAGGATTTATCTAATCCTTTTTGCTCCCCACGCTTTCGTCCCTCAGTGTCAGGGTCGTCCTAGTGAACTGCCTTCGCTTTTGGTGTTCCCGACAATATCAACGGATTTCACCCCTACTCTGTCGGTTCCGTTCACCCCTAACGCCCTCTAGTGTAGCAGTATTGAAAGCACTTCAAAGGTTGAGCCGATGAATTTTAACTTTCAACTTACTACGCCACCTACGGACCCTTTACGCCCAATAAATCCGGGTAACGCTCGGAGATTCTGTATTACCGCTCCTGCTGGCACAGAATTAGGATCTCCTTATTCTTCTGGTACAGTCAATAACTTCTTCCCAGAAAAAAGAACTTTACACCCCGAAGGGCTTCATCATTCACGTAACGTCGCTCCGTCAGACTTTCGTCCATTGCGGAAGATTCTCGACTGCAGCCTCCCGTAGGAGTATGGCCCGTGTCGCAGTGCCATTCATGGGGGTCGCGCTCTCACGCCCCCTACCCGTCATAGGCTTGGTGGTCTATTACACCGCCAACTACCTGATAGGCCGCAGGCCATTCCCAAAGCGTCGTGAGACTTTACTCTTGCGAGGCTATGGAGTATTACCCCGTCTTTCGACGAGCTGTCCTCCACTTTGGGGTATGTACCCACGTGTTACTATGCCGTTCGCCGCTGACCTTGCGGTCCGCTCGACTTGCATGCCGGTATCCACGTTACCAGCGTTCACCCTGAGCTAGGATCAAACTCTCAAATATACATTTGTGGTTGATTACTCTAGTTAGAATAAACTACTTACTAATGTGTGATCTAGTTTTCTTGCGAAAATTTTGATCTAATTCGAAACAACTTTAAAAAACTAATTTACTTAATTTTCAAGATTCTTTCCCTTCGGTCAAAGCTGAAAAAAATACCCACGAAGATATCTATATTATAGAAACCTTCGTGGATATTCTCAAAAACTGTTTAAGTTTTAGAATATTATTTTTTGCGATTTTGTTATTTAATTGTATTTTACCAATACAAGGTGTATTCTATTCTAAAATGTTTATAGTGTCAATACCACGCCTTAAATTTTAGCTCTGGCATAGAATTAAAATGTAGCTAATTTATCAATTTCGGCAACTTGTTTTTCGGACAAAATTTTGTTTGTTTTTAGGGCAGCATTATGTATCTCAAAAACCTTTTTCTGCCTCTTATCTTGGTCGTCGCCAACAGTTTTTTCTTGCCTAAGCGCCTTCACTTCCCCCAAAATTTTATCTACTCCAGTTAAAACCTCGCTCTTAAAATCAAAAATATCATCTTTTATTCCCTGAAAATCCTTCTTTGTAGCAAAAGATAATTCCAACGCATCTATTAATTTTACGACATCTTTTTTATCCAGCATATTTTTGATAAGTTTATTATTCTATTATAATTCCATTATACGCCCGCAAAAAAGTGTGTCAATTTTTACAAACCTCGTTTTTTATTTATAAGATTCTCAATATCATTCAGTTTATTCTCTATATTATCACATCGCTTGTCTATAACCTCAGAATAGTTTTTGATTGACTGTATATGATGCTTCATTTCATCAAATTCACTTATTTTCTCTGGTATGTTCCAAATTAGATAGATAACTATAAGCAAGAGAATTATTGAGGAAATATCCATTGTTTTTAGAATCGAAAAATTGTACCAAATAAAAAAGACGACTATGAAAGTAAATTGTATCGCTAATATCTTTCCTAATTCCAGCTTTTCCGCGCGAAGCCTTCGGCGAAGTCGGCTTTCCACCAGTCACCGCCATTGCACATTTATTGGAACAATATTTTCTTTTCATCCACCGCTCTACCAAAAATACTTTTTTACATTTTTGATTAGCACAAATAATTTTAACTCTTGACACAAAAATTTTCCCTTCGTGTGGACTTTTTTTACCCTTAAGTGCTTCGCCAATTTTCACTTTCTGTCCCGCAGACATCGGTCCCCTCTTGGCGTTATTTACCATTGCGGCACAATTATGACTGCAATAAATTTTTGGGTCGCTATGTATAACTTCAAACTTTTTACCACATCCGTCTCTAGCACAAATCCTTTCTTCTTTTCTGCGCATAAAATCAAAAACACCGCTATCCCAATTTTTCTTAGTTATTGCACCTTGGCTTTTCCTGTATTCTCTATTGTTATAAAAACTATGTGGCATTAATCAATTATACCACAAATTTAAAGAGCCGACTACACGAATTGAACCTACTATCCATTGAGCCTCTTGTCAGAATCGGACTGACGTCTGCGGTTTACAAAACCGCTGCTTTGCCACTAAGCTAAAGAGGCAAAATTATAAAATTATTTTTTTTCGTTTTGTTCTTTGTCAATTTTCTGCGCTTTTTTGCGGATACTATGAAGCCAATTATCAACTTTTACTTCTATTTTTATTGTCAGGCACTTTATCCAGCTAAGAAGCTTGTGTAAGAAAATTTGCTTCTCCAATGTCAACAAAAAATCTTTTACTTTGTTTTCAATATCTAAAATAATATGATGTTTTTTAATTCCGTGATGGCCGTTTTGGGGCAAAGTAATCAAAACCGGTATTTTTCGCGCCAAAATAAGCAAAACTCCTCCAAAGCTTAGAACAAAAATTATAGAGAAAATAATTTCTACCATACTATTAAATATCGTACCTAACAAATTTTTTAATTTCTATGTTCTCCCCCACTTTTGAAACTACGTTTTCAAGTAAATTTTTTATTGTTTTTGAATCGTCTTTCACCCAAGCCTGGTTAAGCAAACAAAATTCCTGCTTGTATTTATTTAATTTTCCTTCCAAAATTTGTTTTGCAACATTTTCCGGCTTTTTTGCGTCTTTCATTTGAGCCGCGTAAATTTCGGTTTCTTTTGCCAAAATTTCTTCGGGAATATCTGTTTCTGAAATAAACAAGGGCTTCATTGCAGCTATTTGCAAGCAAATTTCGTGAGCCAAATTTTTAAATTCGGGTGAATTAGCAACAAAATCGGTTTCGCATCTAATATCAAGCAAAACGCCTGTTTTTGCGTTTTGGTGAACGTATGCCTCAATTAATCCCGATTTTGTCTCCCTGGATAATTTTTTATTTAAAACTGTTTTACCCCAGGTTCGCAAAATTTCTTTTGCTTTTACCGGGTCGCCGGCAGATTGTTCTAAGGCTTTTTTAACCTCGGAAACCGAAACTCCCGTCTCTTCCCTTAATTGTTTTATTTGTTCAATACTAATCATTTTTATTATGCTTTTACCTGTCGTGACTCTATTATACAATTTTTTATCTTCTCAAGTAAATATTGCACCGAGCCGATCGAGTCGTCGTTGGCAGGAATTGGATAGTCGACAATGTCAGGATTTACGTTTGTGTCAACAATTGCCACAATTTTAATTCCTTTTTTCTTGGCCTCTCGGGCAGCTGTAATGTCCCTGTCTATTCCGGCAATAAAAACAACGTCGGGCAATTTTGTCATATTTCTGACGCCCTCAAACTTTGTTTTTAAAATTACCAGTTCTTTGTCAAAATCCAATCTTTCTTTTTTGGTATATTTATCCAGCCCACCAGAAGCCCTTTTTGCCTCCAAATCTTTGAAATACGCAACCCTTTTCTGGATTGTTTCAAAGTTTGTGAAAGTTCCTCCAAGCCACCTTTCTGTAACATAAGGCAAACCGCATTCTTCGGCTGATTTTTGCACAATTGCTTTTAGCTGAGCCTTTGTGCCAATAAAAACAATTGATTTTCCGTCTGTAATTGTTTTTGCAATAAACTTCAGGGCTTTTTCAAGCTCTTTTTCTGTTTTTTCCAAATCAAAAAGGTGCACATTGTTTTTAATGCCCGAAACATATTGCTTCATTTTTGGGTGAAGTTTTGAAACCTTGTGCCCAAAATTCACACCGGCCGCTGCCATCTCCTCAACACTTGTTTTGATATCTTTTGCCATTTATTTTAGGAAGCTCTCATATAACTTCGTGAGGGCAAATTGCAGAAAGCAATTGAACTCAAAAGTTACACAAACCCTTCGACTACGCTCAGGGCTTTACTTCTTTTTTTATTTAGATTTTTTCGCTCTCGGATTTTTAACTGTTTTTTTGACTCCGGTTTTCTTTACCAATCTTTCTTTAAATTTCTGAACTCTTCCCAATGTGTCCATAACTTTTTCTTGCTTTGTGTAAAATGGATGGCATTTGGCGCAGACTTCGGTTTCTATAAACTCTTTTGTTGCTCCAACGTTAAAAGCATTTCCGCACGCGCAGTGGACAGAAGCTTTCGGGTAATATTTTGGATGTATGTCTGCTTTCATTGTATTTTGTTGATAATTTGTATATTTAGAATAATATCATATTTTTTTTACAATAGCAATAATCGCAATGCCTACAATAAAAAAGGGCGGGTAGAGGGGTTGGCTCTGGCTTTCGCCAGCCACGGGAAATGCACAAATGGCTCTCCCGCTATTACATCCCTCTACCCGTCGTATAATTTGGCGAGTGCTTCCTGCAAACGCCCTACCAGGGAATTGCCCTAGACGATTGGTTTTCCACAGTATTCGCAGAGATTTTTTTCTGCGAACACTTCTCGCAAACCTTGTTTGCCGGATTTCCTAATATTTCACCGCACTCTGAGCACTTTTTCCCGCTCGGGCCTCCGGACAAACGAACACTTTCAATACAGGTTTTGCAACGAGCCATGGCACCTTCCTTTGACGAGGTACAAAAAATGGGCCACTCCTTAATTTATTTTTACCAAATAATCTTTCCAAAATCAAGATTTATGTCACACAATGCTCTATTATACCATTCGTACGAATAAGATAATAAATAATAAATTTATGCAAAAAAAATGGCACGAGGTTTGACCGCGCCCATGTTTCAAATTTTTCGTTCTGAAGAAAATTGGGGTGGCAATTTAATAACTTTGGTTTGCTCAACCACCACAATTCTCACAAATTCCAAAATTTGAATTTCAATGTGCCATTTGTTAGGAGAATCAAGCTCGCCTTGTTTAACGGCTTTTACAAGTTCCAATAGCTTGTTTCTAGCCTCGTTACCATCAGTAGCAGGAAGGATGTTTGTTCTCTCTGTCCAGTAATAACCAGATTTGCCTATTGGCATAATCCTGTATTTAACCCGATAGTCGCTCACAGATTTCTCCTTAAATTTGAACCACAACGAGACCACCTCGTTTGTGCTGGCTGAATATTAACAAAAAATCTTTTCAAAAGCAAGATTGTGTGCTAAAATTTTTAAATAAGTAAAAATATGACAGAACAGGATTTCTCAAAATTTACAGCTGAAGATTGGAAAAATTACAAGCCTGACATTCCCGAAGAGGAGGAAAAAACTGAAAAACAGTCGGCGATTTTTGAGATAAGAGCAGGACAAGGAGGTGACGAGGCCGGACTTTTTGCTCATGACCTATACAGAATGTATTCAAGATACGGCCAAACAAAAGGCTGGAAAGAGAGAGTTTTGGACCAAAATATTTCTTCTGTTGGCGGATATAAAGAAATTATTTTTGAATTGTCTGGAACAGGAGTTTATGACGAACTTCAAAACGAAGGCGGAGTGCACAGGGTTCAAAGAATTCCCAGCACAGAAAAACAAGGCCGAGTTCACACCTCCACCGCAACTGTTGCTGTTTTACTAAAACCCAAAAAAACCGAAGCAAACATTTCTCCGGCAGATTTGGAAATTTCAACATTTAAATCTTCGGGTCCGGGCGGACAATATGTAAATAAAACAGAGTCTGCCATAAGAATTGTCCACAAACCAAGCGGGCTTGTTGTTACCTGCCAATCTGAAAGAAACCAGTTGCAAAACAAAGAAACTGCCATGACTCTTTTGGCCGCCAGACTTTTGGAAGCGCAAGAGAGATCCGACTTATCAAAACTATCAACCGAAAGACGAGACCAAATTGGCTGGGCAACGAGGTCAGAAAAAATGAGGACATATAATTTTCCCCAAGACAGGATTACAGACCACAGGATAAACAAGAGCTGGCATGATATAGAATCAATAATGGACGGCAAACTTGACGGAATTGTAAAAGCATTCAAAAAATAAATAAAAAAAGAGGGCGTTTCGCTCTCAATGGAATCGGGCATCACGCCGAGGTGTGAATTCCATCGAAAAACGAAACGCCCATAGTGGCGGATCGCAACGAAAGGTTTAACCTTAGGGGTCCCGAAAAGGTTTCCTTTCAGAAGCGAAACGCTGGCGAGCTAAATGCCACGAAAAGAGCAAAAATGGGGCGAGAGAGCGGCTTCGGCTATCGCCAGGCTGGTCCGATGAGACAGCCTAGCGAACAACTCCCTCGCCCCCACTAAATAAAATATAGCATATTTATAAATCTGAGGCAAATGTTTTGTTGCACGATAAAATCCGCTTCTTTGCGGATTTTTGTTTTGAAGACAAAAAATTGTAAATTAAAAATTAAAAAATGAGGTTTTCGCAATAAGTTGACATTGTTCCAGAATCCATAAAACTTTGTATACAACTTGCCCTATTTAAAACACTTCTAGCATAGGCCGACGAACCTCCATAATATCGCGATGCCGCGCTACTCTCTTTTGAGGTTGTTTGCGCTATGGCGCCCAGATCGGCAAGGTACATGCCAGACGCAGTAAATGAATCCTTAATAGCCCATGGGTCGGCTGCTTTTCCCAAAACGGCTTTCAACCTGGCGGCAAACAAATTCCATGTTGAGGGTATAAACTGCGCCGGGCCCATTGCTCCGCCCCATCCATAAGGAATCCCTCCTCTGTAGTCTGTGATCCAACAGGAAACCGGAGTTTTGTACGGGTCTCTGCCCAATGCCCGTGTAATTGATAAAAACGGCGGCACATCCCTTGTTGGCTTCATAACCCTTATTATACTGGCTCCCGTGGATATTTTTACGCCGTTTCCGGTGGAGGGGTCGGTCATATAACACTGCCCAACATTACGGCCAATTGCCGATTCCTGACTTATTATTGCCAGCAAGAATGCCGGTCTTATCCCGACTAACGTAGCGGCGCTTTTCGCAATCTCCAAGGCTTCTCCGAATGTAGGCGCTTTTGAAATGCCTACCACCTGAAAAAGCATTGCTTTTATTTTTGCCGCTTTTTTTTCAATTTCCTGCTTATTTTGCAGTTGCAGCTGATATTGCGTTTCTGTGAGTTTAAGGTATTGTTCCTGCGTTTTTTTATTTTTCTCATTTTCCTGCTTTTGCGAGGCCTGCAAAGCAATTGTTTTTTGAAGCTGGTCCACCTCCCCGTCCATTTTTACCTTTTGCCCCTGCAAATAATATTGCAAGTCTTTTGTGCTTTCAAGCAGATCGCTTATTTTGGAGTTTAGGCTTTCTAACCGCGCCAAATTACTAAAAAAGTCTGAAAGGTCTCCCTCCAGTAAAACGATAAACGACGACTTTTTATCTTCCTCATAAATTGCCCGTAAAATAGTAATTATTTCTTTTTGCGAATCCCCAATCTTTAAGGATGTTTTATCAATTGATGATTTTGTGTCTTCAATCTGGTAGCTAAGCCCCTTAGCCTTTACAGTGCTTTGGCTTATCTGGGCCTCCAGGCCTTGTATCTTCTTTTTTAACCCCGATATTTGCGTTGAAAGAGTATTTTTTTGCTGTGAAGTTTTTGTGATATCTTGCGCTAGCTGGGATGTTTGCTGGTCGTAGTAGTCTGAGCATTTTTGCAGCAAAACCTTACAATCTGCCGAACTCAAATTGGGGCACCCGCTCGTTGATTCGGAAATAATCGCGCACTGGGACGCCAAATCTTCGGCCACAACCGAAACTAACGGCAAAAAAAGTGCCGATAAAATAAACAAAAAAATTATCTTAGCCTCAAGCCTCATATCTGTTTCTATTATTACCTTTTAATCTCAAAAATAAAAGACCCTGCTTTTCCACAGGGCCTTTTATAAAATTTATTTTATTTCTTTTCGGGCTTTTTTTCTTCTGCCGGCTTTTCATCTTCAACAACATCAATTTCTTTCTTTTCCTTCTCCACCTTTTCAACATTTTCAACCTCTTCTTTTATTTCTTCAGCAAGCTCCGCTTCAACATTTTCAACGTGAGCAACAGATGCGATAATTTCATCGGGCTTTATTTTTAGTTTTACGCCTTCGGGCAATTTTATATCTTTTGCCAGAATTCTATCCTCAAAGGTATTCAATCCGTCAATTGCAACCTTGATTTCGTGAGGCAAATTTTGAGGAAGCGCTTTAACCTCCAATTCGTCAATATTTTTAACAAGCGTTCCGCCCAAATCTTTAACCGCCAGAGACACCCCTTCAAAAACCAAAGGAACTTTTACCTCAACTTCTTCTTTTAAGGAAGCTTGGAAAAAATCTACGTGCGTAAATTTATTAGAAACATAATCTTTTTGCAGTTCGTGGACCAAAACAGGCCTTTTTTCTTTTTCCCCCTCTACGTTAAGTTCAATTAAAGAGCTTTCTCCCGCCTGCTCTAAAACTTTTTTAAACTCTTTATAGTCCACATTCAACAAAACATTTTTAACCTTGTGGCCATAAACAACAGCAGGAATTTTTCCCAATTCCCTTAATTTATTTACCTTTTTCCTTGCTTCTGTCCTAATTTTTGCGTTAAGTTTTATCATGTTATTTTTCAATATGAATGCATTGAACAGGGCATATTTCTGAGGCAGACTCGGCGCACTCTATTTTTTTCACCTCTAATTCCTCTATATCTTGTATGGTTGATCCAATTACATGAGCTTTCCCGTCGTCTGCCATTTCAAAATATTTGGGACAAACCACCGCGCACGAACCGCATCCGATACACTTTTCTCTCTCATGTTTAATCCTAGCCATGTTATTATAATATTTCTATATTAGTATATTTTGTTCTCGCTGTCAAATAGTTTTATCTTTGATTCAACGACTTTTTCCAACGACTTTTGGGCTTCGGGCATATATTTATAAGGAACAATTTCTTCTGTATTATTTTGCAGGGCTCTTCGCAGATTCCCCGAATACGCCAGCCGTAATTCTGTGTTTATATTTATTTTAACAATCCCCAATTTTATAGCCTTTCTAATGTCGTCTTCTGGCGTACCTGAGCCCCCATGCAAAACTAAAAAGGCCTTTTCACCGGTTTCTTTTTTAATTTTTTCCAGCAAATCAAGGCGTAAATTCGGGTCAATCCCGGAAATTTCAATTCCATGAAAGTTTCCAATTGAAACAGCCAGCAAGTCAACACCTGTTTTATCTATGTAGTCCTTCGCAATATCCGCCCTTGTTAAGTCGTCTTCTTTAATTTCAAATTTTTCTGTATAAACCTTTGATGCGTCAGTCCCAATTCTGCCCACCTCGCCTTCAACCAAAACACCCCTCCATTTAGCATAACTCCTAACTTGTTTTGAAATTTTAATATTTTCTTCTATGGGCAGTTTTGACCCATCAAAATGCACCATGTCATATCCTGCGTCAATTGCCTCTCTCAAATATTCAAACGATTTTCCGTGGTCCAAATTCAAAAAAATCGGCATTCCGCTTTTTTTTCTCAAAACTTTTCGTAGAGCAACTGCTTCTTGAAGACCAAAAAATTTGCTTTCGCCTTCCGATGTACCCAAAATAACGGGCGATTTTAATCTTTTCCCAGCCTCTACAATTCCTTTTAATTGCGAATAGTCAGAAAAATTAAACTGTCCCAAAGTAAACCCCTCCCTTTTTGCCTTCTCAAAATAATATTTTAAATTCTTTGTAAGATTTATTGTCATTTTGTTATGCATAAATTGTTTTCACTACAAAGCTGTCTTGTGACCGGAACTCGCACAAACCCCGCATTTTTTTCCAAAAGCCCGGTTTTGGCTCCAATTTCTTTTAAATTAGCCTCTGAATTCCCCAATCCAAGCTGAATTGCCCTTTCAATGTCACCATTATATCTCATGTAATCTGACAAAAATCCTGATGCAAAAGAGTCACCTGCTCCGGTTGTGTCAACAATTTTCCTGTCCGGATTTGGGCTAGCATAATACAAATATTTTCCGTCCGAAGCCACAACCCCTTCCCCTCCCTTTGTCATAACCGCAATACCCGGGCACATCTCGTCCAACTTTTTAAAAATTTCAGATTCTTCATGAAAGGAAACTTTTGTTAAAAAAGACGCCTCTTCCTGATTTAAAAATAAAATATCAACTTTTTGAAAAATTTTTTTCAGTTGGTCAATTGGCAAAGACAATTGCTGTTTTGAAGGATTTATTGCAACTTTAATATTATTCTGTTTTGCAAAATCCACAATTTCCTCAAATGTGTCGCACAATAAACCCGATAAAGGCGCCAAATAAATCCATTTTGTTTTTAGTTTATTCCAAGAAATTGTATTTTTATCCATCAGCTCCGCAGCCCCTCTATAGGCTAAAATTGTCCTATCCTCGCCATCTCCGTTTGAAATTATTACAGACTGGTTTGTTGATTTTTCTTTGCGCTTCTGCAACAACCGCACGTCTATTTTCATATCTTTTAATTCCTTTACAACACGCAAGCCGGCTTCATCTGCGCCAATTGCTCCGCAAAAAGCAGTTTTAAATCCTTGCTTGGCAAAAGTTGCGGCGGTATTTGTCCCGCCCCCGCCCGAAGTATATTTTATTTCATCAATATCAATTTTAGAACCCAAAGACAGGCAGATGCCTTCGCCGGTAACAAAGTCCTTGTCCCCTGCGCCCGCAGACGTATCTTTTGTAATTTTAAAAGCCTTGGATTTTAAATTAATATCTCTTGTCGCCGAACCGAAAGTTATAATATCGTACATTTTATTAAACATTATCCTACTAATTTTTAAAAATTAAAATTAGAAATTCTTAATCGGCATAAATATAGCAATTTTGTTTATCGCTCCAATTTTGAATTGAATCGCAATATTTGATATCATTTTTTAAAAAAGCTACGCATCCTAATTTAATTTCCTCCCTTATTATTTCGCCACATAAATTTAGATCGTTTTTTTGCTTAGCGATTCTATAAACACAATCGTCTCTTTTTATGGTAGACATGCCGTCGCTAATTTTTTTACAAATCTCAACATTTGCCTGTTCTATCGCGGCATTCTCGTAACAATTATTACGATTATATCCCCGCGAAGGGATATCACATTTACCCATAAGAACCGACGAGGCTATCGCTAAAATTATGGGAAATGCTACAAAAAATAATATTGTTCTAACTATTATGATCCTGCTACTAATTTCGCGGTTATTTTTTATAAGCCCAACAACAAATCCTATAATAAAAAAAATAAATAAATTTATTTCAATAAAAAATATATTTTTTAAAATAACCGTAGATACGGAAGAGCCGAAAACTCTTGACAACAATGACGAGGGCAAGAGAAACACATAAGACAATAAAGCCTCTAATAATCCATCTAATTCATAGGAAATAAGCATCACGCGAAATCTCAAAATCATCCCTAAAAAATAAAATATCAAAGAAATAAAAGCGAACAATAAGCCGATTTTAATACCTGACCTAATTCTTTGTGACATAATTTATTTATTTAATTCTATTTTTTTTACTTTTATTACTAAACGGCGCGAGCGATGGAGTAAAAAGCAATGCCTCTTTTTCTAATTCTTTATCGTCCTCAAATTTTTCTATAACTGCGTCCAGCAAGTCTGGTAAAACTTTTGACGCCAATGATTTTTTAAACACACCAGTTCCCCTCGCGCCTTTTTCTATTTTATTTATTCTTTTCAGCCTTTCTTTACGATTTTCAATTAATCTTTTTACAATAATTTTATATCCACTGTCATCCTGCAATAAATTTTTATGAACATTAGAAATTTTTTCATTTCCAACTCCAAGCATTTTTATAATTTCTTTATACTTATAATTTCCCGACAGAAGCACAGCTATTTCAATCCTTCTCATTAAATTTGCAATCTCATCGGCAGTTAGCAAACCTTTAACAAATAAACGAACTTCATCCCTATCCTTCAATGAATCAATCGTATCATAAAATTCACCAATCATTTGAATTCTGTTCTGTTTCGGTAAATTATTTAAATGAAACGTTGTCATACTCTTGCACCCGTGCACCAGTGCACGGGTGTGTCTATATTTAACTATTCTTATTATTTAGGTTTTTTTCGGTTTCGACAATTGCGATTTTGGTTTTTAAAACAGAATCTGGGTTTAAAGAAATTGACTCAATCCCCCTTTCCACCAAAAATTGGGCAAAGTCCGGAAAGTCGCTTGGACCTTGCCCGCAAATGCCTATGTATTTATTATTATTTTGGCACACTTTTATGGCTTCTTCAATAAGCTCTTTTACTGCGTCGTTCTTTTCATTACCGATGGCGGATAGCTGAGAATTATCTCGGTCAAGGCCTAATGCTAGCTGAGTAAGATCATTAGATCCAATAGAAAAACCGTCAAAAATTTCCAAAAATTTCTCGGCCAAAATAACATTTGATGGCACTTCGCACATGACATAAATCTTTAACCCGTCTTTCTGCGAAAGCCCAGCATTCGCGAGAATTTTAACAACTTTTCTGCCCTCGTCCAATGTTCTGCAAAAAGGAACCATTGGAATAACATTATCCAGACCAAACTCTTCACGAACCTTTTTCATTGCTTTGCACTCTAATACAAACGCGTCCTTAAATTTCGGGTCGTAATATCTTGAAGCCCCCCTAAAGCCAATCATTGGATTTTCTTCCTCCGGCTCATACAATTCTCCTCCAACCAGAGACCTGTATTCATTTGTTTTAAAATCAGAAAATCGCACAATAACCGGTTTTGGGTAAAACGCTGCGCCAATTATGCCAATTCCTTCTGCCAATTTATCAATATAAAACTGGGTTTTATTTTCATACCCCAAAGTTAAGGCGTCAATCTTCTTTTTTAAGGCAGGTTTTAAATTTTTGTAATTAATCAACGCGTTTGGGTGAACTTTTATATTATTTATAATAATAAATTCCTCACGCGCCAAGCCAACTCCGTCGTTTGGAATAAAACTCAAATTAAAAGCGTTTGACGGTTCGCCCACGTTCATTAAAATTTTTGTGCGTGTTTTTGCAATATTTGAAATATCGGTTTTTTTAATTTCAAAGGGAATTATTCCTTCATAAACTTTGCCTTCTTCACCCTGCGAACAGTCAATTGTAACTTCCTGCCCGGTTTTTATAACTTTTGTGCCTTTTCCAGAGCCCACAATCACAGGCACCCCCAATTCCCTGCCCACAATTGCCGCGTGGCACGTACGCCCGCCCGAATCCGTAACAATTGCCGAGGCCAGCTTCATCGCCGGCACCCAATCCGGGTCTGTTGCGGTTGTAACCAAAACTTCGCCTTTTTTAAATTTTCCAATATCTTTTGCGCTTAATATTTTGTTTGCTTTTCCTGCGCCTATCTTACTGCCCACGCTCATTCCGTTTACCAAAACCTTGCCGGGTTTTGTTTTTAATACATAGTCCTCCAACACTTTCAGGTTTTTCCTGCTCTGAACTGTTTCCGGCCGCGCCTGCACAATATAGAGCTTTCCGTCCCGGCCGTCTTTTGCCCACTCCATGTCCATTGATTTTTGGTAGTGATTTTCAACCATCACAGACCATTTTGCCAAATTCAAAATTTCTTCATTGCTCAAAACAAAATTTTCTCTTTCTTTTTTGGTTGTGTTTATGTTCTTTGTAAAAACTTTTCCTGACCCATAGATCATTTTTATTAATTTACCGCCAATTCTTTTTTCTATAATAGGCTTGAACCCCCTTTTTAAAGTGGTTTCAAAAACATAATATTGGTCTGGTTCAACAGCGCCCTGAACAACATTTTCTCCCAATCCGTAGCTGGCGTTTATTAAAACAACGTCCCCAAAACCGGATTCTGTGTCGCAGGAAAACATAACCCCGGAAGACCCAAGGTCGCTTCGCACCATTTTTTGAACTCCGGCCGACAACCCCACTTTTGTATGCGAAAACCCCATTTGCTGTCTGTAAACAATTGCCCTGTTTGTAAAAAGCGAGGCAAAGCATTTTTTCACAGCCATCAAAACATTTTGGTCTCCCACAATATTTAAATAGGTTTCCTGCTGGCCGGCGAAACTGGCTCCGGGTAAATCTTCGGCAGTTGCCGACGAGCGCACCGCAACATCAGTTGCCTCCACCGAATACTTTTCCGATAATTTTTTATAAGCCAAAATAATATCTTTTTCCAAATCATCGGGCAGTTTTGAATTAAAAATAAGCTCCCTTACTACCCTTGCCCTTTGAGCCAGCTGATTTAGATCTTGGACATTCAAATCCCTTAGCGTTTCCTCAATTTTCTTGTCCAGTCCGGTAACAGCCAAAAAATTAAAATACGCCTCAGCTGTTGTTGCAAAACCAAATGGCACATTAACGCCTTGTTGCACAAGCGCTTTTGTCATCTCGCCCAGCGAGGCATTTTTCCCGCCCACTTTTGCCACATCATTAATTGTAATCTCGTCAAACCAAAGAATATTTTGCATTTTTATAATAGGTTTAAAATTTATAATTAAAATTAGAAATTATTTAGTAATTATACCATTATTTGAAAATTCCCCGCAACTATTGACAACAAGGCTTGACTATGCTATAATAAACACAGGATGAAAAACCGCATATGTTTGCGGTTAGAGGGTAGTTCTTCACATTTCGAAGGAGTTGAGTCATGAAGAGCGTGAATGTGTTGATGGTGGTGGTGTTGGGCGTGGTGCTGGCGGGATGCAAAAACGCGGCGTTGGAGGCGAAGATCGCGGATTTGGAGGCAAAGCTCGCCGCCAAGCCCGCAACCCCGCCCGACGGCGCCGCGGCAAATGCCGTGGCACACATTGCCGGATCGCTCAAGGAGGGAGCAAGTGCCTCCATCAAGGCCTCGACTACGCTCGGCGCAGCAGCCGAGTTAGAAAAAACGGCCGACCTTGTCGCCGAAATGGGCCGAATCGACGGAACCGTCATCATGGATGTTGGCGGTAAACGCACTGTTACGGTCACTCGACGAAGCCTTGCTCCGTCGGGCGGCAGAATCGACGGAGAAATCCGACTCGTCGGCGGGCGCGTGGACGTCGGTGGATGCATCGACGTTAGTGGCACGGTGAACAACGCCGGCACTATCACCCATACCGGCAAAGTCGCCCATTCGGGCACCGTGGTGCAGACCGGCACGGTCAAACACGAGGGCACCGTTTTGTCCAAGGGAACAATAACGGTGAACGGCGTGACCAAGACGGTCACGGTCCGCGAACGTTATGACGCTTGCGGACAGCTACTGTCCCGCCAGATCGTCGAGTAGACTAAATAGGTCTGATTACGCTCGTAGCGTAAAACGACAAGGGCCCCAGTTTCTCAATTTGAGAGCTGGGCCCCTTTTTTTATGTTTTTTTATTTATAATTTTTTACCAATAAATTCAGTAAACTGGGCTAATCGGCACGAAAATCCCCATTCGTTGTCATACCACCCAATCACTTTTATTAAATTATCCTTTACCATTGTTTCTTCTGCATCAATAATTGACGAATAGCTATCACCTTTAAAATCCATTGAGACTAATGGATTTTCTTCAACTCGAAATATTCCCTCAAATCCCTTTTCTTTTGAAGCTTTTCTAAAAACTTCGTTCACTTCTTCTTTTGTTGTTTTTTTCTCAACCTCAACAACTAAATCCAAAACAGAAACCGTAGGAGTTGGCACTCTTATTGCAATACCGTCAAGCTTTCCGTCAATTTCAGGAATCATTTTTCCAATTGCTCTGGCTGCTCCGGTTGACGTGGGAATCATATTCATGGCCGCAGATCTGGCCCGCCTTAAATCTTTATGGGGCAAATCCAAAATTTTCTGGTCATTGGTGTAGCTGTGTACAGTTGTCATAAAGCCTTTTATAATTTTAAAATTATCGTTCAAAATTTTTGCAATTGGAGCCAAACAATTTGTTGTGCAGGATCCCATATCCATAATGTCTGTATTTTTTGAATCATACTTATCGGAGTTTACACCCAAAACAAACCCTGGCACATCCCTTCCCGGAGCTGAAATAATAACTTTTTTAGCGCCTGCTTTAATGTGTTTTTCCGCGCCCTCTTTGTCGGCAAAAAAACCCGTGCACTCTAAAACAATATCAATTTCTAAATCTTTCCATGATAATTTTTCAGGATCCTTTTCAGCAAAAATCTTAACTCCTGTTAATTCTTTATCGTACCGGCCGTAGTTGGAGTCGTATTTCAAAAGATGCGCCAATGTTTTTATATCTGTTAAATCGTTTACAGCAACAACTTCTAAATCAGGGTATTCCTCATTAATTCTCTTAAAAACCTGCCTGCCGATTCTTCCAAAGCCGTTAATTGCAATTTTTATCATGTTTTTACTTATTTATTTTTAACAATTCGTCTATTTTTTGTTTGTCAAAACCGGTTATTATATTGTCGTCTATCTCAATAACAGGCACTCCCATTTGTCCGGAGACTTTTATCATATACTGGAGCTGTTTTTCGTCCTTTGAAACGTCGATATCCTCAAATTGAATATTGTTTTTAGCCAAATATCCCTTTAGAGTTTTGCAATAAACGCAAGTGGGCGTGGAATATATTTTTACCATGTTATTTATTGGGCTGGGGCGCAATTTGTCCCGTTAGCTCCCGAATTCCCCGTTGATCCAGAGCTTGTTCCTGCGATAGTCAAAGAAAAACTTGTTGGCGACTGATTTGTATCTAGTTTAGTTGAGCAGAATCCCGGTTTTGTATTAAAAGCCGCGCAAATAACTGACTTTAGGGCCTCAGGAGTTCTTCCGCCAAAATCGAATTCTGAAACCGATTCTCCGTTTAAAATTAATGTCGGGGAGCCAGTAACATTATATTTTGTATTTAGGTCAAAATCCACTTTTGCAAACGCCACTCCCCTCTTTGGATCAGACAGGCAAGCGCTTAATTTAGCAGAATCCACGCCTGTTGATTTCTCGCAGGAAACCTCTGTTCCAGCCGATTTCATCTGGCAGGAAACATAACTCCAATATTTAGCCGGCTGCTCCTCTCTAATGCAAATTTGCCTAAGATTTTCCGTAGCCTCAGCTTCTCCGTGCATGGCAGTTATATTTTTTCCGTCGCTGGAAACCGATCCCATATACATTACTTTCATATATTTTCCCAAATCAGGGGCTCCGGCAAGCGCATTAGCCATTACCCTCTGCATCTGTAAACCAAAAGGACACCGTGATACAACATATGCTTCAAGCATTGGCTTGTCAGTTTTTCTTATGGCAGCTGCGGCCTCTTCCGGAGTTTTTGATGTTGGGGCGGTGGCATTTTGATTATTCGCGCCGCCGTCAGCTTCGTTTCCGCTTATGTCAATTGCCTGCGGAAACAAAAATTTTCCGTCTTTTGTGGCATACGAATCAAATTCCTGATCTCCAATTTTTATTTTAAATTTTATCAGACCGTATTCCGAGCTTGCCGTTCCCGACAAAGTGGCCGGAGTCTGGCTAAGCCCCTTATTGTTTATGTAATCAACCGATTTTTGCGCAATTTTCTGGCCGGACGAGCCAAATCCCAGCACACTTGAAAAAGCAAAATTAGGATTTGAATTTACATAAATTAAAGCTCCCGCAACAACGACTCCAACAACGGCAATAGCCGACATTATCGTATTTTTATCCATTTTTTTAAATAAATTATTTATTCTGGACATTTTTTATTTTTATTAATTATAATTAGCTTATTATATTATAGGAAAAATTTATTGCAAGAGTGAATATCTGCCTTCATTAGATTCATATTTTCTTAATGCTCCAAACGGTAATTCCAAATCAATAATTTTTTCATCAGAAATATTTTCCAAATATTTTACAATTGCTCGTAAACTATTATGGCTGGCAACCACCAAAACATTTTTTCCCTCTTTTAAATCTTTTTCAATATATTTTATAAAAAACGGCACCGCCCGATCGTAAACATCATTTAATGATTCTCCGCCCGGCGGAGCTATGTTATAACTTCTTCTCCATAACCCTATCTGCTCTTCGCCAAATTTTTTTTTAGCTTCATCTTTGTCCAGCCCCGTGAGCTCGCCGTAGTCCCTTTCATCTAGAGATTTATCATAAATAACAGAGTCGTTTTTAATCCCCAATTTTTCTAAAATTAAACGCACCGTTTCTCTGTTTCTTATTAATGGTGAAGTATAAATCTTATCAATTTTGAAATCTCTCAATCCGACAGCAGCATCTTTTGCGCCTTCAATTCCCTCCTGGCTAAGAGGCACGTCTGTCCATCCGGTAAATTTATTTTCCAAATTCCATACAATTGCTCGTAAACTATTATGGCTGGCAACCACCAAAACATTTTTTCCCTCTTTTAAATCTTTTTCAATATATTTTATAAAAAACGGCACCGCCCGATCGTAAACATCATTTAATGATTCTCCGCCCGGCGGAGCTATGTTATAACTTCTTCTCCATAACCCTATCTGCTCTTCGCCAAATTTTTTTTTAGCTTCATCTTTGTCCAGCCCCGTGAGCTCGCCGTAGTCCCTTTCATCTAGAGATTTATCATAAATAACAGAGTCGTTTTTAATCCCCAATTTTTCTAAAATTAAACGCACCGTTTCTCTGTTTCTTATTAATGGTGAAGTATAAATCTTATCAATTTTGAAATCTCTCAATCCGACAGCAGCATCTTTTGCGCCTTCAATTCCCTCCTGGCTAAGAGGCACGTCTGTCCATCCGGTAAATTTATTTTCCAAATTCCATTGTGATTTTAAATGCCTTTGCAAAAATAATTTAGCCATTTTATTTTTTGTTTAATTCTTTTTCTATTTGTATTAAACGAGTATATTTTACCATTCTTTCTTCTTTTGCCGGAGACCCGGCTTTTAGAAAGTCTGCTCCTGCTCCCACCGCCAAGTCGGCAATAAAATCGTCCATTGTTTCTCCTGACCTGTGTGAAACTGCTACTTTCCAGCCAAATGATTTGGTCATATTTATCGCTTCCAAGGTTTCCGATAAAGTTCCTATCTGGTTAAGCTTTATAAGGACTCCGTTGATGGCCGACTTGTTATGCGCCTCTTTTATTCTTTTGATATTGGTTGTTGTCAGGTCGTCTCCAATAATAATTTTATCAGGCATTTCTTTTGTAAATTCTTTAAACCCCTCCCAGTCTTCTTCGGCAAATGGGTCTTCAAACGAAATTATTGGAAATTCTCGTGCTAAATTTTTATAAAATTTAATCATCTGACTTCTTGTAAGCTCTTGCCCATCCACATTATACTTTCCCACTGAGCCCGCCGAAGTGTCAAAAAATTCCGAGGCTGCTGAGTCTAGGGCAAACCTAACATCATCTTGCCCCTCACAAGCCCCCTTTAATAAAAATAAAGCTCTTTCTGCAGACGAAATTGGCGGAGCAAATCCTCCTTCATCTCCCAAATCCAAATGATTTTCTCCAAAACTTGTTTTAATCGCCTCCTGTAATTTATTAAAAACGCTATTGCACAAGACAAGATTTTCCTGAATTGTCTTTTTTTGCGGAACAATCATAAATTCTTGTATATCTAAATCATTTTTGGCGTGTGCTCCCCCGTTTAGTATATTAAACATCGGCAGGGGAATAAAAAGCTTAGCACTGTTATTAGAAAGTTCTGCGATATGTTTATAAAGAGAAATCTTTTTACAAGCGGCACCGGCTCTGGCAACCGCCATGGAAACAGATAAAATTGCGTTAGCTCCCAGCTTTGACTTGTTTTCCGTGCCGTCCAGATCAATCATCAGCTTGTCAATTTCCGTTTGGTTTAATACGTCTCTACCTCTTAATTTTGGCGCAATAATTTCATTCACATTTTTAATTGCAACCAAAACTCCTTTCCCATCCGCGTCCCTTAATTCCAAAGCTTCATTTTTCCCAGTTGAAACTCCGCTCGGCACGCAAGCAAAAAACTCCCCTTTGTCGGTTTCCACAAAACATTCAATGGTTGACTTCCCCCTTGAATCTTTTATCTCCTTTGCAATTATGCTCTTTATTTTAGACATTTTGGGTTTTTTTAATGTATTCGTAGGCCGATAGGGCGGATTTGGCGCCTTCGCCGGCGGAAATTATTATTTGTTTGTGTTTTTCCTGGTTGCAATCCCCCGCGGCAAATAATCCG
>MHPP01000001.1:24600-53413 GCA_001822095.1 Candidatus Staskawiczbacteria bacterium RIFOXYC1_FULL_38_18
TTGTTTCCAGATTTTCCAAATTTACGTTTATTTCTCCTCTGTGAGTAAAATCCACCAATCCGTCCAAATAATTTGTTTCTGGTTTATAACCTATTTCCACAAAAACCCCGCTGACGCTTAATTTTTGTTCCCCGTCCGGGCTTTCATAAATTATTTCATTTACAAAATTATCTCCAACAATTTTTTTTACCTTGGCATTTGTAATAACCTTAACTTTTCCCGACCTCATCACAAGTTCCTGGTTTTCCTTGTCGGCTTTTGGCTCTTTGCCAAATTCCAAAATATAAATTTCTTTCACATAATTTGATAAAAACAGCGCGGTTTCAAAACCGGAATTTCCTCCTCCCACAACAGCCACAGTTTTGTCGCGGAAAACCGGCCCGTCGCACAGTGCGCAATAGCTGACACCTTTTCCAATAAATCTGTCCTCGCCCTCCACATCCAGCTTTTTTGGTTCGGCTCCCGAGGTTGCAATTACCGCCAAAGATTCATATTCTCCTGTATCAGTTTTAATTTTAAAAACATTGCCTTCTTTTGTTACTTCTTTTACCTTTTCTAGGGCAATTTCTGCATTATTTTCTTTAAGCTGCTGCTCCAATAATCCGGCAAGTTCAATTCCGGAGATTTTTTTAAATCCTGGATAATTTTCAATATCAACCGATTTTTTTGCAAGCTGACCGCCAACATCTTTTGAAATTATCAAAGTTTTTAATTTTTGCCGGGCAGCATAAATGCCGGCAGATGCCCCGGCTGGCCCCGCGCCAATAATTATTAGGTCGTATGTCATACAATATTAATGCGTTTATTTTTTAGAAACGACTGGATATTTAAAATTGTGGTATCCAATATCCTTGTTATTGCTTCTCTTGAGTTAAATGCGTTGTGGGGAGTGATAATAACATTTTTTTGCCTGATTAAAATGTGGTTTTGCAATATTGTTTTAATATCGCTGGTATTAGGAAATACCCTTGACAGCAATTGCGATTCTTCTTTGATAAAACCTTCTTCCTCAAGCACATCCAAGCCTGCGCCCGCCAATATTCCATCTCCAAGCGCTTTTGCCAAAGCCGACGTTTCTATTAACCCCCCACGCGCAGTATTTATAAGATAAGCCCCTTTTTTAATTAAATTTATATTTTGCAAACTAATTAAATGGCGCGTTTTTTCGTTGTACGGAACGTGCAAGGTTATAATATCGGAACCAGAAAGCAAATCTTCAAAGCCCGCATATTTAAAATTAAATTTTTTAGCAAGTTTTTTGTCTTCCCTAACGTCAAAAGCCAGCACATTCATTTCAAATCCGTTTGCAATTCTGGCAACATGCTCTCCAATATGGCCCATTCCCACAATGCCGATTGTTTTTCCTTTTAAATCAAATCCCATAAGCCCCTGCAAGGAAAAATCCCCTGTTTCTTTTACCCTGTCTATAGAATCAAATATCTTTCTGGACAATGCCAATATTAAAGCAAAAGTGTGTTCAGCAACTGTGTTTTCTCCATAAAAAGGCACGTTGCTCACGGAAATATTTTTTTCTTTTGCGGTTTTTATATCAATATGGTCAAAACCAGTGGATCTTGTTGCTATCATTTTAAGGCCTGGCAAGTTTTCAATGGCGGTTTTATCCAGGCTTGAATAAATAAATGGCGAAACAATTTCAAAGCCCTTGGCTGATTCTATGTTTTTTGCAGAAAGCGGCTCTGGAAAAAAACTTGCCAAAGGCAGGGAAAGCTCTTTAAATTTTTTTTCTATATATTCTTTTTCCCAATCTTCTGTTTCAAAAAATGCAATTTTAATATCAGCCATTGTTTCCTATTTTATTGTTTTTAAGTATTGCTTTACTTCGTCCTTATATCTCTTGTCCCTCATAGCCATATATAAGAATGACTTTATCCATTTCAATTTGTCCCCGCACTCAAGCCACTCGCCCTTTAATTCATAGCCATAAATTGTTTTTCCCTCGTCAAGCATCTTGTCAAACACCTCTGCAAGAATAATTTCTCCTTTCTTGCCCGGCTTTGCTTTTTTTAAATAATCAAAAACCTCAGGGGTTAAGATGTGTTTGCCCACAATTACAAAATCTGAGGAAATTTCATTGGGTTGTGGCTTCTCAATTATTTTTTTTATTTTATAAAGATTATTTGCTATCTTTTCAACAGCAACCGATCCGTATGCCGGTATTTTTTCTCTTGGCAACCTCTTAAGCCCAACAACGGGGGCGCCACATGTTTTAAATATGTTAACCAGTTGCAATAAGGCCGGGGTTTCCGAATCAAACACATCGTCGCCAAAAGAATTTGCCACGGCTTCGTTTTTAACGTATTTTGCCCCCTGTAAAATGGCGTGGCCGTCGCCGCCAGGAACTTTTTGCACAACAAAAGAAAATTTGATTCCGGAAAACATCGCTTCAAAATCCTTTAATTCCTTTAATAAAGCTTCTTTTTTTCTTTTAACCAAAATTTTCTCAATTTCCAGGTCCGGCTTAAAAAAATTAAGTATGACTTTCTGCTTCGGGCTTATAATAAAAATTATCTCGTCTATCCCCGAATTTTTTACCTCTTCTACAATATATTGGATTGCCGGCTTATCCAACAAAGGCATAAACTCTTTTGACAAAACTTTTGAGATTGGCAAAAACCTGGTGCCCATGCCCGCAATTGGAATAATCGCCTTTTTTACTTCTAATCTGTTCTCCATAACTTTTTACCGTTTATTTTATTTGTTGTATTTGACTTTTCTCAAAAACGCGGGAATCTCCCACTCTTTTTCCTGTGCCTCGCGTTTTTTTTCCTCCAATTCTTCCGCCTTCTTAATTTCCAGTCCGCTTCGCCTTATTGCTGTTTTTGCGGACAGAGATTGAGTTTCAACAATGCTCAATTTATTCTCGTCAACGACCGCCAAGCCGGAGGCTGACGCTTGAAAAATTGGAATAAAAGAAACAGGCTCCTTCTCTGGGTTTTTTTTCTCAATTTTTTCCTTAGGCTTTTTTGTAATTTTGGGCTTCTTGTTTTTGGGTTTTTTTAGTCTTGGCTTCTTTATTTTTTTTGCTCCCTTATTTTCTTTGACGAGATTTTGGACTATTTTTCTCTCCACAACTTTTTCCACTTTTACTGTTTCCTTTATAATTTCGGGTTTAGGGTCTGGAATTTCTGTCTTACTTCCCCCTCCGGTCATCAAAATGGTTGTTTTTATTTTGTTATTCAGCTTTAGGTTTTTTGAAATTCCAAAAATAATCTTTGCTTTTGGGCTTAATTCTGCAACCCTACGGCTAATTTTCTCAACCTCGTGCATAGAAAGGCTTGATGAGCCCGCAATATTCAGAAGAATTTTTTC
The DNA here is from genome assembly GCA_001822095.1 of Candidatus Staskawiczbacteria bacterium RIFOXYC1_FULL_38_18. Taxonomy (GTDB): domain Bacteria; phylum Patescibacteriota; class Minisyncoccia; order Minisyncoccales; family Staskawiczbacteraceae; genus XYD1-FULL-39-28. The sequence continues at coordinate 27,931 of MHPP01000001.1, forward strand.
AACCTCAAAGTTGCTGTTTTGGAGCAAGGGGTTTACAAATATTCTTTCGCAAATTTTTTCCGCCCTGTTTTTTCCCGACTCCTCAATTGTATTTAAAAATGCTATATTTCCGAGACCGTTCAAAATTGTTTTTAAGTCGGCAAAGTCAATATTTATAATCCCAGGGCTATAAATCAGATCAACCAGGCTCTCTAAAGACTCAACCAGACTTTTGTTTACCATTGAAAATGCGTCGGTTATTGCAGTATTTGCGTCAATAACCTTAAATATTTTCTCGTTCGGGATTACTAACGATACGTTCAGGGACTGCCGTAGCGACTTTAGGGCGTTTTGCGCAATCCTGTATTTGGCGGGTCCTTCAAATTTAAAGGGCATTGTGAATATTCCCAAGGTGATACCGCCAAATTCTTTGGCTACGTCTGCAAAAACCTTGGTTGCTCCCGACCCCAACCCGCCTCCAAGAGAGGCAATAAAAATTACAATATCCTGATCCTTAAAAATACCGCTAATTTTTTCTTTGGCCGATTCTGCCGCTTTTTTTGCCAGATCAATGTTTAGTCCGGTTCCCAATCCATGAGTAAATTCTTCTCCAAACCATAAATATTTTATTCCCGGCTTCTTTTTGCTTAAAGCCCGCACATCTGTGTCTGCAACAACAAAAGTTGCTTTTTCCAAAGACTTCCCTATTTCCGAAACAATAGACCCACCTCCGCCCCCGATCCCGATAACTTTTATTTTTGCCTTAAATAAGGCCTCAGCCGGAAATTCCTCATGATTTTGCTCAACGCGTTTTTTTGAAGCCCGTGGCTTCACCCTACGAAGCTTTTGCGAAGTGGGGTTTTTTTTCTTAGCTAAAATTTTCCTGTGCTTCGCCGATTTTTTAACTCTTACCTTTTTGATTTTGATTTTTTGTTTTTGTTTTTTGGGCCTTATTTTTTTAACTGAAAAATTCTTGCGTTTTGCATTTTTTAAAATCTTTTTCTTGCCCATAGCTTTCACCGCTTTCTTTATTATTTTCCTCTTCTTCGGCTTTGCCATTATATAATCTTAAACACTTATAAAATTAAATCAAGTGCCAGCATTAATTTGCAAAAAAAAGAGCTGTTGATTCCATTCAACAGCTATGAACGCGGGGGAGCTTTTGGTTCAACCCGCGACCTTCGTCGCCTTCATGAGGCGATCCCACTGGTCCTTGGGCTTCAACACCACGTTGCCCTTGGCAATGTCTTCGGCCACCGCCGGGTCGTCCTGTTTCCACTCATTGATGGGCTCACGCACCAAACTGATGACAGGTATCGGGTGAGAAGAGCTTGCGGTCGAGCAGTAGAACGACTCCACTGTCAGCGAGCGATTTAGAAAACAGGCAATCGCCAACACTTTCCCTCCGCCCGAGCAAATCAAGGCGATCAGCTCTTCGGTGGTCGAAAAGTTATTGCAGACGTCTTCCACAATCACGTATCCGAGACCGGACTCAACGCCGTGACGCGCGAAAACCAGTTTCGACTTCTCGCGAGACGTCGCAGTAGCCAACGCCACGACTTTCTTCTCGGCCTTGATGGAGGGAATGTCGTTGCATGAGCCGAGTGCATCGGCCAACGAATATCCCCCGATGGGAGCGCCGCAAAAGACATCTATCTTAGTCAAGTCAATTTGGGCATCCAGTTTCACGCTGATCCCTCCTGCGAAAAATTTTCGCACCTTGGGATAAGGCTCGGCCATGGCGAAGTTAGCGTAGATGTCGCCAACAAACTGCTTCTTGCCGTCGGGCCCGTTATACGTGCCGGCGTAGCCGACAAGCGGACCGAGACGCAGACCAGCCGGACTTTTCGGGCAGATGTAGCATCCGCCACAATTACCCAAGGTCTCCAAATGGCGATCACCAGCGATTTCGATAATGCGATGCATGATCCTTTTTTCCTTTCTTTCGCTAAAATTGTTACACCTCTTCGCCAATGGCGAAGTTGATAGCGTCGCGGAGTTTCTCAGTTTCGTGACGAGCCGCTTCGGCGAAGTCTGCATCTTTCGAGGCAAAAATAATGCCACGAGAGGAATTGATAATCATGCCCTTTCCCCAGATGTCCTTGCCCGCGGAAACGGTCTTCTCCACATCACCGCCTTGCGCGCCGATCCCCGGAATAAGAATCGGCATGTCGCCGACGATCTGACGGACTCGCGTGAGTTCTGTTGGATAAGTAGCGCCGACGACGAGCCCACAGTTGCCGTTTTTATTCCAAGCCGTAGCTACGTTGTAAGCCACCAGTTCAAAAAGGGTAACTTGCAACTTTCCGGTCAGCTTCACGATTGGGTGATCGGCGGAAACCGGCCACCACAAGTCCTGGAACTCACCCGCACCTGGGTTAGACGTGCGGCAAAGCACGATGACGCCCTTGTCCTTTTGCGCAAGAAACGGCTGGAGCGATTCAGCGCCCAAATATGGAGGCACTGTAACCGCGTCCGCGTTCATAACCGAAAACGCCGAGGCCACATAGCCGTTGTTGGTGTTGCCGATGTCTCCGCGTTTGCCGTCGAGAATCACAGGAACATCCGGCGCGATGGCGTGAATGTCTGCGATGGTTCTCTGCAAGGCCGCAATGCCTTCGTTACCGTGCGCTTCGTAGAAAGCGGAGTTTGGCTTGTAAGCACACACAAGACCTTTGGTCGCTTCCACAATTGCTCGGTTGAATGCGACGATGGTGTTAGCGATGCTGACGGCACACTCATTCCCGCTCCGATGTGCGGATTCGGGAATCTTGCCGAACTCACTGTCGAGTCCGACGCAGACAAAGTTGCCACGAGACCATTGGGTCTCTATCAGTTGTCTAAAGTTTCTCTCGCTCATAGCGCACTTCCCTTCGGACTCTTGACCAATTTTGACAAGGAGCACAACGTTCCAGCACGCGCCGGATAAAACGTTGAGTTGATTTCTATACTATAAAAATTACATAAATTAGTCAAGCGTGCTGTCGCACAATAAAAATACAAAAAAACAGGCCTCACATTCATATGTTGAGGCTTAAAGCTTTTGAAAAAGCCGGCATGGCCTTTCTGAGCTTTCTGTAAAGATTTATCTTTTTTCTCCCGGAGCGGACACCTCGCAATGCTGATTTGATTTTTCTCCGCAGCTTTGCAAAAGCCAAACGCGTCAGCCAAACGTGACGGCGGAACTTTTCGGGTTCTTCCTCCTGTTCGGCAACATAATTTGCCAAGTCGCGATAGTCTACGCTATCAGCAAGCTCGTGTGCCATTACTCTGACTTTTCTGTCTTTCATGTTGAAATCCTTTCCTGACAATGAACAAAAAAATCAACAATTCTGTTGTTGCGTTATTTCAACTATCTTGTTCCTAGACGAATATCCGGAAACAATTTTCACTCTTGATGAGCCGATTTTAAAATATACTGCAAGCGCGTTTCTTATGGCTTCATTTGCTTTTCCTTTTATTGGCGGCTCTTTAACAGACACAACATAATTTTGCTCATCAATTTTTTCAACTTTTTCCTCCCGGGCATTTGGTTTTGCGTTAACATTTATCCGCATAAATTTTATACAATAATTTGTTCGCCTTTGCCGATAAGCGCAACCTCTTTTCCTTGCACTAAAATTGCCTGTTCGTCTGTCAAAATGCGCAATTTTTTCAACCGGTTTTTAGGATCGGGCAGTTTTTGTGCAATAATTTCCGCATGCTCTGGCGAATAATGCACAAAAATATCAAACGGCACAAGATTTAACCCTTTTAGATTTTTTAGCCCTACTATATTTTTGTCAGCATCTTTCCAGCCCGCAGTTTTGATAGTTTTTCCAGCAACAATGCTTCCGGCAGAAACACCAATGTAAACTTTCCCCTCTTTTAATAATTTACGTATTACGCGCTCAAAATTACACGTCCTCATAGCTTTTAGCAAATAAAAAGTATTTCCGCCCTCAACAAAAATAATGTCTTTGTTTTTTAACAAATTATAAACCTGCGCTTCGCTTCTTCCCTCAATATCAATTTCTTCTATGTTAAAACCCATTTCTTTCATTATTATCAAATCTTTGTTCACGTAATCGGGATTTTCTTCTTTTCTGTATATATAAGCTGTTGTGATAAAAGCAACGCTGATGTCATAGGCCGGCCTCTGCAAAAGCTTAATTATTTCCCCTTTCATTGCCATTCCCGCAGAAGTTAAAAGCAAGGTTTTTGCCTGATTGTGTTTTATTGTTTCTTTTATAAATCCTATCAAGAAATATATTAAAAAAATTAAAATAATTAAAACTCCGATAAAACCAATAAGCCCAATCCCAAAAGGGGTTAGAAAAAATTGCAAAACAGAAGTTTTAAAAAATACCACTTTTAGCAGGGGTAACTGCCAGTAAACATTAAGCAATGATTTAATATCAAAACTTTCTGTCTTGCCCACCGCCAAAGCATATTTGCCTGTGTTATTCTCGGAGAATACCTCAATTTTATATTTTCCGGCTATAGCCTGTTTTTCAAGCTCCGGTCCCTTAAAATAATAATCCCTGCCAAACTCTTCATAATATTCTTGCCATTCAAAATTTGAGCCGTCAATAAAAGCAACTTCCTGTTCCCCGCTATCTGTTATTAAAAAAATCCTCGCAGAATATTTGCCGCCAGAGTTTGTCAAAGCCGGAACCAAAAAATTTATGTACAAGTTAAAATCCTTTTCCGAGTCAATAAAATAATATTTTGGCCCTCCTTTTAATTCGTCATAAAAAGCCCGCGATATTTCAGGATTTACTATTTGTATGTCGCCCTGTTTTAAAAAAACTATATCCGGCTGGTGGGCCGTGATAATTTTGGCGGGAAATAAAACAAGAGCGAATATTAAAATTAAAAAAATTGCCTTTTTCTTATTTATCATTTTTTTCTGTGGCTGCAGCTACACGTGTTGCAATCCATCTCGCACTCGCAACAGCGATAGCAAAGCCATGGTCGGCAAATACAGCTGTCGTGCGGGTCATCAAAGGCCCTTTTGCATTTTTTACAAAACACTACGACCTTCTTTTTTTTCTTTTTTGCCCCGGCAACGCCATTTGTAGCCCCACCTATTGGCTTCTTCTTAACCTTAAAAATTCCTGCGTGTCCGGGAACAATCCAGTCGGCTGTTCCCAAAATTGTTTCCCTGCTTTTTTCTAATTCTGCCACATTAGAAGCAAAAGCATCGTCCCCTGCTTCCTTTGGATAATTTTCTCTCCAAAAAACGTCTCCGCAAATAGCAACTATGCCCTTGTCTGTTGTGACAAAAAGCGTGATGCCTGTGTAGTCGTGGCCTGGTGTTTTCAACACCCTTATATGCGGAGAAAATTGCTCGGGCCAGTCCTCCACGGATTCTTTTTTCCATAGGCCGTAAAATTCCAAAGTTTTTGCTTTTTGAAACATTCCAACATTTCTGTAGTGGTCAACGTGCGAATGAGTTATGCAAACTATATTTACATCCTCAACATTCAACCCTTCGCTTTTTAAAGCGTCGACTAAAATTTGCTGACTTTCCAGGGTTCCCGGATCAACAACCATAACTACTCCTCCGTCCCGCACCAAACTAATAGTAGGGCGGGTTCTTTCCTCGCCTGTTTCTGCCACCGTATCGGCGTTGGTTGAGCCCTCCACTAAAATTTTAACTTTTGCCGGCATTTTTGGAATATACTATTATTACATTATACTATAATTAACAAAAAAGCCTATTGCTGGGCTTTTTTCTATTTACAATCCTGGGGGCATTCCTGGGGCGTTTCAGCGCAAATACCGGCTTCCGTGGCTTGGCAAACATTGTCTCCGCATTTTTCCTGACAGATAATCACCCCTCCGCCTCCGCCGGAGGAATTTATTTTAATGTCTCCAACTTCCACCTTAACCTCATTTTGGACATTTGTCTTCTGCGCGTTAAAGTATTTATACGCAAAAACCCCTGCCACTAAAATTACTATTATTAAAAGCGCTATTATTAAAAATTTTTTGTTCATAGTGGGCCCGGAAGGAATTGAACCTTCGACCTCTGTCTTATCAGGACAGCGTTCTACCACTGAACTACGAGCCCATTTATTAAAATAATACCAAAAAAATTGCAATAAGTAAATATGGCCAAGCAAAAAAAGAGAGCCATGTTCTCTTTTGTGGAAAAGAAATGGCTCATAGTGTCTGCCGAGGGGCAGACGAGGGGAAAAAAGGAGAAAGTTGTTAATGTACGGAGAACAGTCGACGGAAGAGAGAGTAGAAGGATGACGGTAGGCGTCGAAACCGAAGCACGGTTGTGACTGCGGTCTGCGCCGAAACCCTGAATTGACGAATCCCGCTAAATTCAAATGGGTAATAGGATTCGTGGGTTCGCAACCATGGGGCTGTCTTTTCAACTACTCTCTCTTTTTTACATCGCGCGCCTTTGCACCTGCCGGATTTCCTAAGTCCGCGGTGGAAAGGTTTGACGCAATGCCCGCCAACTGTCCAGAAGAGTACCGGCTCTGAAAACCAACACTATTCTAGACAGTTATATTTTTAAAATTACTCTCTTTATTAAAGTTTATCAGAGAACAAGCGCGCCTGTCAAGGGTTTTAATCAAAAATTAAGAAATGTGCGTTTCGGGATAGTTTTTGAATTGGGTCTTTGCCCTGCTCTTTCTTTCCTTCTCGTGCTCTTCCGGTTTTAAGGCAAGAATCCACAAAATAAACGGTATTCTAATTTTTTCAATAGACCAGCCGTTGTCTGCTAAAAGCGGTTTTTTTTCTTCTTTAAAACGATTAAGCATAGCCAAGGTGGCCTGCAAATTAGGAGGAGACAGCTTATTATGCTCCGCTAAAAACTCTTCCTTTTTAATCATTTTTACCATATTTTATTCTATCATACTTCCGCCCAAAAATCAAGCTCTGCTGCGGGACTTGGACTCGAACCAAGATACCATCCTCCAGAGGGATGTGTCCTACCATTAGACGATCCCGCAAAATAAAAATTATATCTCCAAATATTTTTTAACAACCACAAAACTTGAAATTACTCCAACACCTATTCCAAAGAATAATTGAATTAAAACAAAAATCCACCAATTAGTCAAGAAATATCCAATCAGGCTAAATCCTGGTAGCAATGCCCCCGCGTAGGATGACAACAGATAAGCCAGCGCCCCTGAAATTAAAAAGCACAAAACAAAAGCAATAAATCCGTAAATTGCCCCGCAAATTATAAAAGGCCCGCGAATAAACCAATCGGAGGCCCCAACCACCCTCATTGTGCCAATCTCTTCCTTTGAATTATCTATTGCAAGTTTTATTGTGTTAAAAACAACCATTATGCCAAGTATTGTTAAAACGATTGAAAGAAAAATTCCAACGCTGTTTATATTTGTGGTGATTGAATAAATTTTTTTTATTGTATCTTCTTTTTGCGAAAAATCCACCTTGTCAATAAGCTTGCTGAAATCCGATGTTTGTAAAATGTTGGCAACTTGTTCATACTGCAACGGGTCTCCGTTGGTTGTAATGTTTAACGACGGCAAAAAAGGGTTGCCCCCAACTTCCTGCAGGGCTTTTGCCAAAACCGGATTGTTCTGATGTTTTTTGTTGAAGTCCTCAAGAGCGTCACTTTCCGAAACATATTCTATATTTTTAATATTTGGGGTTGTTTCTATAATTTCATCCCTTACTCCCAAGACGTCTGCCTCCGCGGTTCCATCAACAAAATAGGCTGTAATGTCAATTTTATTCTTAATTTCCGATGTTAGGTAAGAAGTTATGCCGCGAAAAAACAATAATCCCGAAACCAGCATTATCATAACAATCAAAACAAAAATTGCGGCAACCGAGATGCCCTTGTTTCTGTTAAAATCGTTTACCGCAAATCCCAAGATTCTCTTTAAATTTGTAAGCATTTGTATATTTGTAATTGTTAGTAGATTAGTAGCCTATATAATAAATTTACCCTCTGCTTCGTCGCGAATTATCCTGCCATTTTCAAGCGTTATTACTCTTTGCCCCAGCTTATTAATAACCTCTCTGTCGTGCGTGGACAAAATAACCGTCCGGCCCGTTTGGTGTATTTTCCTTAAAAGAGAAACAACCTCATAAGAATTATACGGGTCTAAATTTCCTGTTGGCTCGTCTGCAATTATGATTTCGGGATGGTTTACCAAGGCCCTTGCAATTGCCAGCCTTTGCTGTTCTCCGCCCGAAAGCTCACTTGGAAAATTATTTATTTTATCTTTTATGCCAATTACTTCCAAAACCTTTGGAACTTCTTCGTCAATTTCCCGATTTTCCTTACCTTCAACCTGCATTACATAAGCCACATTTTCGTAAACGGTTTTTGCTGAAAGAAGCCTATAATCCTGAAAAATTCCCCCAATTTTTCTTCTTACTTCCTGCAGTTGCAAGGAATCCATGTCTTTAACATTCATACCTTTAAAATAAACTTCCCCTGAAGTCGGATTTTCCAGCCCTAAAATCAGCCGCAGCAATGTTGTTTTTCCGGCTCCCGATTTCCCAACAATGGAAACAAACTCCCCTTCTTTTATTTCAAAAGAAATATTACTCAAAACAACCGCATTATCCTGATAAATTTTACTGACGTTCTCAAATCTAATCATTGTATTTCAATTCGGCTTCAATAAATTTTTCCAAATCGCCCTCAAGCACGCTTTCGGCGTCCGATGTTTCATATTGCGTACGCAAATCTTTTACCATTTTATACGGGTGCAACACGTACGACCTAATCTGGCTTCCAAATGAATTGGAAATATTTTTACCCTTAATTTCTTCAATTTCTTTTACGTGCTGGGCTTCTTTCAACTGATAAAGCTTTCCCAGTAAAATTTTCATTGCATTTTGCTTATTTTTTCCCTGCAACCTTTCTGTTTGACTCGCCACCACAAGTCCTGTTGGAATATGAGTTATTCTTACGGCCGATTCCGTTTTATTTACATACTGCCCTCCCGGCCCCGAAGCTCTAAACGTGTCTATTTTTAAGTCTTCTTGCCTTATCTCCAACTCCCCTTCTTTTTCTTTTATTTCCGGCAAAACATTTACCTGCGCAAATGATGTTTGGCGCAATTTTTGCGCGTTAAATGGAGAAATCCTCACAAGCCTGTGCACTCCCGATTCTTTTTTTAAAAATCCGTAGGCGTAGTTTCCTTTAATTTCAATTGTAGCCGACTTTGTGCCAATTCTTCCTTCAGGACCTCCACCCTCGCCATATGCCTGATGCAAAACTAAAAACTCGTAGCCCTTTGTCGCACAATACTTTTCGTACATTCTCAAAAGCATTGTTGCCCAATCCTGCGAATCTTGCCCGCCTGCCCCAGAGAATATTTCCATAATTGCGTTTCCCCCGTCGTACTTCCCGGATAAAAAAGTTTTAAACTCTTGCTTGTCTATTTTTTTATCCAGATCCTTTAACCCATTTTCATCGTCTAAAATTTTGGCGTCTTCCAGCTCTCTCGTAATATTTTCCAGTATTTCAATTTCTCCTTTTATTTGTGAAATTTCTTGCTGGATTTCAGCCGCTTTTTCATTATCTGCCCAAAAATCAGGCAGTAATGTTTTGGCTTCCAGCTCTTTCAGCTTTTCTTTTTTCCCGGGAATATCAAAGCCGCTCCATCAGCTGATGGAGCCTGTTTTCCAACTCAATAATTTTATTTTCTTTCTCTGCCATCTTTTTTTAATTTTAGCACATCAAAAATAAAAAAAAAGAGGCCATCTAACACAGACAACCTCAGACTGTTTAATTTGCCAGAGCTTTAGGGCTCCAACCTAGTTTTGTCCGACTACGGACCTGCGTGGCTTGAGCGCGATCAAGTCCACGCAACCGGATTGCACCACGCCCGGATAGGCGGCGTAGCCGATCTGGCACAGCCTCAGAGCCGGTCTGCCCGGAAGATAGATTCCATCCATGATAACCCTTGGGCTCCGAATTCGAAGCACCCGTCCGTGAACCTCCATGTCGCCAAATCCTGCTCGCACCGTCTGCCAAAACATCTGGCAGATTTGAGCATACTCATCCTCGGTGAGTGGCTCGTTCTTCTCATCCATAAAAGCATACCAGAGACAATCGGGCAAATTCTGCCCATAGAGTTCGCGCATGAACTCCGGAAGTCCCTCAAGGTCCATCCAATCCTTGCCGACGAGGTATCGGCTGGCCGTCGAACGAGTAGCTCTATCCCACTGCCGGTTCCGGCATTCCCGTTGATAGTTGTCCTCGTTGACCCTGCGATCAAACTCCGCCTGTTGCTCCCGCCGCTTTTTGTTGAAATAGTAGGCAACAATTTCGACGCTAGCGCCAAGCAGACCAATGCACACCATCCACACCGACGCTTGAAATAAGTCCACAGTGATACCTCCGGCCCATGGCCAGCTAGAGAAACGGTAAACCCATATTTTGCTCTCAATGAGCGCCTATTATAAGCATAACATAGATAATGCTATGTTGTCAAATATCGTTTTTAAATGGAGCCGATGGTCGGATTTGAACCGACGACCCACGCTTTACGAAAGCGTTGCTCTACCACTGAGCTACATCGGCATACATGAGCGAGTGAGCGGAGTCGAACCGCCGTCTATTCCTTGGGAAGGAATCATAATAGCCGTTATACGACACTCGCTTACTTAAAAAAATATTTTATCTTTTGCCAAACATTATTCCAAAAATTATTGCCCTGCTGGTTTGCGTTGTCGTCCTGCTCGGGCATTATAAAAGAAATTGCTTTTTCTCCGGATTTTTGCATATTCGCCTCCTCGCGCGCCACCTTTTCAATATAATCTTTATCCTCCGAATTGGCAATCTGTTCCTCTAGCTTTTTGCTGCTTTCCTGAATTTTACTTATTTGCTCGGAATAATTTTTAACCTGGTCTGTCAATTCTTTTTTTCTAAGATAAAGCCTAACGTTGGCAAAAATTAATAGCAAGAACACCACCAAAAATATTCCCACAAACGTTTTAAATAAAATATCCTCCTTTTCCCTATTTTGCTTTTTGGAAAAATCTGCTACCATTAATCTATGAAATCTAAAAAAATATTTAAGGTCGTTTGGACCATTTTAATAAGCCTTGTAGCCATTAGCACTGTTCTGTTTTTGGTGGCGCCCGTGCTATATTAAATATTAGCAACTACCCCAGTCCCACGCTATTTACCGCCCACTCATAAACATCCAACATCTTTTTAGCCTGCTCCACGGATATTTTAAAATCAGGGTTGTAAACAATGGAATTTCTTGCCTCATGGGCGCTAAGAAGTTCTCCCGTTTTGTCTGACAGCATTCTGCCGGAAGCTTTTAGAGATTCTTCAAAACTGTCCTCTCCAAAACCTGCATCCTGCAATGTCTCGCTTAAAAAATCGTCAGCCTCAATTAACGCTAGCTTAATATCTGATTCTGCCCCAGACTCAACTCTCTTCTTGATTTTTGACCACCTTTTAGAAATTTCCCTTAACCCGTATGATTTCCATGAAAAAAATTCCGTCACGTCTTCCAAGAACTTATACTGAAGCCAGCTGGAATTTATCATAAAATAAATAACTCCAGCCAAGAAAAACATTGCAAAAGTAACGAAAACAATTTTCACAGGAAAAAGATAATCCTGCAATTGCGAAGACGAAATAAAATAAATAAAATCTCTAACTCCTAAAATATTGTATAATTCATCCCACGTCATATTATCTTATGATAACATTTTTTCCAGTTCGGACGCAATTGCCAAAATTTTATTCTCTTCAAAGTGATTCCCAATTATCTGCAAGCCAACCGGCAACTCGCCTATTTTTCCAACGGGCAGAGACAATCCGGGCAAACCTGCCAATTTCGTCGGAATAGTGTAAATATCGGCCAAATACATAGAGAGGGGGCCATTAATTTTTTCACCAATTTTGAACGCCGGAAACGGCGAAACCGGACAAAAAAGCAAATCCACTCCGCCAGCCGGCAGATCAAATGCCTTTGCAAAATCTTCCCGTATAAGTTGTCTTACCTCCTGCGCCTTTTTATAATATGCATCATAATATCCCGAAGACAAACAATATGTTCCCAGCATTATTCTCCTTTTTACTTCAGCTCCCAAACCCTTTCCTCTGCTTTTTAAATAAACTTCCAGCAAATTTTCCGCTGGTCCTGATAGTCCGTATTTTATTCCGTCAAATCTGGCTAAATTAGCAGAAATTTCAGACGGGTCAATCACATAATAACAGGCAAGAGCAAATTCCGTACTCGGCAGGCTTATTCCCACTATTTCTGCTCCGGCATCCTCGGCTTTTTTTATTACACTTTTGATTATTTTCTCAACTTCCGGCTCAACTCCTTCAGAAAAATATTCTTTTGGAACGCCAATGCGCATAGCTTTTAGGTTGTAGGGTTTAGCGTTTAGTGATTCTAAATTTAATTCGGCGCTAGTTGCATCCATCGAGTCCTTGCCTTTTATAGAGTCAAAAACAATTTTTGCGTCTTCAATATTTTTGGCAAAAGGCCCGATTTGGTCTAATGAAGATGCATGAGCAATCAGCCCATATCTTGAAACAGCTCCATATGTGGGGCACAAACCAACAACTCCGCAAAGAGATGCCGGTTGTCTTATTGATCCCCCTGTGTCAGATCCCAAAGTATAACAGGCCATATTTGCGGCAACAGCCGCAGCAGAACCGCCCGAGCTTCCACCAGCAACCCTTGTTTTGTCGTGAGGATTTTTTGTAACTCCAAATGCTGAATTTTCAGTGGACGAGCCCATTGTAAATTCATCTGTGTTTGTCTTGCCCAAAATAATAGCTCCTTGCTCTTTTAATTTTTTTATAACTGTTGCGTCGTAGGGAGCCACATAATTTTCCAAAATTTTAGACCCGGCGGTGCACTTTTCGCCCTCAACCATTATTGCATCCTTAATCGCGCAAGGAATTCCGCAAAGCATTGAAAAATCATGCCCTTCGACTCCGCTCAGGGCGATTCTCTCATCGACTCGAATCGCCTGTTCCAAAGCCAATTTTTCTGTTACAGATAAAAACGCGTTTAATTCCCCATCAAAATCTTTTATTTTTTTCAAATAAGCCTTTGTCAGATCAACAGAAGTAAAATCTCCATTTTTTAAGCCTTCGTGCGCCTCGCGAATTGTAAGTGTAGTTAAATCCATTACAGGATAGTTTTCACCTTAATATAATCATCTTTTTTGTCCGGCGTTGCTTTTATCAACTTCTCAACCAAACCTGCATCTCTCGGCAAAATTTCGTCTTTCCTCGCCTCGCCGTAGCCTTTGGCAAAGGCGGGTCGCTCGGTAATTTTCGGCGCCTTTTGCAACAGAGCAAAATAATCCAAAATCGCAGACATGTCCGCCTGCATTTTTATTATTTCTTCTTCCGTTAATTCCAATCTGGCCAATTTCGCTATATGCTCAACTTCTTCCTTAGAAATCATACCCTATAATTTTAAATTTAAAATTATAAATTAAAAATTTACGCCGGCACTAATCCTTCTTCGTCTTTACTCATCACTTCGGACAAGGTTTCAATGTTTTCCAAGGCAATTCCGGCTCCGCGCACAACCGAGGTTAAGGGGTCGTCAATTATTTTACACGGCATTTTGGTTTCTTTTGAAATCAACTGGTCAAGCCCGCGTAAAAGAGACCCGCCACCGGCCAAATAAATTCCGTTTGTCATTACATCTGCCAAAAGTTCTGGCGGAGTTTCCTCTATTGTTGTTTTTATTGCCGCTACAATTTGTTTTACAGACCTGTCTAACGCTCTTTGCACGTCATCATTAAAAATAACCACCTCTTCTGGTAAGCCCGTTACCAAATTTCTTCCGCGCATAGGCATTTCTTTTTTTTCTTTTAAGGGGACGGCTGATCCTATGTTAATTTTTATCGCTTCTGCGGTTCTTTCTCCAATCAATAATTTATATTCCTTTTGCGCAAAATCAATTATGTCATTGTTTAATTTGTCTCCGGCAACCCTTAAGGACCTAAATGCCACAATTCCTCCCAAAGAAATTACCGCCACCTCGGTTGTCCCTCCGCCAATATCCACAATAAAATTTCCTCCCGGATCCTGAATTGGGAGCTTTGCCCCAATAGCAGAAGCCAAGGGCTCCTCAATTAAAAATACTGTTCTGGCTCCCGCGTTTTTTGCGGCGTCTCTTACTGCTTTTCTCTCAACCTCTGTTACTCCGCATGGAATTCCTATAATTACCCTTGGATTATATCCCATGCCAAACATTTTTTTTCCGTCAGCCGCGGCTTTTTCAATAAAATATTTTAACATTTGCTCAGTTACCTCAAAGTCAGAAATAACTCCTGAAACCAGGGGTCTTGTAGCGGTAATATATGATGGTGTGCGGCCAACCATTTTCTTTGCCTCCTCTCCAATTGCCAAAATCTGCCCGGTTTTATTGTTTACCGCAACCACCGAGGGCTCGTTTATAATTATTCCCCTGTCTTTTACATAAACCAGCGAATTGGCGGTTCCCAAATCAATTGCCATATCCACCGACAAAAAAGAAAACATTTTTCCAAATCTATTTTTAGCCATTTTTTATAATTTTTATAAACTCTTTTATTTTCACCAGCCTAACCGCGCTTTTTGCCCTTTCTTTCAATTCAACTGAATTTTTTAGCAAAGTTTTTTCCGACACAACAATTCTGTATGGAATGCCCAGCAAGTCCGCATCGGCAAACTTTTCTCCGGCGGTTTTGTCTTGCCTCTCGTCGTATAATATCTCAATATCTTCCTTTTGTAAATCTGTGTATAATTTTTCAGCAAGCTTTAAAACTTTTTTATCCTGCCCAACGGGAATTAAGTGCGCCAAAAACGGAGCAACCTCTCTAGGCCAAATAATCCCTTTATCGTCGTGATTAGCCTCCACAACCGCCCCCATTGTCCTGCCAAGCCCGATACCATAGCAACCCATGATTACAGGCTTTTCTGAGCCGTCTTTATCGCGAAATTTTAAATCAAAAGGAGCAGAAAACTTTGTTCCAAGACTGAAAATATTTCCCACCTCAACGGCTTTTTTTTCTTCAAAATCACCGCCCTTACATTCCGGGCAAGTTGGATTTTCCTCTTTAATTTCTTTGTTAATTGCCAGTTTGCATTTTTGGCAAATATAAATTGTGTCTTCGCCCGCTTCGGCAACCATTTGATACTCGTGTGAATATTTTGAAAAACTCCCACCCGATGCCAAAGTTACATAAGCTTTAATTCCCATTTGTTTAAAAACACTCAAATAAACCTTTTTCATTTTGTCATAATATTTTTCAAAATCCTCTTGAGTCGCATGAAGAGAATATAAGTCTTTCATCAAAAATTCCCTAGTTCTTAAAATACCGGATTTTGCGCGCAATTCATTTCTGAATTTATTCTGAAATTGAAAAACCGAAATTGGTAAATCTTTGTAAGAAAAAACAATTTTTTTAGCCAAAGGCACAACCACCTCCTCGTGTGTTGGAGCCAAGGCGACATCTTTGTCTCCCGCGCCTTTTAGCTTAAACAAAACATCAAAATTTTCCCACCTGTCGGTTTTCACCCAATTTTCTTTTGGAGTCAAAGAAGGCATTAAAATCTCTTGACCGTTTGCGGGAGCTTCAACCATGTTTTTCCTGATTATACCCTCAATGTTTTTTAAAACGCGGAATCCCAACGGCAAAAACGAATAAACTCCGGCCATAAGCTGGTCAACATATCCCGCCCTTGTCAGTAAATCATGCGAAACCGACTCCACATCCGAGGACTTATTTTTATCCGTTTTATAAAATAATTTTGATTGAAGCATGTTTTTAATATTTAATTTACATTACTTCTTGTTGATAGCATTGCTCGCAGTAAACAATCTCCGGGCGGTCTGGGGCATAAGATGTCTCAAATTCGTTAGTACATTTTCCGACGTGATGTGAGTGCTGTTTATCGCACATGCATTGTCGATGCCAGAGCTTTAAGGGATTTCTAAGATGAATACGTTGATAATGACGGCAATTAGGACACAAACGTGGAAGCGGAATATTCATCCGCTGATGAAATTCAAGCTCATGTGGTGTTATGCGGAATGCTTCAGTGCATTGCTCCAAACATCTTCCTTGATGACCACACTCAATCATTTGATTGGTAATGTCATCGCCAACAGTTTTAACATCATCTGGGATATCTGCATTTTTCATTGTTATATTATAATTCCTTGCCTCGATTTCTTTCCACGAATACCCGCGTTCCAATGCTTGTTCTTTTGAAAGCGGATAATATTCTTGAGCGATGGATTCGTTGTATGCAAACGGCGCGAGATCATTCGGGAAGAAATCGCCATATTTATATGTTCTGCCGTTTTTATCAATATATGGCATTTCTTCCATATGCTTGATAATTTTCGGAACCAAAGCTTCGTATTCATCTTTGCTATATTGTTTGTTCAAAATACAGTAATTCTTCTTCCTTAGGCCTTCACAGCCGAAGATTGATTTACAATTTTGGCATTCTTCGTTATATCGGCTGTCTTGGTTATAAAGGTTACGAATTCCAAATGCCGTGTTGGATCCGCTAAATCCGTGAGCAATTTCATAAAGCAACTCGCTATTAAAACCTTGAAATGAATTATCGTAACATTCCTTGGCGTTGTTTCTTATAAAAAACAAATACTTCGAATCTTCTGACTGACGTGAACTGAATGAATGGTGGACATTTTTTACCTCATAAAGATCATCTCCATCTGAATTAGTCGACTTGTATATGCGCGCGTGTCGATGCGGTACAGACATCCGCACTTCTTCAACTTTTTTAATAAATTCCAGGTGTGCCTCGTAACTGCCAAGGTTTATGGAACGTATAAATTTTTCATAATCTTCTTTTGTGTGCGACTGGTTGTAAATATAGTACTGTTTATTAATAAGACACACACACCCAAAACAATTCATACAGTTTCGGCACTCAATAAGATAGCGGCTATCCACACAGTCCATGGAAAAACTACCAAATAGTAATTTGTTAGACCGAGCGCATTCAAAATTTTCATAGCCCAATTCAATTTTTTCCGAAAATGCGACATCCAGTGTATCGCGCGAATCAAATACTTGGTTACCAAAATATACGCGTTCATTATTGTGTCCGCCAAACATCAAATAGCACTCCTTGAAATCAAGCCCGTAGTTACAATATTCGCTTGCAACAAAATTGTCGCGATAGAGATTAATTCTGGGAACTTTTGTTTGCAGTGATTGAAACTGGCTAAAAAACGGAATAGAAAAGTCGTACTCGCGACCGTAATCAATAGGGCTCCATTTGTCTGAGAGCCAGCAATCGCGGCAGTAGATGGTATACGGACGGTCGGGATTATAGATGGTGAGCAATTTCTCTCCACATAGCGCACATTCACGTTTATACAAAACCCTATTGTTACGAAACGACAGCCGTCGTTGAAACCGACAATCCGGGCAAAATGTTGGTGGTGGAACTTTCATTTTTTCGTAGAACGCAAAATCATCGGGCTCAATTAAGAACTCTTTTTTACAATTTTGACAATTTATATTTTTTGCATCCATAGCTAAAATTTATAAACAAAGCTATTCCAAAGTTCTCAAGAACTTGAGAATAGCTAACCCCCTGTTTGTTATTTTGTGGCGGACATTATGGCCTTCATACCTTTTTACCACGAATCCTGCGGTTGCCAATCTTTTTATATGCTCCGATAAGGTTTTAAAATTAACATCCAGCTTTTCTGAAATATTTACTAAAGATAATTCGGGATTATTTTTCAGCAACTCTAAAATTTCGATTCGTCTATGATTGGAGACACCCTTAACTATTCTTTCTAGTTGATAATAACTTTTGTATTGAACTTCCTTTGTTTCCATAATAAATTTATTATATCACCCTTAGCGTTTATTCCAAAGTTCTTGAGAACTTAAGAACAGTAAAATGCGCCACATTTGGTTGTTTAATTACTTTTGTATTGATGATTTGAAATAGTCGGCGATGCGGGGAAAATCAAACCTGACGGTAATAAATATGGACAGAGTTATAAGAATAATGAAAAATACGATTGTTATGTTTTGTTCAACCTTTGCTGAAATGGACTTGCCTTTTATTTTTTCAATCAACAAAAATATTAGCTTTCCTCCATCAAGCGCGGGAATGGGAAATAAATTAAAAATTGCAAGAAAAATGGAAATCATTCCGATAAAATAGAGAAAAAATCCCGGGCCATAACTTGCCGCGTTTGCCAAAAATACTGTAATCCCCAAGGGGCCGGCAAATTCAGCTCCCGCAGGCAACCCTTTGGCCGTAAATAAATTTTTGAAAATTTCGTAAAATCCTTTTAGGGCGTTAATTGTTGACTGCCACGTGTAAACAGCGCCCTGAACCGGAGCCATATACCAAGACGTTTTTTCAACCAAAGAGGCCATTCTTTCAAGGCTAACACCCACAATACCCTGCCCTGCAGGAGGAGAAACTCTGGGCGTCAATCTAACTTCCAAATTTTTGCTGTTTCTCTCAATTACAACAACAATTTCTTTCCCTTTGTTGGCGCCGGTAATTTCCTGAAATTGGCTAACCTTGTTTATATTGGCAAACAAGCCATCGGCGCTTATGGACTTTATTGTGTCTCCTGCTTTTATGCCCGCAGATTCTGCCGGAGAATTTGGAGAAACCGCCACAACTCTTACTTGAGGATTTATTAGCCCAACCGAATCCTGCTCTCCAATGGGCAAATCGGCTCCTATAAAAAATACAACAGAAAAAATTGCTATTGCGGCAATCCAAAACGCCACAACCCCGCCAATAACAATTAAAACTCTTTTCCAAATTTTTAAACCCAAAAAACTTCTATAGTCGTCAATCCCCCCCTCCTCTCCATAAATTCTGACAAAAGCCCCAAGAGGCAACCAGTTTACAGAATAAATTGTTTCACCAAATTTTTTTCCAAAAATTCTTGGAGGATATCCAATTCCAAACTCTTCAACTTTTACGCCAAATTTTTTGGCAATAATAAAATGCCCAAACTCGTGAATAATCATTAAGACTATCAGGCTCAAAAACGCGATCACTAAGGTTATAATTGCTGAAATCATAAAATAAAAATTAAACTATTTCGTTTTTCTTTTTCTCAACTAAATTCTTTATTTTTTCCTGATGGTCGTCAACCACTTTTTGCAGTTCGTCTTTTCCTCTAAATTTATCGTCTTCAGAAATTAATTTGTCTTTTTGTGCTGTTTGAATTTTGTTCCAGCAGTCTTCTCTTGCGTGCCTGATTGTTTGCTTTGCCTGTTCGGCTTTTTCGCCCAACAGCTTGCTTAACTGGGTTCTGTATTCTTCGGTGAGCAAAGGTAGGTTTAACCTTATTAAATTTTTATCAACAGCCATTGACATTCCAAGTCCCGACTGGGAAATTGCGTTTTGTATTGGTTCAATATACGAAGCGTCCCATGGCTGTATTACAAGCTGGTTTGTGGCGGGGGCGGAAATAGATCCCAATTGTTTTAAGGGAAATTTTTGGCCAAAAGCATTTACTTCAATATCCTCAACTAAAGCCGGCGAAGCTCTTGATGTTCTAATTTTTGCAACCTCTCCCTCAAAGAACCTAAAAGCTTTGTCAAATTCGGGTTTTGCTTCGTCTATAATTTCCTTATAAGTCATTTTATGTTTCCATTAATAATATTTCCAATGCCAGTCTTTGATTGACGTTGGTAAATAATAATTTTTTATTTAAATCTTCTGTTAATTCTAATATTTTTTTATTTTTTATTAAATCCTTGCGCAGATATTTTTGTAAAACATAAATTGTTTCCACCAAACTTTGCTTTTCCCAGTCAACCCCTTTTACATACTTAAACTTTTTAGCTAAATCCTCGTTTAAAACCGGCAGTAATTCTTTTAATATCTCTTGTTCTCTTGCCAGCTTCTCTTTGTTTACCGGCAAATCCTTGGACCGGAAGAATTTAACTTGCTGGCACCT
Organism: Candidatus Staskawiczbacteria bacterium RIFOXYC1_FULL_38_18; assembly: GCA_001822095.1. Classification (GTDB taxonomy): domain Bacteria; phylum Patescibacteriota; class Minisyncoccia; order Minisyncoccales; family Staskawiczbacteraceae; genus XYD1-FULL-39-28. Next base: position 47,820 of record MHPP01000001.1, read on the forward strand.
TGAAAAAATTGTGGGTAAAATCATATCGGGCTTTGAGGTAATCAGGAACAAAAGCGTTTTGCCTTTTGGCTCTTCCAAAGTTTTTAAAAAACAGCTCTGCGCCTCCTGATTCATTTTCTCGGCATCATCTATGATTACCGTCTTATACAAACCGTTATACGATTTGTAGCTCAAAAAATTCTGGACTTCTCTTATTTGCGAAATTTTTATTTCCCCACCATCTCCAAATTTCTCGTCTTTTCTGTTTTGTTCCTTCACAGTCATTAAATCAGGAAACTTGCATCCGGCCAATTCTGCAAATTCCTTGGCAAAAAGTTTTTTCCCAATCCCTTCCTCTCCGGTAAATAAATACGCGTGAGATAATTGGTCTACATCTAATTTCTTCTTCAAAAATTCCCATTGTTTTTTATGCCCAACTAGCATTTATTTCTTTGACATTACAACTTTTTTGTACTCCTCTAGATGTTCCAAAACAATTCCAGTGCCTTTTACCACGCAAAACAACGGCTCTTCTGCCACAAAACACGGCACTCCCGTGCTTTGGGCAACAAGCTCGTTTATTTTTGGCAATAATGCCCCGCCTCCGGCCATTATAATTCCCTTGTTCATAATGTCTGCAGAAAGCTCGGGCGGGGTTTCCGCCAAAACGTGTTTTGCGGCAGCAACTATTTCCGCCAAAACATCTGAAATTGCTTCGCAAACCTCATTGTTTGATATCTTAATGTTTCGTGGCAGGCCCAAAATTAAATCACGCCCTTGTATTTCCAGATATTTTAATTCTTTTTGCGGAAGAGCTGTTCCAACTTTTATTTTAATTTCTTCGGCCGATTGCGTTCCAATTGCCAAATTATATTTCTTTTTGATATATTCTGCTATTGTTGCGTCTATTTTATCTCCGGCAACTCTTATTGAGTGCCACGTTACAATGCCTCCCAAAGAAATTACCGCAACCTCCGAAGTTCCTCCGCCAATATCAATTATCATGTGGCCCGAGCACGAGTTAATTGGAATGCCCGCTCCAATGGCGGCCAAAATTGGCTCCTTTGCGACGTAGGCAGACTTGGCTCCGGCGGTTAACGCGGCTTCTATTACAGCCCTTCTTTCTGTGCTTGAAATTCCGGCAGGAACAGAAATTACCAACTCAGGTTTTAAAAATTTAAAACGGCTGGAAGTTTTATTTATAAAATACCGCATCATTGCCTGAGTAACTTTATAGTCGGCAATAACTCCGTCTTTTAACGGCCGATAAACTTTTATGTCTGCGGGAGTCCTTCCAATCATTTCTTTTGCATGCTCGCCCACAGCTAAAATTTTATTATCGGATAAAGAAACCGCCACAACCGACGGCTCATATAAAACAACTCCCTTGCCTTGAACATAAACAAGAGAATTACAGGTTCCCAGATCAATTGCTATTTTGTTATTAAACATACTATAATTTTAAATTTGAAATTTTAAATTCGACGAATATCTGCTCCAATTTTTTGTAGCCTTTCTTCAATTTTTTCGTATCCTCTGTCAATTTGGTAGGCATTATTTATTGTTGTTATCCCCTGCGCCATTAATCCGGCTATAATGAGGGCTGCGCCCGACCTTATATCCAAACTTGGCACCTCAATTCCGCGCAAACCTGTTGGGCCATTTACAATGGCTCTGTGCGGGTCGCAAAAAATTATGTCGGCGCCCATTTTGTTTAATTCCTCCAAATATTTTAACCTGCCTTCATACAAAGGGTCATGTATCAAAGTAGCACCTTTTGTTTGCGTTGCCAAGACTCCAAAATCCGGCAAAAGATCTGGCTGTATGCCCGGATACGGCATGCTTTGGATTTTGCTTATTAAAATTTTTGACGGCAAAACTCTCACAGATTTTTCATCCGGGAATTCAAAATTAGCGCCAAAAGACTTCAGTTTTTTTAGAAAAAGCGAAAGATATTCGCTTTCCACGTTTTTTACCAAAACATCTCCTTTTGTAGCCAGAGCCATTATAATAAAAGTTCCCGCTTCAATGGGATCCGCAATAATTTTACAACTAAAACCCTTCAACATATCTTTGCCGATTATTTCAAGTTCATGCGGGCCTGAATATTTTGTTTCGGCTCCCATTTTTTGGAGAACCTTTATTAATTCCTGGACATGGGAATCCTGGTCTGCAATTTTTAAGATTGTTTTTTTGCTTTGCGCGCTTGCAAATAAAAGCACGTTTTCTGTTGCGGTAACGGAAAACTCGTCAAGGACAACTTCCGCGCCGGCAGGTTCTTTTTTTGTAAAATAATATAATTTTCCTTTTTGGACAACGTTTACTCCAAGCTGTAAAAATGCGTCAAAATGTGTATCTAGCGGGCGCGCCCCAATAACGCAACCCCCCGGAGACATTGTTTTAAAATTATCAAATCTGGCTGCCAGTGACCCCCAAAGCAAAACAGAACCGCGAAACCTGCCCATTATTTCGTGAGAAAGTTTGTCTGGATTAATTTTTTCGCAATTAATTTTTATTTTCCTCTTATCAAGCCATTCTGTTTTTGCTCCCATTTCTTCTAGAAGAGTTATCATTTTGAGGACATCCTCTATTAATGGAACGTTATCAATAACGCAATCTTCTTTTGTGAGAATTGTTGCAGCCAAAATCGGCAGGGCCGAGTTTTTAGAGCCCATTACCTCAATTATACCGTTTAATTTTTTGCCTCCATTTATAACAAATTTTTCTTGCATAATTACGCTTATCTTAATCCATATGGCCAATCTTTGCAAGTCCCAAAAAAGTGGAAAAATAGTTGCCTTTATGCTAATATTCACTTAAATTAATGTCTAAAAAAACCCGCTTATTTATACTTTTAGTTTGCGTTTTATGCTTTTTGGTTGCGACTCCGGTTCTAATTGCCTACTCTATGGGCTACCGGGTTGATTTTGAAGCCATGCAAATTACCGCTACCGGAGGAATTTATGTGCGGACATCACCGGCGGCCGACCAAATCACCATTGACTCAAAAATTTCCCAAAAACCCGGCATATTCAACAATGCTGTTTTTGTGCAAAGTTTGCTTCCCAAAAATCATACTGTTTCAATAATAAAAACCGGATATTATGATTATTCAAAAATTTTACCTGTTAAGGAAAAAGAGGTCACAAAACTGGAAAGCGTTTTATTGTTTAAAAAAGATATACTGTTTGAAACATTAATAGACGAAAAATCATCGCCATTTTTGCCGGAATTTCAACAAAAAAAGTTTGTGGTAAAAACTAGTAATTTATATTATTCAACCGCGCCGGAGAACGCAACGCTCACAACACTGCAAAAAAACACGCCTGTTATAAAAAACCTTGTTGCTTTTGAAACGCTAAACAGCAATATAATCTGGCTCTCAACAGACGGAATTCTCTGGCAATCTGACGCAACGGGGAGAAATCCTGTTAAGTTGGCTTTAAATACTTTAAAAATAAACAAAAAGGGTTCATATAAAATAATAATTTACGGGCAAAATATTTTTGTAAATAATAACGGAGAACTCCTGCTCTTGAATGAAGAGAAAAATAATTTAGATAATTTTGCAAGCCAGGCAAAAGGAGAAAAAATATCTCCCGATGGAAAAAATATAGCATATTTTGACGGCGGACAAATTTTTATTTCACTTCTTTCTGATAAAACCCATGAAAAAATTTCTTTATACAAAGCAAACGAGGCCATTGGCGAATTGTTTTGGATGAATAATGACTATATAGTTTTTACAGCTGGAAGCAAAATAATGATATCTGAAACAGATTACAGGGGAAACGTAAACACCATCATCCTGCCCGATACATACAAATCTCCGCAAATATTTTTAAACCAGCAGGAAAGCAAACTTTATATTTTGGCTCAAGATACTGTTTTGGTGTCTGAAAAATTAGTCCCGTAAAAAACATAATAGAAAATATATAAAAAAAGCGCCCTGAATCACAATTAAGTGACTCAAGGCGCACGATTCTCACATTATGCTGTGAGCAAGCTTTTACCCGCGGCCGTCGTAGTTGTAGACGATGAACATCTTCGGCCATCGGTGGCCAATGAATACCTCGCCCGACGGATCCAGGGCCGTTTCGTCCTCGGCAAGCTCAGCGAAGACGCCGTCTTGCGCAAGGCCAACCCTGCAACTGCTGTACTGGACGGTGTCAATGGCATCGGCCTGAAGGTCAAAACGAACCGACTGGCCAGCTCCCACCAGAACTTCGATGTTTTCGAAGTACAGGTAGCTGCCTTCCTGACGTGGCTCGACCGTCGTGAACGTGTCGACCTCGTTGTCGTTGTTGGTGTCAAACCACAACACGAAGTTCTCGAAAACTCCCATGCTCTGCGTATCTGCGAAGAACACGACCGTGTTCATGGTAATGTCCTGGCCCTCGGCGGCGTACGCCGTGAAGCTATCCATTACCATGTCTTGGGTACCTGGAGCCACATACACGTACTCAGGCTCCATGCTCCCCAGCTCCTTCACCACCAACGGCGGTTCGGGTTGAACCGCGGTAATAACAGTGCTGTAGGAATCATCCTTCCACACCCGGAACTGGCTCGGAGTTGTGGGATTACCATTGAAGATAACCCCCTTCAAGGGCTTGTTGGTCTTAGTGTTGACTCCGCCAAATCCGCTGGCGTTGTCAGAAAGCACCAACTGCAGGTGCTCGCCAATGACGTTGTCCACCATTTCAGCAGTCAGCGCGTAACGGGCGCTGGTCTCCGAGCCGGCAGAAGTTGATCCTCCAGCCCCCTGGTTGACGTTTGCGCTGAAATTGAAGTTCAGCTTGCTGCCGTCGACCGAGACAACTCCCGGAACTTCGAAGTCCTCGTGGTTGTCGTAGTTGGTATCCACCGAGAGCGTGTAGTTCTCGGCGTAGGCCAACTTGCCTTGCTCAGGGACGAATTCCACGCTTGTGAGCGCGGCGTCTTTTGTGTAGACGTTGAACTTTGCCAACTCCACGCGCTCACCCGGCAAAGCCGATTGAGCGGGCAGAGCCCGATCCTGCGACAGGTTCACGAAAGCCGAATCCAACGTGTGGATGACGGCTGACGAACCCCTGTAGCTAACGTTGTTGTCGGGCACGGGATTGCCTCTCACATCTTCGAGGAAACCCCAGACCAGATCAATGCCCGCCGCGTCGCTGGAAATGTAGGTGTTGATGTCGGCGGTGACCACCATGTGCATGGGGGTCTGCCGAGCCCAAACGGGTTCCCAGACCAGAAAGTCAACGACTCCGGTCTCGTAGTCGGCAGAGGCATACGAAACCTGCGTTTCGCACCCCTTGATGCCGTCTCGCTTGTCGGCGTTCAAGTCCGCCCACAATGTAAACCCGCGCGTGTTCTGCGCCAGGTCGGCCGTGGTGGCCACAAAAACCAACTCCTCCACGCTTGCGAATGGCCTAGTAGCCGTCACGTTGACGTCGTACATGAGCAGGTCATCGGTGCCGGGCAGGACCCCTTTTTGCGGGGTCACGGCCAAGCTCGTGAAGATCGCTGTGGGCGAAGGAACCTGCCTGATTGACTGGCTCCCGATGACCTGCTCATGTACGACGTCAACGTGACGGCTACTAGGCCATTCGCAAGCGTGGAGGAGTTGGTTTTTG
>MHPP01000001.1:53482-56635 GCA_001822095.1 Candidatus Staskawiczbacteria bacterium RIFOXYC1_FULL_38_18
AAACCTCAAGGCGCAACGCGAAAGCATTGCATACAAACCTTTTTGGCTTCGTCGTATCTAAATTTATAGTGTCAACGAGCAGAACAAACCAAAAAACAATGGTTCGTTCTATAACCTATATTCTATCATATTATTTCTTATATGTCAATAGTTGCGCAGAAAACTTCCTGCAACCCAAAAGCCACCCCCCTTCGAGTGGCTTTTTTATAATTAACGTTTAGCCCTTCGGCAAGCTCAGGACTTCGCGCATTAGCGCTTAGCCCACTGAGGTGCTCTACTTTCTCACCACAGTCCGAACGATAATAGTGATTACCACAGGCCATCGTCCGAAAATCCGGTACCGATAGCCAACATTTAGAACAATACCTTATAAATCAGCAGTTACTAGGAAGCTTTTAGCTTCAAGCTCATTATACCGCCGTGGTTTACCCAGTCAAGGCCAATGTCCCCAATAAGACAAAAAAGTTGAAAAGTTTATAAATATCAAGTATGATCAGCCAATATTCAATAATATGTCCAATTCTACCAAAATACACGAAATACATCTTCCAGGAGGTTTGAATTTTTTTAAAAACCTGACGAGGGAGCTACTCCCCTATTATGCCGAACCGGTTGGTTCCCATTTATTTATTGTGGAGGGCACTATCACGAAACCTCGTATCGGCATTAGGTATCCGGGTTATAAATTAAAACAACGCATACTAAAAAGACCCAATAAAAATTCTGCTCTCTGGGCAAACCTTTATGATTTTGAGGTTATTCCTTTTGAAAAAAGGCACGAAGGAAGCTCGGTTGGTTTTACTTACGCGAATCTTTTAAAAGATTTTGAGACCCACAAAAAGAAAAATAAATTTTTCTGGAAAATGATAGTACGACTACATGATAACAATACTATTGATAAAGAGCCACCAAAACTCAACGGTATTAATTCCAGACAATTTTTAGAGATGCTAAAATGGATGTGGGCGCAAGAGGATTTAAACTATAAATTATCTTGGAAAGAATGCTGCTCAACATTGCCGTATAGATTACAAAACAGGAATGGTGGGCCAACGAGCAAGGGTGCAGGGCGCGACAAGTTTTATGCAGCTCTTATACTTGTTTACGAAAATCATTTTGACGCAGCCAGCATGCGGAAGATTATCCCGTAGATATTTTTTTCCCCCGTGGTCCAAGGCGATATTGTTCATCGATATAACCATTTGCAAGTCGGCTACTTATAATGTCGCAGTATTTTTTGTCTACCTCGGCGGAAATAAATTGACGATTTAAATTTCTACAAACATCTATCTCCGCGCCACTCCCGCCAAAAAGTACCAGAACTATATCTTTTGGTTTAGTTGTTGCTTTAATTAACATTTCTGTTAACTTTTGCGGAATTTGACAAGCGTGGTAGGTTTTTTCCTTGCTAACATTTTTTACAAGATTAAACTCAAACCAAGAATAAGGCATCCTTCCCTTCGAACCATTTGCCAAGTTTTGAAGAATCCTTTTATCGCCGGGGTTTTTGTATGGAAGCGCAACCTCATCCTTAAAAAATTTATTGCTAACACTTTTGCGGACATGTAATATACTTCGATGTGCCGTTGTAAATCTTTTTGGGGTATGCCCAACATTTGTATTATAAACCCAGACATATTCATTAATATTTGGGAAATATGAATCCAAATATTTAACGCGAAGGTGTGCATTTTGTTGCGGATAGTTCATCATAAAAAGATTGCCGTCGTTTTTTAAAACGCGCATCGATTCTTTAGCGAGTTCTATATACCAATTTATATAATCATCGAAATCTCTTGTGTAGTTATTGCTACCGTATTTTATGCCAACATTATAATCAGGGTCACCGAAAATCATATCGACACTATTATCTGGCAAGTCTTTTAATACGTGCATTATATCTCCGTTATATACCTTGCCTATGTAGTCAGAAATACTACCTCTTTTTTGTAAATCATTTTTTGACGGCAAAACAAACGTCTGAATTAGAGGTTCTTCCACTTCACTAGTTTTAATCACATCAAACATAACACCCTGCAAAGCAAACTTTTGATCGCCTTTTATTATAAACGGCTGATAATTTTTATTGGCTGGTTGAAGTCTTATCTGCCCCTTCTCTCTGTAAAAAGTTTTGAGTGTTGCCTCATTATCATTTATAAGCGCAACAACCTTATCGCCATTTTCTGCAGTCTGCTGATTTTTTATTAGAACAACGTCCCCATCATTAATATTTTCATCAATCATACTATTTCCGCTCACCCTTAATGCGTACACGTCCGCATCCCGCGGAATTTTAGATTTTGGAACTGCTATCGTTTCCCTATTTTCGATTGCTTCTATTGGTTCCCCGGCTGCTATAATTCCCAGCAAGGGAACACTAACCATCTGTTCGTTTCTGTAAATGTTAATTGCCCTTGGCTTATTGTCTTCTTTGTTAATATATCCTAACTGCTCAAGTTTTTTTACGTGGAAATGAGCTGTTGACACCGACGCAATTTTTAGATTTTTTTTAATATCTTCAAGAGAAGGGGCATATCCTCTTTTTTTTATGTATTCTCTTATAAAGTCTAATACTTGTTTTTGTTTTTTTGTAATCATGGCTTGACTTAGATTTAATATACTCTATACTTTAATAATAATAGAAAATAAATAGAAAGTCCAATGTCAACCTGTGAATAACTTTTGAATCGTAATATAATAAAAATAGTCGACAAAAAAATAAAAGTTAAATCGCTACAAATTTATGATAGAAGGTTTTATATCTGCTGGAAACAATGCTAATATCAACCAATTCATTTCCCCAAAAGAACTGGATTGCCGAAAGAATTATGCGATTGTTTGTCAGACGGATAAAAAAGATTATCCTTGGGATTATGCGGGAACTATAAGGATACAGGTTATGGGGCTGTCGGGAACTGCGTTCATCACAGATACAAGTTCCACACCACATATTAGTATTCCGTTATTTGGTTCTTTTTCGTAATCCCCGCCAGAAATCCCTGAAAATGGTACTTCTGGTATTAAAACAAAACTACTCCGAGCGGAGTAGTTTTTTAAGCCAAAATTAAACTTGACAATCGTTTTCTGACGGGTTCTATTATCTCTTCGCCCACTGAGGTCCCTTTCTGGCTCTTTTCTTTCCAAATTTCTTTC
>MHPP01000002.1 GCA_001822095.1 Candidatus Staskawiczbacteria bacterium RIFOXYC1_FULL_38_18
CATCATAGGTAATGCCACCGGGGCTGTTAAGCGTTGACTGCGTAGCGCCTGGGGTTGAAGTTGTAAAATTAAGCTGGCCCAAAACATAATCGGGGCTGCAATCTGCTAAAATATTGTTGGAATTAAGCTCATACACAAAAATGCGATTATTTTCTGTGTCAGCCACAAAAAGCCTGTGATTTGCCGTGTCCACATAGCTTGAAGCTGTGTCCAGATTTATTGCCTCTGCGTCGCATAAGGTTGAAACGCTGTTCTGCGCAGAACCCCGCCTGGCCCTGTTTGTGCTGCCGGGTATGTTTGGATATACATCTAGGGGTATAGGCTGAAGTTGCCAAGCCCGGTCTTGCTCTGTGCCCAAAACATCAAAAGCATAAAAATTTCCGGCTGACATTAAAATAAAAATCAAAAAAAGTATGGATTTCATATTAATTAGTTGCTGACCCAATCTAATATTTCATATCCTGAGGCTGAAAGAGGAAAACTTGGCGGAGGGCCGTATAAAAGGTTTGCGTCGTAAATGTGGTATGTATTTTTGTGCCCCGATATAATTTGCCCGCCCGGATTAACCCAGCTCCATGTCCATTGCCCAAAGGTCATAAGCGAACCAAAAATGGTAATGCTTTCCTTAATTGTGGAAGGATAATAAAACGCCTGGGCGCTTCCGTTCTGGGAAATAATAGCTGCGTTAATTTCTAAAACGTCCGGGGCGCGAAAAGTGACAACAACATCTTTTTGGGAAATTAGTCCAAGCACATCAGCGCCGTCTTTTGCGCTATAAATAATATTATTTGGAATATAAATTGTCGGAGCCGATGACGGGTCATAGGGCAGCTTAGCTGCTACAACCGTTACTCTTCCCCGCACAGTTCCTTCCACCCATGTTTTGTCTTCCACATAAATAACTCCGTTGGCTGGCAAAGCCGAAGTAAATTGCAAAGACCTGTTTTTGTAATCTGTATCTTCATTGTGCGCCAAACCGTTGACATCCCATCCTGTTGGAGTACCCTGTAATTTTGTTACTTTATACGCGCTGAATGTGCCGTCGGCATTGAAAACCAACGAATAGCCCTGTTCGCTTGAGGGTGGCAGATAAAACCCACCGCTTTGCGCCAGGCTTTTTATTGCAGCCAGATCTGATGTTAGAGATGAAAAATCTACAGCCGGAACCGGAAATTTCCAAAAGCTTTGCACATATTGGGGCGCAGACCCCCACACACCGTCCTTTACGGCAGGGCACGGACTCCCTTGGCTTGACGGGCAAGTATAAGTTAATTTTGCAGAAGCTATGGGCGCGTTGCCGATTCCATCAAAACGGATGCCGTTATTGGAATGCAGTTTCCCGCTGATTTCCTCGTCTTCCCCTATCCACATGATGTCGTTGCTCAAAAAAGCGTACTGGGTAAATGAAGGCACCCCAAACCTCGCTGTAATACTTCTGGTTATATTAGGATTGAAATTTGTCCATCCTGTTGACGTAACAGTGGTTATTGTTGAACCTATTTGCGGAGGAACAATTAACAGGCTAAACCGCCCAACGTTGTTTTGCGTATCTTTATCAATATAGTCGTGCAAATAGGGGCCGGGCTGGCCGGTGCCATCTGTATAATCGGATGGAAAGTGCGACAAATGCCATTGATAATAGTTTATTCCCGCCTCGGCAATTTGTATTGCCGCCTCTCTTTCAATGGCTGTTCGCAATAATTTTAGTTTTCCGGCAAGAACCGAAACAACGGGAAGCATTATCATCATAAAAACAAAAATAACAATGATTAAGTAAATCATTACAGCGCCCCCTTGCGAATGAATCCTTGAAAAAAAACTTTTCTCTTTTTGCATAGCTTGTGTTAGTTTCCCAGGTTATCTTTCAACGCTCTGACAGACCCCCCGGCCGAAACCAAAAATGTGTCTGTGCTTTGCGCCGTGGTTTTTTTGGGAACAGGCAGATTTATTTTAACAAACTTGATTTGGGTTACGCTGACCGGCTGGGCAAGCGAGGCTGTACTGCCGTTATAATCCCCGTCGTAATAAGAAAAAGTTGGCGCAATCTCAAGGCCCGAAATAACTGTTCCTACGCCCTCTGAAGATGGGTCGTACGCCAAAGGATTTCCAGACGGAACAATAATTCCCTTATAAAGCGTTCCCTCTGAAAAAAAATACCTAATCCTGTTAACCAGCGGAGCAACGCTGCCGAAATTAGAATAAAAAATTATTTCTGACTCAGAAGCAATTTTTAGCGGATACGAACCATCACTGCCAGTTGTGGCGTTTCTTATCTCGTTTGTAAAGTTTGATGCGGCTATTCTTGCCCGATCAATGCTGTCCATCGCGGCCAGCTCTTGTTTTGGATTTTGGAAAAGGCTTATTAGCAAAGGGGCGGCAAGAAGCAAAAGCCCGGCAAGAATAGATATTGCCACAATTATTTCTATAATAGTAAAGCCTTTATTATTTCCCATAATGCTTATAAGCTTAACGGCTTAATGGAATTTGTAAAACCTGGTATCCGTTGATTGTGGCATTTTCCACAATTTGGCCTTGATAGTCCGGCATGCTTATCGAGATTTTGTAGCCCTCCCCTCCCTCCAGCCCTGCAAAAAATGATTGCCCCGGGGAACGGCATCCTGAAACATAGTTTATGTTTACGTTTGTAAGCACCGGCGTGCTCAAGGAATCCTGGGTTGAAAGATATGCTTTATAGCGAAAATATCTGTTTCCGTTTAAAGAATTTATAGTGGTGCCAGAAACATCATAAAAACTGTTGCTTGTTCCGTCCGGCCCCGTATAATTCCATGTTTCATTGTCGTTATTGGCCGCAAGCTGAAATTTTATGCTAGCATTCGGGTTTTGCGAAGCGGGCTGCCACGTTAATATTGTATAAGAAGTTTCATCAGTGCCCGTGTCAAACGTTGAGGAAACTAATGAACCCGATGGAACATAATATTGGCCCGCCATTGACAGCCTCAAGCCCAGCGGAACGCCGTTATTGCTGATGTTCCCGTCGTCCTCAAAGTATCTTGTGGTGTCAAAGTAATCGGCCTGCCCGCTTCCGCCCGACCAATCTTGCTGCGACAAGGCGCTTCCGCCCGTAAATTTAACCGAAACCGGGCCGGAATTTTTTTGTAGCTCTATTGTTGCGCCTTCAATTGGATTTCCAGTTGAAGCATCTTTTACAATAACCAAAAGGCTGTTTTCTGTTTTTGCCCCGACTATCAAGGTAAAATCCTGACTGGTGTCCGGAGAAAGGCTTACCTGCTGTATGGGAGAGGACCCGTAAATCATATATTCTGAATCGTTTGCAATTGGCGAATAATTGTCCCATTCAATATTATCAAGAACAATTCGGCCGTTACTGCTTGAAACATATTCGTTGTCAAATTTAAAGACGCTTGGCGTGCCTATTAATTTTGAGCCGCGCGCGCGCAAATCAACATTGGGCACGGGCTGGCACGACTGGTTTAACACAATAAAGGTTAAATCGCTTAATTTATCAATTGAAAAACTGACCTGCGTGACTTGCCCGTCCGACACTGTTGCGTCTGGCTTAATGGGATTTAGGTTTTGCGGGGTTATTGGATGGGTCATATCCGAGGAATACCCGTTTTTGGCAACCGTGATGCTATAGCCGTTGACGCTGTCCGGCAGGCCAACTTCAATCCAGTTACCGCTGCTGTCGCTAAGCCGGGTTAAGTTAATTGCAGGATTAATGGAATTATTTTTAATTTGTATTACTGCCTCTGGCACGGGCTGGCCCACAGCATCAAAAATGCTTATTGAAACCGCTCCCCCGCTGTCCAAATTTTCAAGCCCTTTTGGAGATATGCTTGTAAAAAAACTGCTGGCTGAGCCTGTGGCGGAATTTTTAACATAAAGCTTTATTTGCTTATAATCGTTTGGGGCAAAATCTGTGCCGGCCACAATGGTTCCGTCGGCCGGGTCATCTATGTAGTTGATAACATAATAAACCTGGTAACTAATGCCGTTAAGCTCGCTTTCAACCGGGTTTGAAATATCCGGAAGCTCTCCATGAGGATTTCCGCTTTGCGTCCCTATTTTGGAGTATGGCAAATTGCGGGCTATTTCAATATATTGGTTTGCCAGGGCTGAAACTGCTGTCCTTTCCCGATAAGAAACAATTCCTTTCAAAATAGATAAATATAGCCCATAGATGCTAAAGGACAGAAAAGAAAAAATAGCGATGCTCACAATTAGCTCGATAAGAGTAAAGCCCTTGGATTTTAAAATAATGGTTTTAATGAATAGTTCCTAATACTGAATATAGCGGGGACATAACCGCAAATGCAAAAATGCCCACGGCCAAGCCCAAAAAAACTATTAAAATCGGTTCAATTAAAACCGAAAGGCTGTCGGCGGCATCCATTACCTCGCCTTCATAAAAATCAGCCAGTTTTTTTAGTATTGCAGAAGTTTCCCCTGTTTCCTCGCCTATTTCAATGGTTTCAATGGTCCCAAAAGGAAAAATATTTTTGTGCTCTTTTAGCGAACTAAACAGCTGTTCGCCTTTTTTTATTTTTTCAACGGCATCGTTTAGGGCGTTTTCAAAATAAATATTTGAAACGGTCCTTGAAGTTATTTCCAAGGATTCCACCAAGGGAACTCCCGAAGAAATAAGCGAACTTAAAGACCTTATTAGGGAAGCTGAATTGCTTTTTTTGACAAGAGAGTTAAAAAACGGCAGGTTGATTAAAATAGTATCCTTTATCCATTTGCCCTTTTTTGTTTTTAGGGATTTTACAATAATTGGAAATAAAAACAACGCGAGCAAAACCAGAATATGCCAATACTGCATCATAAAATCTCCCGCGCCAATTAAAATTCTGGTATATATCGGCAATTCCACGCCAAGCCCAAAAAAAAGGTTTTTTAAACCTGGGATAAACACTGTCATAACAACCGCTCCAACTACAAGCATGACCGACAAAAGGATTGCGGGATAAATCAAGGCTCTTCTTATTTTTGACCTTAGCTGGTGGTCTTTTTCAATTTGCAGAGATAAAACTTGCAAAACGTTTTCAAGGGTTCCCGACGCCTCTCCAACCGCAATCATATTTCTGAAAATTTCAGAAAAAATTTCGGGGTATTTTCCCAGGGAGTTTGCAAGGCTTTCCCCTTTCCCAATTTCATCCTTTATGTCCAATAGGGCTTTTTTTAATTCCTTGCTTTTTGCCTGTCCGGCTAAAAGAAAAAAACTTTTAACCAAGGGTAAGCCCGTAGAGGCCATAATCTGCAAATTCCTGGTTATCATCAGCTTATCGGTTATGGAAATTTTCGGGGCCGGCGTTAAAAAGTCCAAAAAACTCTTCTTCTTGTTGTCCTCTATAATTGCCCTTATCAAAACCAACCCGTTATTTTTAAGGGCATCTGATAATTCGCGCACGCTTTCAGCAGACATTGTTCCTGTTTCATTCCTCCCGTTGATTGCTTTTGCGCTGTAATAATAAGTTGGCATACTTTCTAATTTTAAATTTTATTCAGTTACAACCCTTAAGACTTCCTCCAGCGAAGTCAACCCTTGCGCGGCTTTAACAAATCCGTCGTCAACCATTGTTATCATTCCCTCTTTTATTGCCTGGTCGGTTATTTCTTTTGTGCTGGCTTTTCTTAAAATAAGCTCTTTTATTGTTTCGTTAACCGGCAAAACCTCAAAAATCCCCAATCTTCCGCTGTATCCGTCGGGCGACTCCTTTGACGGCTCGGGGCGGTATAATGGCACATCCTCTATTTTTTGATTGGGCTTTAAAAGATTTTCCTCCTTCAAAATTTTTGTAATTCTTTCTATGTTGCAATATTTTGAAATATTGTTTATATCCTCTTTTGAAAGCTTGTATTTTTTCTTCCCTCCGGCAAATTTTCTAACCAGCCTTTGGGCAATTACCAAATTTAAGGTTGAAGAAATCAAAAATGGCTCGGCCTGCATATCAATAAGCCTAGGAATGGCTCCGCCGGCTTCCGTGGTGTGCAGGGTTGATAAAACCAAGTGCCCTGTTAGCGCCGCGTTGATTGCCAAAGAAGCGGTTTCATTATCTCTAATTTCTCCCACCATAATAATGTCCGGGTCTTGCCTCACAAGCGATCTTAATCCCGAAGAAAACGTAAGCCCGATTTTTTGGTTAATTTGAGTTTGGTTTATTCTTGGCATTCTGTATTCAATTGGGTCTTCAACCGTGGAAATGTTTACATCGGGAGTATTTAAAATTGCCATCATTGCATACAAGGTTGTTGTTTTTCCCGAACCCGTGGGACCTGTTATAAGTATCATGCCGGCGGGTTTTACCAAATTGTTATGAACCAGCTCAAGCGCCCTGCCCCACATTCCGGTTCCTTCCAAGGTTGCCGCCTTTGTGTCTTCGGCCAGCATCCTCATAACAATTTTTTCTCCATTAAAAACCGGCAAAATTGAAACCCTTACAGAATATTTAAAATCTTGGGTTTCAACCTTAAGCCTGCCGTCTTGGGGCAACCTGTGCTCGTCAAGCTTTAAATTGGAAAGCACTTTTATTCTTGCCACAATGCCAAGAGCGGTTGAAACGGGTAAAAACATTATGTCGCGCAATATGCCGTCAATCCTGTATCTCACCACCACCTCCTTTTCAAGAGGTTCTATATGCACATCGGATGCTTTTTGCAAAATAGCCTGCTTTAACAAAGCATCCACAATTTTTATTACAGGCAAATCCTGCGCAATTTTTTCCAGCCCCTTTTTTTCTTCTTCAGTGCCCTCTTTTCCAAAGTTAATTGCCTTTATTGAGTTGGCTTCCTTTTTTATAATATCCCCAAATTCCAAATCCAGAGTTTCTTGGTATTGTTTTAAGGCATTTTTTATTCCTTCGACCGTTGTAAGCCTGGGCAAAATTTTTAGGTTGGGGTTTGTTTTTTTAATAAATTCAATTGTTCTTAAATCCTCGGGGTCAAGCATGGCAACTTCAAGGTCGTTTCCGTTTTTTCTAAAAGCTATTATGTTGTGCGCCCTGGCAATTGGTTCGGGGACAACTTTTAAAATAGCTGGTGAAATTTTTTCTTTTTCAAGGTTTACAAAAGGAATGCCCAGTAAATAAGCCTGAAATTTTAATAATTTTTCTTCGGAAATCAAACTCTCGGAGATTAAAACATCCCCAATTTTTTGATTGGTTTTTTGGCTTGTTTCCAAGGCCTTGTCAAATTGGTCTTCGTTGACCAGGTTTGCGTCTAAAAGAAAATTTTTAAGCCTTTGCGGTTCAACCTTCATTGTTTTATTATATCACATGGCAATTCAATAAAAAATGTTGAGCCCTTGCCTTCGCCTTCCGATTCGGCCCAAATTTTTCCTCCGTGCGCTTCAACTACCTGGCGGGACAAATAAAGCCCTATGCCCCTGCCTTCGGAAAAAGCTTTTTTGGCATCTTCGCCTCTCTCAAATGTGCTGGAAAAAAGCTTAGGCAATCTTTCTTTTGAAATTCCCATGCCCGTGTCTTTAATTGTAATTAAAACTTTTTCGTTTTTAATTATTGCTCTTAACAAAACTCCACCTTCTTTTGTGTACTTTACCGAGTTGTCCAAAATATTTACTATTGCCGCTTTTAATTTTGACTCGTCGGCTTTTATTAAACACTCGCCCTCGGGAATTTCAAGCTTTAAGTAAATTCCCTTATTGGTTGCTTGAAGTTCGGAATCCTTTGAAATCTCCTCCAAAATAGGATAAAGACTGACGCCGTCCTTTAACGCAATTGTTTTTTTGCCAAGCTGAAATTGGGTAATATCCAAAAAATCATTTACCATTTTTATCATGCTTGTTGTTGACGCCTCAAATTTGACAATAACCTCATTGATTTTTTTGGGCGCTTTTCCGTAAGACCCGGCCAAAAGCAAATCTGCATAACCCCTCATTGAGGTGAGCGGAGTTCTCAAATGGTGTTGTATTGTCATCAAAAATTGATTTTTCACGGCCCCCAACGCCTCCAGCTCCTCATTGGCCTTTTTCTCCACCTCATACGCCTTTTTTATCTGCTCGGCCATTTTCTCCATTTTCTCCCTCTGATTAACCTCTCTTATAACACTCCTGATAAGTAAAATTCCTACTATGACGACTGTAACCAACAACCCTCCGTTTATTATAAAATCTTGATATTTTTCCGAGAGAACAGTTCTTGCAATTAATAGAATCCAAAGCACAAAAATAAAAATTTCTGTGGTAATAACCTTAATATTCAAGAGATGATATTTTATAATAGTGTATGATATGCAGACCAAAAGAATAAGGACGCCTATGCTGTCCACTCCGCTAAACTGATAAATTGAAAAAAGGGGCAAGAAAAGACTAGTTAAAAATGTTACCCCCAACGTTCCGAATGCGCCGTAAATAATAAATTTAAATTTATTTTTTTCCTCGCCGCTTGTGGAGGCGCTGTATCCCGAAAAAAGATTATACAAAATCAAAATTCCGTTTATTGAAAAAAATACAGCATATATAATGAGCCCGCCACCCGGCTCTCCCGCAAAAGCTCCTCCAGGATAAATGGCTTCGTAATTTTTTGCTATAAATCCATCAAAGAAAGAGGCCACGAAAAAGAAGAGCGCAAAAGCATAAACAATTGCAACCTTTTTTAGCTTCAATGACTTATCTGTTAGAAATAATGTCCAAACTAGGCCCGTTGAAGCAACCAATGACCCGAATGAATATGTGCTTTTTAGCCAAAATGGCGTTGCATAAATTCCCGTCATAAAGTTTGTAAAAGTCCAAAAAGCGGAAAATAAACAAAGCAGCGAAAAAAATCTATTTTGCCAAGACTTCCTGTCCTGGATAATTGACAAGTAGCCAAGCAACAAATTTAAAAAAACAGCCAAAGAAAGTATAATGTCTATAATCATGATTTATAAATTAAAAAGTGTTTAGATAATTTTTAAGAATTTTCCTATTTTTTCGCATTCATTTAGCAACTCGCCTATTTGCTCTTCTTCGTGAGTTGCCATTACTGAAAATCTGATTCTTTCTTTGCCTTCCACCACAGCAGGCCTCCTAATGCATGGCGCCAATATATTTTTTTCATAAAGCATTTCCGCAAATTTAATCGCCTTTTTTTCTGTTCCAATCAATAAAGGAACTATGGTGGTACTTTCTCCTAAAACCTCAAAACCTATTCCTTTTAGGCCGTCCCGCAGCATATCTGCATTGCCGATGGCTTTTTTGCGCAGTTCACCTCCGTTTTCTATAATTTCCAAAGCCTTTATCAATCCAGCCACAACAGCCGGAATAATAGGGTCAGAAAAAATATACGTTCGCGCTGTAATGCGCAAATAATCAGAAATAACATTATCAGTTGCTATAAAACCTCCTATGCTTCCGAATGCC
Organism: Candidatus Staskawiczbacteria bacterium RIFOXYC1_FULL_38_18; assembly: GCA_001822095.1. GTDB lineage: Bacteria > Patescibacteriota > Minisyncoccia > Minisyncoccales > Staskawiczbacteraceae > XYD1-FULL-39-28. Next base: position 9,341 of record MHPP01000002.1, read on the forward strand.
TTTGTAAAGCTTCCCATAATAATATCAACGTCTTTATAAATTTCCAATTTATGGGCGACCCCTTCGCCGTTAGGACCCAGCACTCCCAAACCATGGGAATCATCAACCATTACTATTGCATCATAGGATTTGCTCAACTCGCAAATCTCTTTAAGCTTTGCCATATCCCCGTCCATGCTAAAAACTCCATCAGTTAATATCAGCTTTCTCTTATTTTTATATTTTTTCAAAATCTTCTCAAGGCTATTCATATCACTATGCCGATAAATTTCTCTTTTTGCCTTAGACAATCTAACGCCGTCAATTATGCTGGCATGATTCAATTCGTCACTAATAATAACCCCTTGCCCGCCGCCAAACAGGTCAAAATACGGAAAAGCGTCTGCAAGCATTCTTATAACGCCTATGTTGGCCATATATCCTGAAGAAAAAGTTATAGAATTTTCTTTTCCCAAAAATTTAGCGAGCTTCTTTTCAAACTCAACTTGTACATCCAAGGTGCCCGACAACATTCTCGTGCTTCCCGAGCCCACGCCATATTTCCTTATGTTTTCAGCCACCACCTGCTTAATTTCTTCGTTGCCCGCCAGTCCCAAATAATTATTTGAACAAAAATTTGTATATTTTTCTCCCTTTATTAAAATTTCTGGAAAAGACGATGGGCCATCAACCTCGTGAATTACCGGGTACAGATTTTTTTTCCTCAAAAAATTTAAATTTTTCTCAAAATATTGCTCACTCTTTTTCATATTTTTAACTCTATCAATTTTACATTATTTTATTATACCACTTTTATTAATTTGCTGGAAATACATTAATCCACAAACAAAAAAAGCGTTATTCAACGAATAAACGCTCATATTATGGATTTTTCCATTTGGCGACAACTTCTTCCATTTTGCATTTCATGCAGATTTCCACAATTCTGCCAGGAAGCGCTTCGCTTGACGGGCAAAAATTGTGCTGGTCTTTTTCGTCAAATAGAGGCAGTTTTACGCCACATTTCGGACATTCAAAAGTTTCTGTTTTTGACATTGCCTATTTCCTTGTTGTAAAAGTGCGTATAAAAAAACTTCTCGTCTCTATGGCGTAAATAAATTACGCAACAGGGACGAGAAGTCATATCTCGCGGTACCACCTTGTTTACCCGCTTTACGGGTCGCTCATTGACTCCCCCTATGCACATTAGCGTCGGGTTCAGCAATTATCCTATGGTTACGGAGGAAGCCGGATTCCCACTTACGCATAAATCACCTCATCATGCCCACCCCGACAAAAGCTAAAGCATTTTGACGGGACATGAATCAACGGTTTTGTAATTTTCAATGATAATTTACCTTATCACATCAACCACCTTTGTCAAGCACACTTTTTTATTCGTACATTTTTTCGATTCCTCTGCTGTAGTGTTTTTCAATTATGTGCCTGCGGAGTTTTAGGGTTGTTGTGAGTTCGTCTTGTTCTTGAGAAAATTCCTGGGGTAAAAGCTTGAATTTTTTTATTTTTTCGTAATCCTGCAAATTAGGATTTATTTTTTCGTCTATTCTTTTTTGAAAAATATCCAAAATCATCGGATCTTTTAAAAGCTGGTCGTGTTCTTTTAGGGGCAGGTTTTGCTCTTTTAAATAAATTTCAATTTCCTGCCAGTCCGGAACAATTAAAGCAGAAATAAATTTACGGCCATTTCCAACCACCATTGCCTGGGAAATAAAGCGGTCACTGCTTAACAAATTTTCAATGGGCTCGGGCCACACATTTTTTCCGCCCGAAGTTACAATCATTTCTTTACCCCTGCCAATTATTGTCAAAAACCCCTGCTTGTCCAAAAACCCCAGGTCACCTGTGTAAAACCAGCCATCTTTATCAAAACAATCTTTTGATTCTTTTTTATCTCTAAAATATCCGCCAAAAACATTTGGACCTTTTACTAAAACTTCTTTGCTTTCCGTTATTTTAATTTTTACGCCGGGAATTATTTTACCAACCGTTCCAAATTTAAAGTCATACTCTCTGTTTGCGGAGATAACCGGAGAGGTTTCGGTTAGGCCGTAGCCTTCCAAAATTAAAACCCCAATTTTATAAAAAAACTTTCCGATGTTTTCGTTTAATGAAGCTCCGCCAGAAATAGTCAATCTTAGTTTTCCACCAAGTTTTGCGCGGACTTTTTTTAAAACCAAAAAATTAGCTATCTTATATGTAAAAGTGTTTTTATTTTGCTTAAGCGCCCATTTAAAAATCCTTTTTTGAATTGCCGGCGAGCTGTTTATTTTATCCCAGATGGCGTCATGAAACTTTTCAAAAACGCGCGGGACAGAAATCATCACGGTTGGCTTTATTTCTTTTAGGTTGGCTTGCAATTGTTTTACGCCCTCCGAATACGCTATTTTGGCTCCATAGCAAATTGGAACGTAATATCCAATGGTTCTTTCCAAAATGTGGGACAGGGGTAAAAAAGATAAAAAAACATCGTTTTCTTTTACCGGAACAATTTCGTTTATCGCCTCTACGTTGCTTAAAAAATTTCTGTGCGATAAAACCACTCCTTTTGGCTTGCCGGTTGTGCCGGAAGTGTAAACAATTGAACAGCAATCATCGGGGTCCAAAAATATTTTCTCAAATCCATTTTTTTGATTTTGTGAGAATATTGCTTTCCAGCTTAAAACTTTATTTGAAAAGCCTTCTTTTTGGGTTGCGGTCAGGTTCTCTAAAAAGATAATTTTTTTAAGGTTTTTTAATTTTTTTTGCCCAACCAATACCTTATTTAAAAGACTGCTGTTTGAAACAATTAAAATTTTTGCCTGCGAATGGTTTAAAACATTGCAAACCGCCTTTGAATTAAAAGTTGTGTGCAGGGGAACCACAACAGCCCCAATTGCCATAACTGATAAATCAGAAATTACCCATTCTGGCCTGTTCTCCGATAAAATTGCCACCTTATCCCCCTTTTGCACTCCCAAAGCCGAAAGCGCCCCTCCAAATATTTTTACCTTTTCTGCAAACTCCTTGTAAGTAATTGGAAAATACACCCCTTCTTTTTTATAAAGGAGAGCCGTGTTATTAGAAAATTTTTCGGCAATCTCAAAAAAAATTTCGGGAATAGCCTTAAACATTTCTTTTTATAAAGTCGTATATTTTATCAAATAATCCCTCGCACCCTTCTCCCACAATATCGTGCTTGGTGCTTCCGAACCAATATATTTCCTTTTTGTCCGAATCTACGTTTTCGCAGATATATTTTACACTTTTGGGATGTATAACAGGGTCAACGCTGGCCGAAGCAATTAATATTGGCGTTTTTACTTTTTTCAAATTGGGCATTGTTTCCTGCTCCAAGAAATGCATAATTTCTTTTATATTTTTAACCGGCAGAACAGGATAAGAAATTTCGTCGTTTAGGTCGGTGTAGTCTGTTTTATGGAGGCGATTTGGTTTTTTGTAAAATTTTACAAACCATCCATATGTAAAAAGCCTTAATTTTATTAAATTATGGAATCTGAAAAAAATAGGGGCGCCCAGCACAACAAGGCCTGCGGGCTCATTATTAAGCTCTTTTACCAGCCAAAAGCCAAGATTAGAGCCAAAAGAATTTCCAACTACAAAAACTTTTTCAGAAATATTTTTAAGCCTTGCATAGGCTTCCATTACAGACTTGGTCCAGTCTTTGGAACATGTTTTTCTACAATCTTCCGGCGAGGTTCCATGCCCGGCTATTAGCGGAGCTGAAACATTAAACCCTTTTTCCGACAAATAAAAGCTCAGTTCCTTAAATTGCCTTGGCGTACTGGAAAATCCATGAATCATTAAAATTCCGGTTCTTGAATTTTTATCAATAAAAATTTCCTCGGCTCCTTCCATAGTTTTCCGTTGTAATCTTTTATTATAATACTATACCACGTTTAAGCAAAAATTAAAAACCCGGGCATTTAACCCGGATTTTTATTTGTCGCACCTGCCTACCGCAGGCAGGCAATGAATTAACGCTTGCTTTCCTTATGCGCCAAATGCTTGTGGCACGAACTGCAAAACTTTGACAGCTCCAATTTTGTTTCGGCTGATTTTTTTGTTTTCTTTATAAAATAATTTGTTGTCTTGCAGGCCGAACAAACTAATTTTGTGAATGCTTTTTTAACTGCCATAATGCTTTTGCCTTGCAAAAGAAACTCGAAATTCGAATATCGAAATTCGAAACGTGTTTTAAACATTCGAATTTAGAAAATTTGAATTTGTTTCGGATTTCGGATTTCGTGCTTCGGATTTTATTTATTGCTGAGCCGGGAGGCGGAGTTGGACCGCCGACCTCGTCATTACCAATGACGTGCTCTAACCGTCTGAGCTATCCCGGCATATGTGCCCTTCGACAAGCTCAGGACACTTTGCTCTGCAAAGTGGGCGCGGTAGGACTTGCACCTACGAAGGGGAAACCCCGTCAGATTTACAGTCTGATGCCTTTGCTACTCAGCCACACGCCCGTTGCATATTTTATATCACAAAAATTATAATTATTCAATAACCTTTGAGTGGGCTTTTTTCCACTTATCTATTTTTTTGTGGTCACCGGATAATAAAACTTTTGGCACTCGCCAACTTTCAGCTTTATGAACTTTACGAACTTTATAAACTTCCGGTCTAGTATATTGCGCATATTCCAAAAAACCTCCTGATTTTGAAACTCTTTCTTTTAACAATTGCGGTTTTCCCAAAACTCCGGGAATTAATCTTGAAATTGTTTCAATTAAAATCATTGCCGGCAGTTCCCCGCCCATTAGGTCATAGTCGCCAATTGAAACTTCCATATCCGCAATATTTTTTGCAACTCTTTCGTCAACACCCTCATATCGTCCGCAGATAAAAATTATCTGGTCCAGTTTTGATAATTTATAAGCAATTTTTTGCGTGAATTTTTTTCCCCTTGGCGTAAAAAGTATTATTTTAGACTTTGCTTTTTTACGCAGACCCATCGATGGGTTTATGGGTCTAATTTTTTTTAGAGCTTTAAAAATGGGTTCTACTTGCATAACCATTCCAAGCCCTCCGCCAAACGGCCTGTCATCAACCTGCTTGTGCGGACCCTTGCCCCATTTACGCAAATCGTGCACATTTATTTTTATCAATTTTTTTGCTATAGCGCGCGCAATCAAACTCTCGCCGATATACGACTTAAAAATATCCGGAAAAATTGTAATTGCATCAAATCTAATCATTTTTATATTATATAACAAAAATCGCCCTTTGTGGCGCGATTCTTGTTTTAAATTACAGAGAAATATTCTCTATATCCGAAGATGAGGATTCTTTCCTCTCGGCTCTTGGAGCACGTCCGCCTTCCGGTTCCTCAATTTTGAGGTTCACTCTGGCGTGGTTCTTTAATCCGACAATTCGGACCAAGTTCCTGATTGCTTTGGCTGTTGACCCTTCTCTTCCAATGATTTGACCCATATCTTCTGGGTTTACCGTCAATGAAAGCAAAACTCCCATTTCGTCAACTTTTCTTTCAACTTTGACGTCTTTTGGGTTGTCAACTAATTCCTTAACAACGTACTCAAGAAACTCTTTGTCATTATCTGCTGCCATGTTTCTTTTTGTCATTTATTCTAATAATCTTTGCGACCTTTTATCTAATTAATTTTATTATACTTTTTTATGAAATGATGTCAACCCTTGACAAGACGCTTGAGGGATTTCCTCTTTGTTTTGCAATCCTGTAAAGACAGAATTTTCAACGTCGCTCCTCGCATTTTCCAGCCGGAGCCAGAAAAGCGTTTCGCGAAGGGGAAATCTCCCAAACGCCTCTTTTACCCTATAGATTTATTATACCACGCAACAAGCCACCTTGTCAATAGACACAGGACGAACTGAACTAAAAAAAGTTATGACGGAATTACCACGATCGTAGTATTTTGGGCACAACTATCGCACAATAAAAACAATAAAATACACCCGTGCACTGGTGCATGGGTGTGAGATTGCTTCGTCGCTACGCTCCTCCCTCCTTCGCCCAAAGGCTTCGGACGGGCACGACGCAATGACAAGGGTGCTATTTTATACTTAAATTTTCTTTTTCTTCAAAAATCCTCCAAATGACCACATTGCCAGTAAAATCAAAATTATTATTGCAATAATAATTGTAATCGGCTTGCTAAAGAAATTTCCCATTGTTGTTGCAAGCGAGGCTGCTCCGGCTTCTTTTGGAATAATATTTTCAACCACCTGCGTAGTTTTTTCTGCTTGCTGTATTGCTGGCTGTTCTGTTGTTTCGGTTGTAGCTGGCTCTTCAATTTTTGGCTGAACTGGTTTTTGAGTTGGCGCTGCACTTATTGTATATGTCCCATTCTGCGAGGTCATTAAAACATCCACTGCATTATTTCCCGAGATGCTGATAGCTTTAACTCCTGAAAAAGCTAGGCTTGCCTGCCCCGCCTCTGTACCCTTAACAGACACAGAAAAAAGATCCAGCGCGGATGTTGCGCATTTTGGAATGCCAATTGTAAAACTTGGGTTTGCGCACGTTGGAGCTTTTTGCGCCATCAGGCCCGAGGCAACTGAAATGCTTTGACAGGTCAGGTTTCCAAGAGCAAGGGATCCTCTTATAACACAAACCTTGTTTCCCGCCGGGTCAGCCTGCACATTTACAAGGAATGGGGAGCCTGCTGTTTTTGTGGCTGACGATGGCGACACGGAAATTGTCGCGTCAACGGCTAAAACTGCCTGCCCGTCAAAAGCTATTCCTAAAATTATCACCAACGATAATATATATTTCTTCATATTTATTTAAAAATTAAAAATTTAAAATTAAAAAATTTAACTATGATCCCCAATTTGCCATTAATAGCGCAAAGTCCATTTCATCAACTATGCTGTCGTTGTTCAGGTCGCCGGAATTTCCAGAACCTGCGCTTCCCCATTGCGACATTAGCATGCCAAAATCAATTTCGTCAACTTTACTGTCCCCGTTTGCATCTCCATTCTTGGCAACAACCGGTGCGGTTATGGCGGAAAATGTTGCTGAAATTGTGTGGCTCCCCGTGACATTGCTAAACGTATAGGTCATTAGCGCACCTTTTGAAACCCTATCAACTAAAACATCCGCAACCTTATAGCCGATTGCCGGAGTAATTGTGTATGTCTGGCTTCCTCCAGAATTTATGGACGACAAACCTATTGGGCTCATAGAACCGTTTGTTCCAGCCGAAGCTGTAATTATATAAGAAACTACCGAAGACCCTCCACCTCCACCACCTCCTCCGGTATTAGTTTGCGTCAAGTTAACGGTAACCTTAAATGTTTTTGTGCTAGCATTTCCGGCGCTATCAACCGCTCCGCAGGTTACTGTGGTTTCTCCAATCGGAAAATTGTCTCCGGAGATTTTATTGCAAGTTACAACAACCGATCCGTCAACGTTGTCTATTGCCGTTGGTGCTGTAAATGTTACTGCTTTTCCGGAAGAATTTGTTGTACTTGTTGTAATGTCTGCGGGCACAGTAATAACCGGCGCTATTTCGTCAACAACAACTGCAACAATATCAACAGTATAGGTTGTTGTTTTTTCTCCAACGGTAATTGTCAAAACTTGCCCTGTCACGGCGGTTGAGCTGTCAAAACCGGTTATATTGGCTGTTGTAATAGTTTCAACTTTTGTAGAAGAATCGCTGTAGATTCCAGTTACAACTAACCCCTCTATGTCTAACGCGTCACCGACGGTATAAATGAGCTTGGTTGCGGGAATTGTAATCGCAATGCTTTGAAGGGTAACAGGCGATTCAACATTAACAGTTCTTGTTACTGGGTCAGCGGCATTTCCTGCAACGTCTGTTG
>MHPP01000003.1 GCA_001822095.1 Candidatus Staskawiczbacteria bacterium RIFOXYC1_FULL_38_18
CTGTTGGCAAGCGAAACAAAAAATTTAGTAAACCAATACAACCAGGAAGTAAATAATTTTAAAGCCTGCGTTGCGGGCCAATAATTATGGATATAATTAACGAAAAGTTAGTTGAAGGGATAAAATATTTTTTGATCGCCGAAAAAAATATCAGGGATTTCGTCATAGGTGTGGCAGAAAAAGAGTGGGATAGAGAAGATTTTGTTAAATATGGGAATGATCTTTATAAGTCGGAATGGAAATTGCAAGAAGTCAAAATTGAAGACATTAAGCCAAATCCTGATTTGCTGGCGACGGAAGTTTTTCAGAAGGATTTGCAGGAGCGCATTAAAAAGATAAGAGAGATTTTAAACAAAGGCCAATCCATATCACAGTTGATTTTAAGGGGACAAGATTTTTTAATTTTTGACGGATATGCCAGGTATCATGTTTTAAAAGAGAGAAATATAAAAAAGTGTTTGGCGCATGTGGGCTACAAAAAAATGAAACTTGACCATTCTTAGATTCTCGAGAATATGAGAGTGTGGTATAATTGGATTATGAAGAATTCAAAACAAATTGAAAAACACATAAAAGGAGTAGCCAATCACAGAAGGATTGATATTCTTTTATTAATTGCAAAAAGCAGAGGTCTTACCGTTGAGGACATATCTAAAAATTTAGATTGTAATTTTAAAACCATTTCTGGTCACACGCTAAAATTAGTTCAAGCCGGTCTGGTAGATAAAAATTATAGCGGTAGGGCAATTTCTCATTCTTTGTCGCCCTATGGCAAAATTTTTGTAAGATTTATAGAGAATTTTAGGAAATTATAAATGTTGTAACTGTCCGTGCTTACATTCTCGAGAATGTAAGCACGGTGTTACGGGTTTATTTTTTATATTAAAAATAAAGTCTAGATAAAATGAAGCTTGCGATAATTTCAGATACTCACGATAATTTAAAAAATTTTGAGAAGGCAATAAATTGGTTTAATAAAGAAGGCATTGAACTGGTTTTGCATTGCGGAGACATATCAAGCCAGGAAACAATTGATTTTGCAAATAAACTTTTTAAGGGAGAAATAAAATACGTAAAAGGCAACGCTGATTTTAATTTGGACTTACCCGACAAAGACGAGATGGAATTGAAATTAGAAAGTCCTTTGGCAAGCTCAGGACGATCTTCTACGAAGATCGCTTTTACGCATTTTCCCGATATTGCAAAAAAAATGGCGCAATCCGGAAAATATGATGCGGTTTTTTACGGCCACACTCACAGGCCTTGGGACGAAAAGGTTGGCGGCTGCCATATGATAAACCCCGGCGAAATGGCCGGGCAATTTTATAAGCCCACTTTTGCAGTTTACGACACAACAACCGAAAACCTGGAACTAAAAATTTTAGAACGATTATAAAAACCTTCACAATTTTTTAATCCAGCTGTTTTACATTTTAAATAGTTCTTTGTACCAGCTGAGGAGGAATAATAATGAGTTCGAGCCATGAAGGTATTGTTTCGTTCACTATTCCCATGCTCATCAAGAATTCGGGCGATCGATATGATGGGAACTTGATCAGCTATTTTCGCGCTGTATTTTCTCACGCAACTAACCTACAAAACCCGTACCACAACTTCCGCCACATGCTTTATGTGGTCTGCAGATGCTACGAGGCATGCATCTATTACGGCGAAGCTTTGTCCCGCAGAGCTGTGCGAGATTTGCTGATAGCAGCCATGTTTCACGATTTTGACCATTCCGGAAAGATGGTTAATGATGAAATAAATATTGAAATGGCAATCCTTGGATTCAGAAAATATCTGGCCCAAGAAGACAAGGATTCACAAGCCAGAATTGAGGAATTGATAAGTTGTACGGAGTATCCTTACAAGGTTTCTTCAAGAAAGATGGATCTTTCTTGCCAGATTCTGCGCGATGCCGACCTAAGTCAAGCCTTGAACGTGGCATGGATCCAGCAGGTGATATTTGGTCTTGCTAAGGAATGGAACAAATCGCCTCAAGAGGTACTTAAAATGCAGGCCGGATTTCACCAGAATCTTGGCTTTGCAACCGAATGGGCAAGAAAGAGATTCCCTTTGTCAATGGTAGTGGCGAAAATTCAAGAAGCGGAGGATTTGCTAGGAATTCTTGAATGTTAAAGTCCGCCTCGTTGGTTTATTCGCGTCCTGTGTGCGTCCCACCCAGGATTTTTTATTACTGGTCAAAGCGGTTGACTATTTTAAGGGGCGGGGTTATAATGGTTCTATTACTTAAACTCATATGCAACAGAAATATTATATTTTTATTGGCGTGGTAATCTTGGCTGTTTTGGCCGGGATTTTTGCATACCCAAATTATTTTAACAAAGGCACAGATTTTTTAAACAGCAAAATGGGCTGGACATTTCCCCATTTTTGGGAAAAGCCATATGTGCTTGGACTTGACTTGCAGGGAGGGGTGCAACTTGTCTATCGGGCGGATTTGAGCTCCGTAGATGATAAAACAGGGTCTATGACTGGCTTAAGGGATGTAATTGAAAGGCGCGTGAATATGTTTGGAGTTTCTGAGCCGGTTATTGAAATACAGGGTCAAGACAAATTGGTTGTGGAGTTGCCTGGAGTCACAAATGTTAGTCAGGCAATTGAAATGATAGGGCAAACTCCTTATTTGGAATTTGATGAGCAAAGAACAGAAGCAGAATCAAAACCCATTCTAGACAAAATAAAAGAAGTGCAGGATGCGCAGGCAAAAAAAGAAGATTATAAAAAAATAAAAGATTGGCAACTTGCTACGCAAAACCCTTATTTTAAACCCACAGAATTGACCGGAAAATATTTGACAAAAGCAACGGTTATTTTTGACCCTGTAACTGTTAAGCCCCAAATTCAATTAAAGTTTAATGACGAGGGGGCAAAAATATTTGAAGAGGTTACCGGCAGAAATATAAACAAACCGTTGGCTATTTTTTTGGACGGAGCTTCTATCGTGGACACAAGCGGAGACGGAAAAATTGACGCGCAAGACTTATATGCGCCGAATGTGCAAAATAAAATTACAGGAGGCACAGCAGTTATTACAGGAGACTTAAACACCCAAACAGCCAACACGATTGCAAGCAGATTAAATTCGGGGGCCTTGCCGGTTAAAATTGGCTCGCCAATTTCCCAGGAAACCGTGGGACCCACCTTGGGCTCGGTATCCCTTCAAAAATCGCTTACAGCGGGCCTGTACGGGCTTCTGGCAATAGTTATATTTATGGTGGTGTTTTATAGGCTTCCGGGGCTTCTTGCCTCTGTGGCCCTTGTAATATACGTAGCGCTGGTTTTATCCATATTTAAGCTTATTCCCGTAACATTAACCTTGGCGGGTATTGGCGGATTTATACTTTCTATTGGCATGGCGGTTGACGCAAATATTTTAATTTTTGCCAGAATGAAGGAGGAAATAAAACAAGGCAAGGGGTTGGCTCAAGCAATTGACGAGGGATTCAAAAGAGCATGGCCGTCAATCCGCGACTCCAACTTTAACTCTTTAATTGTGTGCGCGATTTTATTCACTTTTGCCACATCCTTTATCAAGGGGTTTGCTCTAACCCTGTCTTTGGGTATAATTGCCTCGCTTCTTTCGGCGATATTTATAACAAGGATATTCTTGATGGTTTTTGTCGGGCAGTGGGCCGAAAAAGCCAAATGGATTCTGTAAAAATATGAATTTTAATTTTACAAAATATTCAATCGTTTATTACATAATTTTTGGATTTTTAGTTATTGCTTCAATTGCAAGCTTGTTCGCGTACGGCCTGAAATTTGGTATTGAATTTGCGGGCGGAAGCAATATGGAGGTTTTATTTTTAGAACAGCGACCGTCAAACGAAGCAATAAAAACCGAGCTAAAAGATTTTAATCTGGGAGAAATAACAGTCCAACCCACAGGAGAAAAGGGAGCTATTTTGAAGTTTCAGGGAGTTGATGAAGCAACGCACAAGAAAATATTGGCAAAGGTTAACGAAACATTTAAAGCGAGCGAAGATGGCTTCCAGTATATTGGGCCGTCTGTGGGCCAGGAATTAAGAAACAAAACAGCGGTTTCCATTGTCATGGCTCTTCTGGCAATTACAATTTATATTGCTTTTGCATTTAGAAAAGTTTCAAGGCCGGTTTCTTCATGGAAATATGGGGTAGCCTCTTTAATTGCTTTGTTTCACGACATTTTGATACCACTTGGAATTTTTGCAGTTTTGGGGCACTTTTATAATGTTGAAATTACAATTCCCATTGTTGCAGCCTTGCTGACGATTCTTGGATTTTCTGTGCACGATACAATTGTTATTTTTGACAGGATAAGAGAAAACATTTTAAGGCAGGGGATGGCGCAGTTTGAAGACAGTGTCAATAAGAGTTTGAACCAAACAGTGGGCAGGTCTATTTCAACGGTTTTGACGGTTGAATTTGTGATGGTTGCTTTATACTTTTTTGGAGGAGAAACCCTAAAAAGTTTTTCTTTGGCATTGATAATCGGCATAACTTCCGGAGCCTATTCTTCAATATTTATAGCCAGCCCGTTACTGGTGTCTTGGTATAAATGGAGCCTGAAAAGGAGCAAATAGTCAAGTATACTTGACAAGGATTTAATAATATGCTAAGATAACATAACAGGCTAAATATTCAATATATATGGCTACAAATTATAAACAATTATACGCAAAATTTACCAAAAGTCTTTCTGCAAAAACAAAGGATATTTTTGACCGCAGATTTGGAGTTAAAACAGGAAACCCCGAAACATTGGAGGCAATTGGAAAAACCTTTGGCATCACAAGGGAAAGGGTCCGCCAAATAGAGGAGGCTGGTTTTACTATTGTAAGAAAAAATAACAAGGAATCCTTGGATGCTGTTTTTGCCGAGTTTGTTTCTTATTTTGAAAAACAAGGGGGTTTTAAAAAAGAGGAAAATGCTCTGAATGAATTAGGTGGAAAAAACCAAAAGCCATATGTTTTATTTTTACTTACTTTAGGGGGCGATAAATTTTCAAGAGTTTGCGAGAAAAAAGATTATTCTTATTTTTGGTCAAACTTGCCAGATGCCCAAAACAAGGTTAAGGCTGTTTTAAGTTCTTTAACTTCAGAAATGCAGAAAAACAGAAAACCAATTGCCAAAAAAGATTTTTATGTAAACGTAGCTTCAAAAGTTGGAATTTCCGAAAGCGCAACATTGTCATACCTTGAAGTTTCAAAAAGAATTCAGGCAAACAAAGAAGGGGAGCTGGGATTATCCGACTGGCCCGAAATAAAACCAAGGGGCGTAAAAGACAAGGCATTTTTGGTTTTTAAAAAGCATGGAAAACCTTTGCATTTTACAGAGGTTGCAACTTTAATTGATAAATTGGCATATAATTTGCCAAATAAAAAGACATATCCTCAAACAGTTCATAACGAACTTATCAAAGACGGAAGATTTGTTTTGGTGGGCAGGGGAACTTATGCTTTGGCGGAATGGGGATATGTTCCGGGAACCATCAAAGACATAATTACAAAAGTTTTGAATGAAAAGAATATGCCCATTCATAAAGATGAGATTGTGGAAAAAGTTTTGGCTCAAAGATTGGTTGCCAAAAACACGGTATTAATGAACTTAAACAATAAGAAAAATTTTGAGAAAGACGCAAACGAAAACTATTTCTTTAAAGGAGTCCAGCAAAAAACCCAAACAGCATAAATAACACTTGGTAAGAAGCGCCCTAAAGGGCGCTTTTTATATATAAAATTTGGCCGTATTGATTATGGACTATGTCCGCAGTATAATAAATAAAAAACATGACAGACATAGAACCAATAGTGGTATCATGGCTTTTGTCTCCGGCGGGATTAATCGTCACAGCCGTGGTAATAATAGCCGCTATCATAATGAAAATGGCTAAATTAATGACCAGTTATCCATTTAAGGAATTTTAAAATTATGGATATTTTTTTCATACTTTTTATAGAGTTGCTTATCGCAACGGCAATATTTTATATAGTTTTGTTTTCATTTATTTTTTACTGGCATTTGGTAAAAACAAGTTTTGTTGTTGTGCCGGTTGTTTTTGCTTTTGATTTTTTCAAAACGGGTTTTTTTATTATTTCAATAATTACAATTATTGTAAAATTTTTGCCTTCTTTTATTAATTTTCTAAACCTATGAAGTTGCCATCTTGGTTATTTTGGTTAGAGTGGGTGCAGAAGACTATTTGGGACCCCTTTTGGTGGGCGATTTTATTTTTGATAATTTTGTGGATTCCATTTTTAAGAGTTTGGTGGTGGGTTTTCTTGCCAATAATGCTGGCACGCCAGCTTAAAACTCTTTATATTTGGTGGATAGATTGGGATTTTGATTATGCAAAAGCAAAATGGGTGGTATTAGAAATAACCCCGCCAAGAGAAGTTTTAATACCTTTAAAAGCTATGGAAGATGTGTTTTCTGTGGCGTGGCCTTTATTGGATGTGGGAAACTTCAGGGAAAGGTGGTGTGACGGAGAGCTTATAAATGGGCCGTATTGGTTTTCATGGGAAATTGCGAGCACTGAGGGAAAAGTTCATTTTTATATAAGGTGCTTGGCAGGGCACAAACCCACTCTTGAAATGGCACTTTACGCGCATTACCCTGATTTGGAAATTAAGGAAGTTCCCGACTACACAAAACTAGTCCCGCCAACAGTTCCAAATGATGAATGGGATATGTACGGAGAAGATTGGGATTTTCGTAATAAGGAAGATTGTTATCCAATAAAAACATACGAAAAGTTTTTTGAACCGCAGGGAGAAAGAATTTCTGCCGAAGAAAAAAGAATCGACCCGATTATCGGTTTGCTTGAGGGAATGTCAAGGCTCGGGCCCGGAGAGCATTATTGGGTTCAGTTTATTACGGTTCCCGTCCCAGAGCATGATGAGCCGGGAATTTATAAAGATGCGCAAAAAGTTGTAAATAAAATAGCTAAAAGGCCGGAGAAAAAAAAGACAACAATTATGCAGGATGTTATGTCTTTGCTGAGTCAGCTTATTATGGGTCCCAAGAAAGAAGGTTCCGGAGACAGCGCAAAGTATTATTGGGAAGAGGATGAAGAAACCGGAGAAAAACAAATATCTCTGACTCCAGGAGAAAGAGAGATTCTTACAGAAGTGGAAAAGAAAATGTCAAAACCTTTGTTTAGAACAACAATGAGGGGCGTTTATGTTGCTAAAAGAGAAAATTGGAAATCTCCCAACAGGATTATAATGAGGTCTTATGCTGCTCATTTCGCAACTAGTAATCTAAATATACTTGGCTTTCAGGGCGCTACAAGACCGAGAATCCATTATTTTTGGAGAAGAAGAAGAGTTTTTTTGAGGGCAAGAAAAATGTTCAGAAATGCTGTTTTAAGATTCCCTCCGCTGTTTCCAAAAAGAATGAGCGATGATTTACAGCCAATTTTTAGCACCGAGGAAATGGCAACAATGTGGCATTTCCCACTAAGGGTTTCGGGAATGGTTTCGCCCACAATGGCAAATGTTGAGTCGAAGAAGGCCGGCCCTCCGCCAAATTTGCCGGTTGATGAATAATAAAAGTATGCAAAAAGATTTTGATAAATGGAATTTAAAAAAGAAAAAGCTTGATAAATTGTCAAAGAAGTTTCTTTTTAAAACAGGTGATATTTGGTGGTGTTCTGTGGGTTTAAATATTAAAACAGAATCATGTGGAAAAGGCGAGGATTATCAAAGGCCAGTGCTCGTTTTGAGAAAGTTATCGGCAGAAAGTTTCGTAGGTGTGCCATTATCATCAAAAAAGAAAGAGGGTACATGGTTTTGCGAAATAACTGTGCACGAAGAGAAAAGATACGCGCTTTTGTATCAGATTAGGATGTTTAGTACAAATCGTTTTCAACGTCGGTTGGCTACATTGGATGATACAGATTTTAGGAAAGTAAAAGAAAAACTCAAGGCATTGCTTGAGCTGTAATCATCATCCCGCCGAAGCGGGAATCAGTGGGTAACCCCAAAAGTGAGTTAATTATAGCAGAATATAAAACCATGTCAAGAGAAGCCGAGATTAAAACATGTCAAAACTGCAAACAAGAGTTCACCATTGAACCTGATGATTTTACGTTTTACGAAAAAATGAAAGTGCCAGCTCCAACCTTTTGCCCGGAATGTCGTGCTCAAAGAAGATTTGTTTGGCGAAATGAACGCACTCTATATAAAAGAAAGTGTGATTTATGTAGTAAAAATATCATAGGACTGTATCCGGAAAAAACACCTTTTCCTGTGTATTGTTATGAGTGCTGGTATGGCGATGGTTGGGACCCTTTGAGTTTTGGAATGGATTACAACTCTTCAATACCATTTTTTACCCAATTAAAAACTTTAACGCAGAAGGTTCCGCGATTGGCAATTTGGGTAGTGGCATCTACAAAAAGCGAGTATACAAATCAGTCGTATTTCAATAAAAATACATATCTTTCTTTTGCCCTCCGAGATAGCGAAAACGTTATGTATGCAGGAAGAACAAAAGCTAATAAAAATAGCGTGGACATAACTTATACCCATTTTTCCGAATTGATGTATGACACGGTAAATGTTGAAAAATCATATAACAGCCAGCACATATATGACTCGGAAGGCATTATAGATTCTTCTTTTATGTTTTCCTGTCGAAATTGCCAAAATTGTTTTGGTGGAGCAAATCTCCGTTCGGCAAATTATGTTTTTTTTGGAGAGCAGCTTTTAAAAGAGGAATACAAAGAAAAAGTTGATAAATTAAATCTGGGGAATAGAAATGAAGTTAAAGAGCTAAGAGAAAAATTTGACGATTACTCGCTTAAACAAATTCATCGCGCCATGGAATTAGTAAATTGTACGAATTGCGTTGGAAACTATCTGGGTAATTCAAAAGATTGCTACTATGTTTTTGACGGTTTTGAGCTAGAAAATGCCAGACACTCTATATGGGTTTTTACCAGCAAAGATATTTCTGATTGTTATGGCATGGGAGGTAGCAATAATGTGTACGAAACAATTGGATGCGAGGACGTTGCAAACTGTTTTTTTGGCAATATAGTAGATTCATCAACAGATGTCTTTTACTCAGATCTATGCAAGGGATCTCAAAATCTTTTTGGATGCGTTGGAGTTCGAAGCAAAAATTACTGTGTTTTAAACAAGCAATATTCAAAAGAAGAATATGCAGAAATAGTAAAAAAAATAAAAGAAGATATGGATAAAAATCCATATATTGATAGCGGGGGAATAGTTTATAAGTATGGAGAATTTTTTCCACCCGCTTTATCGCCCTTTGCTTACAACGAAACCATTGCACAGGAGTTTTATCCAAAATCAAAAGAAGAAATTATTAATTTAGGATATAGATTTTCAGAGCAAGGAACAAAAAATTATATTCCAACCATTCATGTTGGCGATATTCCAGAAGATATTTCCAGTGTAACAGACAGTTTTACTGAGGAAATAATTGAATGCAGAAACAAAGGAGCTGTTGAAACGCAATGTACGTTGGCTTTTAAAATAATGCCCGAAGAATTGTCCTTCTACAAAAAGCAAGAAATTCCAATTTCAGAATATTGCCCTAATTGCAGGCACTATTTACGTCTTGCAAAACATTTGCCCCCTCAAATATTTAATCGTACTTGCGCAAAATGCGGAAAAGAAGCGCGTTCAGCATATTCTCCAAGTCGACCAGAGATTATATATTGTGAGGAATGTTATAAATCAGAAGTAGTGTAAAATAAAAAATATTTATGTCAAAAGATTTAACATATATCGCCCAGACAAACTTTCGCAATAGTGAACAAAAATTTGGAATTAAAAGAGCTGATCGGCGTCAGCACATGTATGTGATTGGAAAAA
The DNA here is from genome assembly GCA_001822095.1 of Candidatus Staskawiczbacteria bacterium RIFOXYC1_FULL_38_18. Classification (GTDB taxonomy): domain Bacteria; phylum Patescibacteriota; class Minisyncoccia; order Minisyncoccales; family Staskawiczbacteraceae; genus XYD1-FULL-39-28. The sequence continues at coordinate 9,852 of MHPP01000003.1, forward strand.
CCGGAGTTGGTAAAACAGGATTTTTAAAAAATATGGCTTTGCAGGATATTAACAATGGGCAAGGCCTTGCTATTATAGACCCACACGGAGAGTTTGTTGAAGAAATTTTGGATAGCGTTCCTCCCCACAGAATCAACGATGTAGTTTATTTTAACCCGGCCGATATGAATTTTCCTGTTAGCTTTAATATTATGGATGTGCCTGATCCAAGATATAAGCACTTAATTGCGTCGGGATTGATTGGTATTTTTACTAAAATTTGGGCAAACGTATGGTCGGCCCGTATGGAATATATTCTTGCCAATTGCATTTTGGCTTTGCTGGATACTCCGGGCACCACGCTTTTGGGCATACCAAGAATGCTGGTTGATAGAGACTATCGGCAAAAAATCATTAATAATTTAAAAGATCCGGTGGTTAAATCATTTTGGGTTAACGAATATGAAGAGTGGGAGTCAAGGTATAGAAATGAAGCCATAGCTCCCGTTCAAAATAAGGTGGGGCAGTTTTTGAATGTTTCTTTTGTAAGAAATATTGTTGGCCAAGCAAAAAATACCATTGATATTGATGAAATAATGAATAACCAAAAAATTCTGCTGGTTAATGTTTCTAAGGGCCGAATTGGCGAGGATAATGCAGCAATTTTGGGGGCTATGATTATCACTAAAATACAGCTCTCGGCAATGGAGCGTGTTAGAATTCCAGAAGATAAAAGAAAAGATTTTTATATGTATGTTGACGAATTTCAGAACTTTGCCACAGACTCTTTTGTAAATATTTTATCAGAGGCCCGCAAATACCGCTTGGATTTAATTATTGCCCATCAATATGTTGGTCAGCTGGTCACCGACACAAGCACCGCTGTTCGTGATGCGGTTTTTGGCAATGTGGGCACAATGGTTTCTTTTCGCGTGGGAGCAACCGACGCGGAATTTTTGGAGCAAGAGTTTACTCCGGAATTTTTGCAGAACGATTTAATACGCCTGTCTAACCGCGATATTTATATAAAACTTATGATAGACGGCATAACCTCCAGGCCCTTTTCAGCCAGAACTATTACCTTGGCACCCATTGCCAAGGACGAAAAAAAACATGAAGAAATAATTAGAATTTCAAGGTCAAAGTATGCGCGCACTGTTAAAGTTGTTGAAGAAGAAATTAACAGTTGGGCGGCAAATCGGGACGTTCCCAGCGTTGCTAATTATCAGAGTTCTTCTGATCTTTCTAATCCTCAGAATTTTTCTAAGCCTTTATACAAACCAAGCAACTCTCCTAGCAGTTCTAGATCTCCCGATTCAACAAAATTATACGATGTTAAGTGTTCAAATTGTGGAAAAGACACAAAAGTCATTTTTGAACCGGTCGCCGGCAGGCCTGTTTACTGCAAAAGTTGTATGAAAAAAATAAAAGGCGGAGAAATACCCGACAAGGGTACTAAAGGGCATTTTGACCCGCTTCGCCAAGGCTTCAGCGAGGCGAGCGGGCCCGCCACAATCTCGCCAAAGGTGAGTTTGGGCGGGGATTCGGCTTTGGGAGATTTGGGCATAGAATTCGCCCCGCCTCCAAAAATAGAGCCGGTATCCTTTCGTGATGTTGGCAGGAGACCCGCTTCGCCGAGTCGAGGCGAGCAGGGTGCGCAGAAAAAGCAGCCCGCTCGCAATGCTTCGCATAGCGATGCAGTCGGAAATCAGCAAGATAAGCCCAAAAGAAAAGAAATAAATTTATCCGAGCTAAGAAAAGCGCTGGAAGAATCATTGGATAAAAAAAGTCCGGAGAAGAAAGAAGAGCCCGAGGAAAAATCAAAGCCTGCCCGCAATGCTTCGAATAGCGATGCAGGCGGGAATAATAACAAAAAAGCGATAAAGCCGGGGGAAACCGTTAAATTTTAACTTTTTAAAAAACCGCTTTTAATCCGAGCGGTTTTTTGTTAAAGTAATAAAATATGCAACAAGAGATTAAAACATGCCAAAACTGCAAACAGGACTTTGTTATTGAGCCCGAGGATTTTGATTTTTATGAAAAAATAAAAGTCCCCGCGCCGACATTCTGTCCAGATTGCAGGATGCGGAGGCGTTTTGTGTGGCGAAACGAAAGAACTCTTTACCGTAATGTTTGCGCAAAAACAGGAAAAAAAATAATTTCAGGGTTTGCGCCAGATTCCGGCTTAAAGGTGTACGATCGGGAAACTTGGTGGTCGGACGATTGGGACCCCATGGCTTATGGGACAGATTACGATTTTTCAAAATCGTTTTTCAAACAATGGAAAGAATTTTTTGAACAGGTTCCCCATCCTTCAGTATTTAATACACTTACAGTTAACTGTGATTACACGCAATATACTGGCAACATGAAAGACGCTTATCTCGTTTCCGCATCGTGGGGTGGTGAAAATCTTGCTTATGCCGCCCGTGTTCATTTTTGCCGAGATACTTTTGACGCATTTGCAGTGTATAACTCTGAGCTATGTTATGAAGATGTAAATGTATTTAAATCTTCCAGGACGCATTTTTCGCAAAATTGCGAAAGTTGCGTTGACGGCATTTTTCTATATGATTGCCGTGGATGCACGAACTGCATTGGTTGTACTGGGTTACGCAATAAATCTTATCATATTTTTAATCAACCCTATCCCAAAGAAGAGTATCAAAATAAAATTCGAGAATTAAAAATAAATACGTATGCAGGGATCAGAAATGTAAGAGAAAAATTTGAAGCACTTAAACAACAGCAGATAAGAAAATACGCCACGCTTATTAAATGCGAACGGTCAACTGGAGACAATATGCAAAATGTTGCAGATTCTAAAAATTGTTTTGATATTTCAGGAGATACACAAAATTGTAAATTTATACAAAATGGAGCAGATCGTCTTACCGATTCATATGATGGATATGGAGTGGGGGCGAGCGTCGATCTGCTCTACGAAGCGTTTGACTCTGGCGTTGAGGGTTCCCGTCAGTTGTTTTGTATGACTGTGTATGGATGTCACGATGCGACTTATTCGTTTAATTGTCATGGCTGTGGCAATATTTTTGGTTGCATTGGATTGCGGAACAAAGAATACTGTATTTTTAACAAACAATACTCCAAAGAAGATTATGAGGTGCTTGTTCCTAAAATTAAAAAACACATGGAGGAAATGCCGTATATTGATAAAAATGGTAGAACGCATAAGTATGGGGAATTTTTTCCAACTGAATTATCTCCGTTTGGTTATAATGAAACCGCAGCGCAGGATTTTATGCCGGTAAGCAAAGAAGTGGCACAAACAATGGGTTTTAATTGGAGGGACACTAAAGCTCCCGAGCATCAGCCGACTTTTTTTGTGCAGAATCTCCCAGACGCGATTGAAGATAGCAGTATTGAAATTACTAAAGAAAATCTTGGGTGTCTTGTTTGCGGAAAGGCGTATCGCATCATTGCCAAAGAGTATCAATTTTTAACACAATTTCATTTGCCATTGCCTCGATTGTGTCCTGAGTGTCGCCACCAAGCACGACTTAAATTGCGCAACCCTCTAAAACTCTGGCATCGCCAGTGTATGTGTGATAAAAATCACCCGCACCATAGCGGAAAATGCCCTAATGAATTTGAAACCTCCTACGCCTCTGATCGCCCGGAGATAGTTTACTGCGAACAATGTTACAATGCAGAAGTAGCATAAAAATATGAATAGCCAAACTAAAGTTTGTCAGAATTGTGATAATGAGTTTACTATTGAACCCGATGATTTTGATTTCTACGAAAAAATGAAAGTCCCTCCGCCGACGTTTTGCCCGGAATGCAGAATTGTTAGGCGGATGAGTTGGAGAAACGAGCGAACTTTGTATCATAGAAAATGTGACGCAACCGGCAAAGATATTATTACAATGTTTAGCCCAGAGCAACCGCTTGTTGTTTATGAAAGAGATTACTGGTGGTCTGACAAATGGGACCAACTTGAAAGTGGGCGTGATTACGATTTTTCAAAATCTTTTTTTCAGCAATTCCGCGAATTATTTGAAAAAGCTCCCCTGCCCAATCTTGCCAATTCGAAATCAATTAACTCTGAATATGGCAACCACAATGCCGAAGTTAAAAATTGCTATCTTACATATGCATCCTTCAGAGATGAAGATTTAGCGTATTGCGCAGGGGCCGTAAACTGCAAGAATTCTTTTGATTTATTTAAAACTGCTGGTCTTGTGCAGTGCTATGACAATACTTTGTGTGGGGGTTTGAATAAAGTTTCTTTTTCATATGACAGTGACGATAGCGTCAATTGTGATTTCCTTCACGCATGCAAAAACATGATAGATTCTTTGGGGTGCATAAATCTGCGCAACAAATCTAGTTGTATCTTTAATGAGCAATGCACTAAGGAAGATTATAAAATAGAACGCGCCAAATATGACTTCGGAAGTTATAGGGCACTTGAGGATTTCAAGAAGAAATTTGCTGATTTCATAAAAAAATATCCGCGGCGTCACGGGTTTATTCACAAATCACAAAACTGTATCGGAGACAATATTTTAAACTCCAAAAACGTTTACATGGGGTTTGATATATTCGACGGCGGTGAAGACAATAAATATGTTATCCATGGTTGGGAGGGAATGAAGGATATCTACGACGCATATGGTTATGGTGGAAACGTCAGCAACTCGTACGAAATTGTTGATACCGGCCTTGAGGGCACTCGTAATCTTTTTACCGTTTTTACTCACGCTTGCCAGAATGTAAATTATACTTATGCCTGTCAAAGTTCCGCCAATTTGTTCGGGTGTGTTGGGCTTCGCAGTAAAAAATACTGCATTTTAAACAAACAATACATAAAAGAAGAATATGAAGAGCTTGTGCCAAAAATTATTGCTCATATGAATGAAACGCCTTATGTGGACAAAAAGGGAAGATTTTACAAATACGGCGAATTTTTCCCAACCGAGCTTTCTCCTTTTGCCTATAACGAAACAATAGCCCAAGAATATTATCCAAAAAATAAATCAGAAATTTTAGATGCCGGTTACAGATGGAGAGAGCCCGAAACAAAACAACATAAAATTACAATTCAGCCTGCAGATTTGCCCGACCACATAAAAGACGTTACAGATGATATTTTAAACCAAGTTATTGCATGCGAACACGCAGGCAAGTGCAACCATCAGTGCATGGGCGCGTTTAAAATCATTCCTTCCGAACTTGCGTTTTATCGCGCAATGAATCTTGCTCTACCAAGATTATGTTCCAATTGCAGACACTACGCCAGGCTAGCCCAGCGCACTCCGTTTAAATTGTGGGATAGAACTTGCGCAAAATGCGAAAAGGATATAAAAACGTCGTACTCCCCCGACCGCCCGGAGATAGTTTACTGCGAGCAGTGCTATAATAACGAAGTAGCGTAAAAATATGAAAAAAATAGAACCAAAAAAAGGAGAGATTGTTATTTATAAATCGCCCGAAGGACCAAAAATTGAAGTGAAATTTGAAAGGGGAAATATCTGGCTAACACAAGATCAAATAGCACTGCTTTTTGGTACAAAACGGCCGGCAATAACCAAGCATGTAAATAATATATTCAAGGATGGAGAATTAAAAGAAAAATCAGTTAGTTCCATTTTGGAACATACTGCCAGAGACGGAAAAACATACAAAACAAAATTTTATGCTTTAGACACTATTATTTCTGTGGGATATCGTGTTAATTCTAAAAAAGCTACAGATTTTAGAGTTTGGGCAACACATAAATTGAAAAATTTCTTGATTAGAGGTTTTGCTATCGATGAAAAACGTCTGCTAGAAACAGAAAATAAATTTAAGGAATTGCAAAATGCCGTTGATTTTTTGAAACAAAAATCTAAGCACGAATTATTGGCAGGACAAGAAAAAGAAATTTTAGGTTTGTTGGCTGACTATTCAAAAACCCTGACTTTACTGGAGCAATACGACAAGGAAGAGGTTAATTTACACAAAGAGGGAAAAGGAAAATTTATCTTGGACCACGAAATAGTAAAAAATGTTATTTTAGAAGTTAAAAAAGAATTGGTGAATAAAAAAGAAGCCAGTGAATTTTTTGGGCAGGAAAATGGGGAAAAATTGAAAGGGCTTATGGGTGCTATTTACCAAACTTTTGAAAAAAAAGAACTTTATCCGAGTATAGAAGAAAAAGCAGCGCATCTTTTGTATTTTATAATTAAAGACCAGCCGTTTATTGACGGCAACAAAAGAACCGCTTCGTTTTTATTTGTTTATTTTTTAGACAAAAATAAATATCTTTATCGCGAAACCGGCGAGAAAAAAATTAATGATAACGCCTTAACTGCACTGGCACTTTTGATTGCGGTTTCGGATCCAAGAGAAAAAGATAAGCTAATAAAAATAGTCACGAATCTTTTGAAGTAATATGGAGTCACAAACTAAAGTTTGTCAAAATTGCAAACAAGAGTTCGTAATTGAGCCCGAAGATTTTGCGTTTTATGAAAAAATGAAAGTGCCGCCGCCGACGTTTTGCTGGAGATGTAGGTTTCAAAGAAGGTCGGCGTACAGAAATGAGCGAAAAGCGTTTTTTAACACCAGTTTAAAATCAGGAAAAAAAGTATTTTCTTTATACTCAAAGCAATCCAATATTCCCGTCTATAGCGATGAGGAGTGGTACGAAGACGACTGGGACGCGATGCAGTATGGCAGGGATTACGATTTTTCAAAAACGTTTTTTGAGCAGTTTCACGATATTGCTGTTTCCGTGCCTCACAAGGGGAGTTCTTGCGAACATGGAAATCTACGCTCGGATTTTGTAGTTAATTCTGATACTGCCAAAGATTCTTATCTCGTTTTTAACACAAGTGCCATGGAGGCTTGTGCGTATTGTAATGCCTCTCACCGCTGTAGGGAATGTTTTGACTCGACAAATATGAATGACTGCGAACTGTCATATGAATTGTTCTTGTCAACCAAGTGCTATCGCACACATTTTTCATCTCAGTGTATTGATTGCACAAATGTTTTATTTTCAAAAAATTGCAAAGGATGTGTAGATTGTTTTGGATGCGTGAATTTAAAAAATAAAAGTCACTGTTTTTTTAACGAACAGCTATCAAAAGAAGATTATCAAAAAAGTATTGCCGAATTGCGGCTGAACACATGGAGTGGGTGCATGGAGGCCAAAAAAACAGCACACGAGTTTTGGCTAAAATTTCCAATAAAATATATACAGGGTGTAAATAACTTGAACGTTCTGGGAGAATACATTTCAAATTCGCGTAATATTTATATGGGGTATCTTGTCCAGGGGGCGGATAATCTCCGATATTGTCAGGAACAGATGTTCCCCGGCGCAAAAGACTCAATGGATATATCTGTATGGGGGTCCCCCAGTGAAATATGCTATGAAAACGCGATATGCGGTTACGGGTGCTTTAATTCTAAATTCTGTGTGGAGTGCTGGCCTCAAAACGTTAATCTTGAATACTGCATGTTTATGGAAAACTGTTCTGATTGTTTTGCTAGTTTCGGTTTGAAAAACAAAAAGTATTGTATTTTTAATAAACAATATTCCTCCGATGAGTACAAAGAGCTTAAGAAAAAAATAATTGAGCGGATGGACTCTATGCCTTTTATGGATAAAAAAGGGAGGATATATAAGTACGGAGAATTTTTTCCTGCTGAACATTCTCCATTTGGATATAACACATCTGTTGTGAGCGATCATTTTCCTTTAGCACGGGAACAAGTACTTAAAGAAGGTTATAATTGGGACGATGTTGAAAGAACAGAATATGAGACGAATACTGATGCAAGCGAACTACCAAATTCAATAAATGACGTTAAAGACGATATTGTTTCAAAGCTTATTGCTTGCTATAAATGCAAACGAGCTTATCGCATTATAAAGGCGGAATTGGATTTTTTAAGGCAAGAGGGGCTTCCATTGCCAAGATTGTGCGTTGATTGCCGTTTCGCCGATCGGCTTTCGCAAAGGAATAAAAGTCAGTTGTATCACAGAAAATGTATGTGTGACAAAAAACATGCGTTTCATGCCGGACATTGCGAAAATGAATTTGAAACCAGTTACGCACCCTCTCGCCCGGAAATAGTTTATTGCGAGCAGTGTTATAACAGCGAGGTCGCATAAATAATTTAAA
>MHPP01000004.1 GCA_001822095.1 Candidatus Staskawiczbacteria bacterium RIFOXYC1_FULL_38_18
TCTGCGGCCACTTTAACTGCTTTTTTTCCCATTGTAGTTAATGGGTTATTAAACTCTTCCGGCCAACTTGAGCATAGCCTTTTTACATTTGAAATTGCCTGGCCGTGGCGCATTATGTAATATTTATTTCTTAGTTTCATCACATTTTTTCAAGCGTATTAATTCCCAACAGCCACAGCCCGTTTTTCATGGTTTTTAAAAATGCGGCGGTTAAAGCAACTCTATACGGCGAATATTCGTCTTTTTTATCAACAATTTTATGCTTTGCATAATAGTTGTTAAATATACCGGCTAATTCAGTAAGATACAAAACTAAAAAATGGGGCTCATATTCTTTTCCGGATTTTTCAATTACTTCCGGAAAATAACTTAATGTTTTTTCAAGCCGGGTAATTTCTTTCGGTGTTTTTCTAAACGACGCCTTCACGCCCTCCCTTTTTGCTTTTTCCAAAACAGAATTTGCCCGTGTATATGCATATTGTAAATAGGGACCCGAATCTCCTTCAAAAGAAATTGATTTATCAAAGTCATAAATAATATCGTTACCGATTGATTGCTTTAAAACTGAATATTTTATTGCCCCAATTGCAACAGCTTCAACAATTTCATTTTTTTCCTTTTCAGATAATTCTCTGTCTTTAATTTTTTCTTTTACCAGTTCCTCAACTTTCTCTATCAACGATTCCCCCGTGATAACTTTTCCTGTTCTGGACGACATTTTGCCTTCCGGCAATCTCAACATTCCGTGGCTGATGTGTTTTGTTTTTTTGGCTAACTCCGGTAAAACTTCCCCCATCGCGCGCAACATTACTTTAAAATAATCATTTTGTTCGTTTGCCGTAATAACCACCGACTCGTCATATTTATATCCGCCATATTTAAATTTGGCCAGTCCCAAATCTTTTGCTTCATAAGTGGGCAGGCCTTCAGAATTTATAAAAACTCTTGTGTGAAGTCCGTATTTTTCTCCTTTAAAAATAACCGCTCCATTGTCGCCTTTCTCAAAAATTCTATCTTTTAGCCCTTTCTCAACAATTTTTTTGCCCAAGTCAGCAACTTGGCTCTCAAAAATAAGTTCATCAAATTTTGTGCCAAGTTTTTTATAAATGTCATCAAAATGCTTTAAGCTTTCTTTTTTACCTTCGTCGTATAATTTATTTATTTTAGTGTCGCCTTTCTCAAATATTTTTTTATTAAGCTCTATTATTTCCTTTTTTGATTCTTCGCTTTCTTCAAAAGCTTTTGCGCCAAAAGCGTAGACTTCGCCCCAGCTTTCATTTTCTTTTTTTATTTTTCCCCAAATGGCTTTTGCCACGCCCATCCCAACATCCGACTGATAACAAACTCTTTTTACTGTTGCTCCCTCAAACTCAAAAATACGCGATAACGATTCACCAACAGAATTGCTCATTAAATGGCCTATATGAAATTCTTTTAAGATATTGGGGTCGGTATAATCAATAATTATTTTTCGACCTCGCTCAGAACCTTCGGCTTTTCCGTAGTTTTTATCTATGTTTTTTAAAGTATCAATAAAATATTTATCAGAAATAAAAAAGTTTATAAATCCCGGACCGGCAACTTCTATTTTATAAAATAAATTATTCTTGCCAATTTTATTTTTTATTTCTTCTGCAACCTCCCTCGGATTTTTGCCAAGCTTTTTAGATAAAATCAAAGCAATATTTGTTGAATAGTCGCCATGGCTTTTGTCTCCGGGAATTTCAACCGAAAATTCCCGTAAAGCCGATTCCCGTAAAGCCGGGCTTCCCGTAAAATCTTTTATTGCTTTTTCTATTATTTTTTTAATCTCGTCTTTTATCATTGTATAGTAGTTCCTATAAACCGTTTATTATTCAAAAAATCTTCCAATCTTTCCAAATTTTTTCCGTTTATCATAACAACTTTCAGTTTTAATCTTTCAGCCAATTTTGAAGCTTTTGGGTCAAAAGGCATAGACAAGCCCGGCGTCCATTTATCTCCAACAATCCTCGTAAAACTTTTCCAATCAATTTCTTTTAAGGGTTTGGCATCCGGAAACTGGCTTGGGTTTTTATCGTAAACGTAATCGATATTACTCAAATTTATAATTATTTTTGCGTTATGATTTTTTGCCACCAACACAGCGTCGTAATCTGTTGACCAGCCCGGCTTCCAACCAGCCCCCACAATAATATCCTTTGTTGTTTTAACTTTTTTAGTTGGGTCTGTAACAACTTTGTCAAAAGAATATCCCTGAAATAATTGTTTAACAATTTCCGCGTTTAACCTTGTTATATTAATTCCCATCCAATCCCTGTCTGCCGGTTTTGCGCCAAACTCCAAAAGAGCTTTTTGATACATTCGTGTAACTTTTCCGCCGCCAACAAATATAAAAAAGCGCTTCACCCCTAAATATTTCTGCAAAGAATGCTTAAAATTCTTTAAAAATCCCAAGTCTATCTCCCCAGGAGCGACCAATGAACCGCCAAGAGAAATAATTATTGTTTCTTTATTTGCCATATTTAAAAATTTTATCACAAAATACCCGAAAATTAAAGAGGCGTCGTTCCGTCATTGCGAGAAGCCCGCAGGCGACATGGCAATCTAGAGTTGGTGCACAAAACCCCTGGATTGCTTCGCTTCGCTCGCAATGACAAATAAAAAAGCCCCGACCAGACGAATTGTCCAATCGGGGTAGGCGGTCACTTGCTGACCATGATAACTACCTTGCGTGAAGCCTTCTCAAACTTACGCAGCATCTTGAGAAACTTTGGCACGTCATTGTTGGTAAAACTCAGCAAAATCGTTTTAACCCCTTTGGACTTTAGTTTGCGAAGCAACTCTCTCACGAAGGGATGTACAACGATTCGCTTCTGTTTTATCGTAGTCCTCTTTTTCTTGAGCTTCTTGGCGGGTCTTTTTTTTCCTGTCATAATCTTCTCCTCCTTGCTATTTTAAGGGTAATAGCAACCCATGAAGGAACAGAAACTATATAATTATTAGCATATTTAATATATCTTGTCAATGCTGAAATTTTATGCAAAATAGATGGACATCCGATGTCTATCTACTCTAAAAACAAGTCTGCATGTTTTGCAATATCTTTTTTGTGCTCTACCCAATCTTTTACAATCGCCTTTAAACCTTCCACTCCGCCCATTGTCTCTAAAATAAACTTTATTTCGGTGACGGATGGAAAGTTTTTAATTCCGATGCAATCCTGATAACTGGACCATTTATAATTTTCTAAAAATTCTGCAACCTCTTTTGTAGAATAGTTTCTAATTCCCGATTCTTTCCATCCTGGCTCTATCAGAGCAATCGGATTAGTAAATATATATGAAGTGGTCGCCATAAGTTGGCTATCATTATCTATGTGTGCTGCGCTGAAGCTGTCCTGAAATACGTGCCCTTTTCTTTTGTTTTTTGCATTAAAATACTTTCCCAAGCCAATTCCTAATTTTTGCATAAATTTTGAAATTCCGCAGTCCTTAATCTGTCTTATTAAAAGATGTATATGGTTTGGCATAAAACAGAATGCTAAAATTTCAACGATTTTTTCTCGGTCGTCAATAAATTCAGGAAGTTGGATAGACATCCGATGTCTATCTGATTTTTTAAAGGCTTTTCTGGCCTTACGGCGAGCCTGAATCGTAACAGGATTTATGTTGTTAAATTCGTAAATAGAAAAAATGCCACGATAATAATCGTCTATATCTTTAAAAAGTAAATTATTATCAAGCGCCCTTAGAGTGACATGATAAATTTCATCATTTGCAAATTCTTCTTTTCTATGCGACATATTTTATCATTTTATCCCATTTTACAAAAAATAAAAAGTTAGATAGACATCGGATGTCTATCTACTTTAAATGGCTCACACCTGTCTGAGGTGTTAAATTTGTATAAAAAAAGCCCCGACCAGACGAATTGTCCAATCGGGGAATGTTGCCGTGGGATGAAACCCAAGACCTAATGAAGAAAAAATGCCGAAAGCGTCACCGCAGAAGCAACACAAGCCACGCTTAAAACCAAGAAGAAAATCGTGGATAGAATATCGCGTGTTAATGTACCCACGAGCCTTCCCAATATTTCTCGACTTCCAATACCCTCTTCAATACGCTTTTTTTCATGCTCTGCGTTTTCTGCTGTCTCAAAAGCGCTCGCAGAGCCCAACCCGGAGACCCATGCGAGAAGAACTGAAAGCAAAGATAGGACACCAATACCGAGAATTTTCCAAAGCATAACCCATCCTCCACGTTGAAAGTAGATGCTGTTTACGAGAACTGCAATCTATATATCATAAATACTTATCCTTGTCAATATCTTAATTTTGTGCTAATATGATAGTGTAGAAACATGAAAATATACAGCGAAAATAAAAAGGCTTTGTTTGACTATGAGGTGTTAGAAAAATTTCAGGCGGGGATGGTGCTGTTTGGACAAGAAGTCAAATCAATAAAAACAGGGCATATAAATTTGTCGGGGTCTTATGTTGTAATAAATAGAGCAGAGCCGTTTTTAACAGGCGTAAAAGTACCTCCATACCAGCCAAATAACGCCGGTTCGGGTTACGACGAAGACAGGCAGAGAAAGCTTTTGCTGAACAAAAAAGAGATAAACGAGCTTATCGGAAAGACCAAACAAAAAGGATTTTCCCTTATACCCTTGAAAGTTTATGATAATAATGGTAGAATAAAGCTCGAATTCGGATTGGCTCGCGGAAAGAAAAAATACGACAAAAAAGAAAAAATAAAGAAGCGGGACATAGATCGGGAAATTCATCGCATGGGAGTGTGAGTTTTGATGAATTGCTCTTTTAAGCAAGGCAAGTTGAGCCATCTTGGGGCTCGTTAATATCTGAGAAAAACATAATTGCTACTAATTTATTTAATAGACAACCAGCGTTGGCTTTAGCTTAATGCTGCATCCTCGCCATTGACTCCTGATAAATGGAGTTAGGGTGTTATATTATCAGGATAGATAATTTACTTCTCCGATAAATTATCAAAATTAAGGAGATAAGGCATTAAAAATTTTGTTAATTTTTTATCTAATGCTCGAACATCAAAATTAACTAAACTTGTAGAATTACTTAAGAAAGCTTTTCAGACGCGAGTTCAATCTCGCCACTTCCACATGGACAAAGTTTTAATAAACAATTTCATAAGGGCAAAAGAGGTACGGGTAATTTCCGAAACAGGAGAACAGCTTGGCATAATGAATATTTTTGTTGCAATTGATTTGGCAAGGTCAAAAGGCCTAGATTTAATCCAGGTTACCGAGAAAGTTGAGCCTCCGGTTTGCAGAATTGCAAACTACGGAAAATATCTTTATTCTTTGCAAAAAAAAGAAAAGAAAATTGCAAAACCCAAAGGCGGAGAATTAAAAGAAATAAGATTAACTTTTAATATCTCACCTCACGATATGGAAATAAGGGCAAAGCAGGCTGAAAAATTCTTGAAAGAAGGAGACAAGGTTAAAATAAATATGTCGTTGAGGGGGAGGGAAAAAGCAATGGGACAATTTGCAACAAACAAAGTAAAATTATTTTTGGAACAATTAAACGCGTTAATACCAATTAAAACTGAAAGAGAACTGAAGCGTGAACCGAGAGGATTCACAATGATAGTTTCTAAGCAGTAATCAAAAAAATGAACAAAACAAAAAAAGCGCTGACAAAAAGGTTTAAAATAACCAAAAACGGCAAAATAATGAGAAGAGCAACGGGCCAAAACCACTATAGGTCCAAAAAAACAGGAGAAGCCAAAAGGAAAGGTCGTAAATGGATCCCTCTGGCAAAAACAGAAGCTCAACATTTAAAAAAGTGGTTAACAAAATAACATGAGCAGAATAAAAAGAGCAGTACAAGCAAGAAAGCACAGAAAAGGTGTTTTAAAACACACCAAAGGCTTTAAATACGGCAGAAAATCAAAATTTAAATTAGCCAAAGAGGCGCTAAGGCACGCTTGGACTTACGCCTACAGAGACAGAAAAGTAAAAAAAAGAGCCTTCAGGCAACTCTGGAACATCCAGATAAACGCGTTAGCCAGGCAAAACGGAATTACATACAGCAAGCTGATAAACGGATTAAAAAAGAAAAGCATAGAATTGGACAGAAAAGTTTTATCAGAACTGGCAAAAGAATATCCGGATATATTTATAAAAATTATTGAAGAGGCTAAATAGCCTCTTCTTTTTTTAACAAAAAAACATTGGCTTTTTCAATAACCCCTTTTGCATTTTTCATTAACTTCTTGCGAGCCTCCTCATAAGGGAGCCATGCATATCCCTGGTGTTCGCTTGATATCTTAACATTGCTTGTTTTGGATTCGGCTAAATATAAAACAACCAGCTTAAAAATCCAGGGAGCTGTTTTCTTTTCTTCAGGTTTTAGATTATATGTTCTACGAAAAAAGAATTTTGAATATTCCCTAAATCCGGGAATTATTTTCAGGTTATTCAAACCAGTTTCTTCCCTAATTTCCCTTTTTGCGGTTGTCATTTCACTCTCGCCTTCTTCTCCGTGTCCCCTGGCAAATTCCCAATGGCCCGAAGGATAATGCAAAAGCAGGTAATAAATAATACCCCCTTCTCTCCTAAAAATTATAGCTCCGACTGATTTTTCCCTCGGCATTATTTTTTTATATATTTTAGTAATTCCTCAACTGAATTGGTATTTATGATATCTGATTTCTCCGCCCAACCGCGGCGGGCTTGGGCAACGCCAAACTCCATAAACCGCATTTGGTCTTTTTGATGACTGTCTGTGTTAACTATCATCTTTACGCCAATCCTTTTTGCCATCTTAATATAAATATCTTTTAAATCCAATCTTTCCGGCCACGAATTAATTTCTAAAATTGTTCCTGTTTCTTTGGCAATTTTCAGCATTTTTTCCAAATCAACCTGGTATTCATCGCGTTTTAAAATCAGTCTGCCGGTTGGGTGAGAAATAATATCAATATTTTTATTATTCATTGCCTTAATAATTCTTTCTGTCATTTCTTTTCTTGGCATTTTTAAAGAAGAATGGACTCCGGCGATCACGTAATCCATTTTTTCCAAAACCTCATCCTTAATATCAACCGAGCCGTCATTCAAAATGTTTGTTTCGCAACCGTGAAGTATGAGAAATTTTACATTTTTATTTTTAAATTTTAAATTTAATTTATTTATTGCTTCGTGTTGTTTTAAAAGTTGTTCTTTATTTAATCCATTCTCAATATGCAAAAACTTAGTGTGGTCTGAAATGCCAATATATTCATATCCCACGTTTATAGCATGCTTTGCCATTTCTTCAATAGAATTTTCTCCGCCATCCCAATCTGAATGACAATGCAAGTCACCTTTAATATCTTTATAACCAATTAATTTTGGCAATTTATTTTCTAGGGCCAATTGTATTTCACCGCCATCTTCGCGCATTTCAGGCTCTATATATAGAAGCCCAATTGCTTTGTAAACTTCTTCCTCTGTTTTTCCTGCAATCTGTTTTGCGCCCTTAAAAACTCCGTACTCATTTAATTTTAAGCCTTTTGAAATTGCAATTTTACGGGTTGCAATATTGTGCTCTTTTGATCCAGTAAAATATTGTAAGGCCGATCCAAAACTTTCTTCTTTTACAACCCTCAAATCAACATCAAACCCCTGCTTTAAATGAACCGACGACTTTGTGGGCCCCTTTGCCCAAACCTTTTCAATGCCCGGCAACTTTACAAAAAAGTCATTAATTTTTTCCGGCTCATCAGAAGCCACTAAAATGTCCACGTCTCCAATTGTTTCTTTCATTCTTCTGGTTGAACCGGCAATGCTGGTTTTTTTAACTTCTTTTAAGTTTTCTAATTTTAAAACTATCTGTTTTACTGTTGGCATAATAAATCCAAGTAAAACCCTTCCCTTATCAACTTTTAAAAATTCTATACCTTGTAAAATATTTTCTTCTGTTTTTTTGCCAAAACCAAACAGGGGCGCTATTTTATGCGCCCTAGTGGCTTTTTCAAGCTCCTTTACTGTTTTAATCCCTAATTTTTGATAAAGTATTTTTGCTTTCCTTGTGCCCAATCCCTCAATTTTTGTCATTTCTGTAAAATCAACAGGGAGCGCTTTTCTCAATTTTTCGTACTCGTTTATCCTCCCTGTTTTTATATACTCTTCAATTTTTAAAGCCAAATTTTTTCCGATAGCCGGAATTCCCTCCAGGCCATCCAACCCATTATCTAAATAAATTTCCGCAACGTCTTCTTCCAGTGCGGCCAATGCCAAAGCCGCCCTTTTATAGGCAATCGGTCTGAAATCCCTTTGTCCTGAATCTAATAAAGAAGCGATGTTAAAAAATATCTTTGCAATTTCCTGGTTTTTCATAACATCTTATTATGGTTCAACAACCGGTTTTTCGGTTGAAAACCTGGCTCCGTCTCTTATTTTTGGATAAATATTATTCCTTACCAACAATAAAAGAACGCCCGCAAAAAATGTTAACCCGCTTACAAAAATAAAAAGTATTTTAAAACCCAGCATGGATGCCACTATCCCGCCCAATCCTCCCGCTATTCCGGCCCCCATGCTTATAGATGTTGTTTCCATAGACCATTCAAACGCCTCTTTGCCTTTGTCTATATGCCTTGTAAATATCGCCAGCCACGAAGGAAGAGCCATTGCCATGCCCATGGCGTGCAATACCTGAAAAAAATAAATATGCCAAGGTTCGGTGGAAATCAAATATCCCAAAGGCACAAACGCAACCACAAAAAGGCCTGCTGTCATAAACCAAAAATCATCTTTTTCGCCGTCATGTTTGTCTAAAAATCTGCCTATGGGTATTTCAATGAAGGATTTTGCTATCCAATAGGACAAAGCTGCAAAACCCGCGACTTCGGCCGCTTTGGCAGGGTCGTTGACCGTTATTTTTTCTAAAATGAACAAGGCAAAAATAGGCGACAAAAGACCCCATCCAAGATTTAAAAAGAAATCACTAGTTATCAATACTTTTGTAATTTTATTTATTATTTTTGGCATAATTTTTTATTTTTTCATTACCCTATTATACTACATGTCGCCCAAACAAAAAACCTCCATTGGAGGTTGTTTGCGCTACTTTAATTTATTTCGTATTTTATTCCTTTTATTTTATAAGTTGTCTTGACTGGAGAAGGAATAATCACTTCATCTCCCACTTTATGCCCCAAAAGAGCTTTTCCAACGGGAGACTCATTGCTTATTTTTCCCAAAGCCGGATTTGCTTCTAAGGTGCCGACAATAACAAACTCATCTTTCTCTCCATTAATGCCTATTTTAACGCTGGCTCCCACCCCAATAATTCCTTGTCTGTCTTTGGGTGGATTTTTTATCATTTCGTGATGCTCTAAAATATTTTTTAATTCATCTATCCGCGACCTTAAAAACCCCATATCTTCTTGAAAGCTAATAAATTCAGGGTTCATATCTTCAGACTCCAAAACCTTTGGGGCCTCCTGTCCGACTGTTTTTTGTTTTTCAAATTCAAGCAATTCATCATATTCCTTCTGAAGTTCGTGCAGTTTTGCTTTTGTTATGTAAAAAATTCTTCCCTCCATGTTATTTTGATTATAATCAATATTAATATCTGGCTTTCCAAAAGTCAATGTGTGTATAATAAATGTTGCATTAAAAATGTGTAAGTTATAATATATATCAATCGGCTCATTGTATAGGCGAACAAACAACATGGAGGCTATCATGGCCGTCGCAATCGAACCAACCCTGATCGAAAGGAGCAAGAGATTAATTGGAGTTTTGCGCGCCGCCTGCATGGTAGCAGAACTCCTGTCAGAAAAGGGAACAGCCGAAGTTTCATGGAGAACGTCTTGCGGGCAGAAATGCGGCAAGAGAGAAATCGGCACGGGCGACGAAGACGAGGGCTTCGAAGAAATTCTCGAAGAAATCAAAAGTCTCATGCACACATGGGGCGACAGTCTCCAAACCGGAGATCTCGAAATCACGATTTCATAGCCACCGCCAACGTTCGCATGGCCCGGACTTCACACGGGCTTCTTTTTTTAGAGAAGCCTTTTTTGGCTTACAGCCCTTTTTTTGTTACGTTGCATTTTTTCTTCGTCTGAAAATATTTTTATTTTTCCGTAAGCGCCGTCGTATCCCGGCTCAATCAAAACTTTGCCTTCGCGCATTCTTATAACGCCTTCTGCAATTTCAGGAAGAGAATTTTTTTCAATATCTTTTCTTCCTGCATCCAGTAAAATATTAAATTCGTTTCCTAAATTATTTATTAAATTATTATAATATTTTGGCACATCTTTCGATGCAACTGTTGTCCCAATTGATTCTGCAATTATCTCATTTAATGGAATTAAGCTTCTAAACGGGACCGCGTTTTTTGGCACAAAACCCTCCGGCCTGTCAGCAAGCTCATTAACCCTGCTTAAAACACCGATAATCAGAGGCTTTTTGCATTTTGGGCATACATTGCCGTGTTTTTTGGACTCCTTTGGCGAAAAGCTTAAACTGCAATCTTTATGTCCGTCAAAATGATATTTGCCTTCTTCTGGAAAAAATTCAATAGTATATAAAAATTTATTTTTATCTTTTGTTTTTATCGCGTCCGCAATGCCCGCGTAGCTCAATTCAGCGTCAAAAACATTTGCTTCCCTGCCAATTTTTTGGGGAGAGTGGCTGTCAGAATTTGAAATTAAGGTGACATTATCCAATTGAGACAACCTCCAATTCATTGCCGGATCGCTTGAAAGCCCTGTTTCAATTGCATAAATATATTTTGTATATTCATCAAAACAATCTTCCAAAGAATCGAATCCGGATTTTGATCCAAAAACAGCAAACCAGGGCGTCCATGCGTGGGCAGGCACAACCAGGCAATTTTTGTCTGCGTCCAAAACAATTTTTGTTAATTCCTTTGCATCCAAACCCAAAATTGGCCTGCCGTCTGAATGCAAATTTCCAATTTTGTTTAATTGCGTGTTTATTTTATCAACCGCTTCAATACTTGGCGCAAAAATAATAATATGGACTTTTCTTACCTTGCCACCTTTTTTATAAATACAGCTGATTTCAGATGTAAGTAAAAATCTTGTGGGCGAATCCGCCCCGCGCAATTTAAACAAACCGGCTTCTGCCGGTTCTAGTTTTTCTTTAATTTCCCCAAACCATTTTGGATGGGTAAAGTCGCCTGTGCCCATTACCTTAATTCCCTTAATCACGGCCCATCTGTCTAAATTGTCCAAATCCATTGAGGGTGAAACTGCCCTTGAATATTTTGAGTGGATGTGAAAGTCGCCGACAAATTTCATAATTTTATTTGCCCAGTTTATCCATTAAAAACTTTCCCAAATCATTTTTGTTAATTAATATCTTTTTAAAATTTAAAGTTGGCGCGATA
This sequence comes from Candidatus Staskawiczbacteria bacterium RIFOXYC1_FULL_38_18, assembly GCA_001822095.1. Classification (GTDB taxonomy): domain Bacteria; phylum Patescibacteriota; class Minisyncoccia; order Minisyncoccales; family Staskawiczbacteraceae; genus XYD1-FULL-39-28. Next base: position 11,372 of record MHPP01000004.1, read on the forward strand.
AAAATTTCATCTTCAATGTCTTGCTCAACAACATCAAAATCTGCGCCTATTAAATAAAAATTTTCATCGGGAATAATATCTTTCTTAAGAGAAAAATCTTTTTTAACATATATTTTAAAAGAAATCGGGTTTTTTTTGTAATCTCCACGTTTTTCAACCATTAAATCTTTATCTAAATTATCGGGCTTATAAATAATCAGACGTCCTCCTGCGCCCCGATTAATTAAGTCTATGATTTTATCCTCTATTTTTTCTTTTATATTTTCCATACTTTATATCCGTCCCGCACTTTTTCATTAACTTTTATTCCAATTTCCTGGCCCCTTTTGGCCGATTTTACGAGCTTGTGGTCAATTTGCATTGACTTTATCTCCTGCTCAAAATCTGTTTCTTTGCCGCCTGTTATTCTAATTTTTTGCCCGGCCTTTAAGGGGGCGCCGAGCTTTATCACAGCAACTTTTATTTCGTCAAAATAATGTGTTATTTCACCAATTGATTTTGCCTTTTTTACTGCCATGTTTTTGTTAATTAATATTTTTATTTATATTAAGCTTTTTCAACAAAAAACACCAGCCCGAAGGTACTGATGGTCTTTGAAGAGGGGGCTTGTAGTTTCCAGCAACATAGACTTATTTCTCGAACCTAAAGCCGGACAATGAATTTAGGTATATATTTTCGCCTCTTTTGCTAAAAACTATTTTGTCCTTGAGAATTCAAGACTTTATCAGTCCAGTCTCTCACCCCCTCATAACTGCATTTTATATTAAAATAAACGTGTGTCAACTCAATATTCGCCCTTATAAGCAATTTAAAACAAAAAAAGCCCCATGGGGCTCTATAATCACAAACTATTCTACTAGAGTAATATTGGTCACCTTTAGGGCCATACTGCTCCAGTCTTCCCCGGCGGTCAATTCTCTTGTTTTCACAAGTTCTCCGTTACTATAAACATTTATATGCTCTCTTCCGTCAGGATTCACCATCCTCATCTCCGTTGTCCCACAAACCTCGCAGGAACGGGAAAGCCGGCTTCCATAAGGAGAGCGGCCCCACTCGTCTTTATCTGTTTTTACATAATCTCCCGTCCACACTTTTTGTTTGTGTCCCATCGCCGCCCTTTTCGGGTCGTTGTGGTCTACCAATACATATTGACCGGTTTTTGAGTCTTTTTTGTACTCCCTGTCCGATCTTTTGGGCCATTTATGGTGCCGACAGGGCTTTTGAGGCCAATTGCCTATAATAATAAGCCCCAAAGAAGCAAATAGATAAACACATACTAGGATAATTTCTCCGGTAGACATGACAACCTCCTGAATAGTAAATTGTAAAACAACTGATTTGTTTTTATATTAACAATTAATAAAATTATGTCAACTTTTGTGCCCCCAGGAAGATCCGCACTTCCATCCTGAGCTTCGGAAGCTCATATTCTATCCATTGAAATATAGGGACGATTTAAAAAAATAAAGTTATTAGATACCCAGCTATAGATACAAAGGCGATAGGGGGCAATGCTGGTATTGGTTCTTTCTCTCGAGTAAAAATCCAGTAACTTAAAAAAGCACCTATTAAGGAAAATAGAACAACCACAAGTGACTTTAAAAAACTTTGAGGAATTATAGACACAGCCAACAGAGCCGGAAAAACAACGTCTCCTCCTCCCAAAATTATAAAATTACCGCCCGATTTTACTTTATCTAAATTATCTTTAAAATACCTGATTTCTTTTGGAATAATAAAACCCAAAACAACTTTTTTTTCAATCATTTCCTTTGCCATGGCCACCATATGCTTTGTCTTGTAAACAGCAATAAAATCATACACAGAAAATATCAATAAAAGAACAACGACGGCCGAGGGCGAAAAACCCAAACCAAAAAAACTTGCTACTCAGGCTAATCCCAAGGTTACTAAGACGTCATGCGCCCAAATACTCGGTTTTTCCAGCCACAAAAATATCAAAACGCCCATTATAAGAATTGAGCCGAATACCGGCAAAAATAAATTAAAAATTGTCATTCCGCCCCAGAAGCAGACGATAAGAAAAAAACCCTTATAAATTATTTCTTTAAACTTGCTTAATTTTTTGTTTTTAAAAATAAAAAGTAAAACAAAAAAAGTAATAACAATAAAATCCAGTAAGAAATCTTGTAAAAAATTCGCGGTTAAATAAAGCTTCTTTATCAACGCCAATTTGTTAAGCCAAAAAGCAACCACAACCGCCGAAAACGAAGTGATTAAAAAAAACCCGCCCTCAATTAAAAAACCCCTCCAAAATTTTCTTTGGTTTTGTGTTTTTAGAAGCTTGTCTCTTATAAACTTATGAGGCTTATACGCCATCGTCGTACATACCGGGTATATAAATTATAAAAAATTATTCCAAACTCAGCTTGTCTATTTCACTCCAAACCTTTTTTTCTTTACTGCGTAACACATCTTTCACAAATTTGAGATAAGTCTTTGGGGTGGGAAATATTTCTGCCAAAAGTTCATTTTTCGTAATAAGAATAGATTCTCTTCTACCCATAAATTCTTGATGAGTGCTCCAATTATAATTATCAACAAAATTCCAAACTTTATCAAAGTTTTGTATTCCTTTTTCTTTTAAATTCGGCTCAATGAGCTGGGCCGGATTAATAACATTAATATATGCCAAAAGATATTTTAGCTGGTCATCTGTTTCTATGGGCACTGCTTTAAATCTTCCCTGGAATAGACTCCCAGGACGGTCATTTTTAATGGTAAAATATCTCCCATAGCTAACTCCACTCCTTTGCATAAAACGAACGATGCCTCCTTCTTTTACCTCTTCAGCAAAAAGATGAAAATGATTGGGCATTAGGCAATCTATATAAATTTTAATCAAGGGGTCATAAGAAATTTTGCTCTTGTCAAAAATTTCTTTTATCTCTAAAAGAGTGCATCCACTACTATTACCTTCAAGATGTGTTAGCCCAAAATTAGAATTACTATTATTAGAAATATACAGCCCTTGCAAAAATCTATATCTATCTTTATCGGTATAAAAAATTTCCCCTTTTGCATTGCCACGGTTATAAATATGATACAGCGCTCCGGGAAAAAATTGCTCTTTTCTTATTGGCACGATTTTTTAGTTTTACATTTTTACATACCGGGTATATACGACATAGGGTATATACGACATACCGGGTATGTAATTTTATTTTATCACTCTTGACTTAAAATACAATATTGATAATATAATTTATCGTGCTCATTACCAACTCAAAACTCAATTTAACCGTGGAGATTTCCTCGTGTCGCCGATGAAAGCACTCATAAAAAAGACAAAGAAAAAATCCGTGAAGAAAACGCCAAAAAAGATTTCGGGGCGTGAAGCCATTGCTCATCTTTCGGTTTTTAGAGAAGGACAGAATGCAGTTTTCGAAGAAAAAGTAAGCGCGTTGGTTGAGCGACTTGTAAATAAAATTCCAAAAACCGCACAAGAATATTTCATGGGTTTTTGGCAAATGACGGAACGGCTTGTAAGGGAGGGGTCCTTATCTTACGAAAAGCGACATGGCGAACAAAAAAACCTCCTTAAGAAAATAAGGGTGGCTTGGCGTGGGATTGTTAACGTTGAAGTCCTACCGCAAAAAGGCACCTGCTATGACCTAATCGTCTTTCGCGCAATTTAAGAAGCGAGCCGCGAGCCCGCTTCTTTTTTATTTGAGATTATTTATTCACACGAGAAAATCTTGTAAATCCGGAGCAAGGAATAATTTCAATTCCTTGTTTTTCCAATTCATCCATAAATAAATTAACTCCCAGTGAATCAGATGAAATGTGGCCTGCAATTACAATATTAACATGAGCCAATTCTGCTTCTTTTCTGTGGTCTTCTGCAATGTGCATGCCCACAATTGTGCCAACTCCGGCCTGCGCCATTCTTTCATAAAGTTTTGGAGAGCCTTCTGTGCCTCCTGTAATTTCAGACAAAGCAATTTTTCCGCACCTGTTTTCGGGACTTCCTACAAATATTTTGGGACCTACGCCAATTTTCATGGCTTCTTTATATTCGGGAAGTTCTTTAAGTATTTCAATCAGCTCGCTAATATGTTCCGGTTTTTTTTCCTCAACTAAGTTTTTTAGAAATTTTGCGGCCAGGTTATCACACGGAGTATGTGAGTTCATCAGATTAACTTTCATTAACCTTGCGGCGTCAACGGTTCTTTGGTGGTTTGAAGCGTTTACACCACGGGCAACTTCAGAAATTCTTTCGCGCATCAAACTTTCGGCAATATTTACCGGAACCCCATAATAATTGCAAACATCAATCTGTAAATCCATAACATCTGCCAATTGAGCCAAGCCTTTTCCAACTGGATGATGGGCTATTACCAAATCTATGTCGCCAAGCTGTTTGGCAATTAAAATTTCATCTGATCCTATATCAATTCCAACCAAAACTTTTTTTATTTCTTTATCGTCCGAAACATTATAAATCCCAGAGTCTAAATACGGATTTGTTAATGCCTCTTTATCAAACTCCTCTTTGTCTTTTGCGGACAATTGTTCAAATTTTTTCTTTTTATTATCAAGCAATTTTTGCACCCCATCTCTGCCACGAAAATCCACATCTATGCCCATTTTAATTGCTAAATCTAAAATGTCTTGTGTTTTCATATTATTTTTTATTTTTTCCCTCGCTTTTGCTCGGGGTAAGTGTTCGCTTTACTCCCTTAGTTTTTACCTTTATCTTCGGCTTTTTTGCATTTTGTTTTTCCTTTAAATCTTCTGCTTCAATTTCTTTTTCCTCCGCGTTTTGCGTTCCGGATATTTTTCTATACATTGCATCTATCATTTCTTTTTGTTTTTTTGTATCCCAAAACTGGCGCCTTATTTGCGCCTTTTGCCTGCGAACGAATGTTTTGACTGATTTTGTATATTTCATAATGTTCAACCTTAACATAAAATTAACTTTTCTACAACCCTATGCGTATTCCCATGTTTTAACAATCCCAAATAAGAACTCATCGTTTCTCGGTCTGAATTATTTTTCATTCTTTTAAACATTCTCCATTTGGTTTTCGTCCTCAAAACTCTGTGGCCATTAAAATTAACCCAACCTAGAAAATCCACGCCCGAGCTTAGTGTCTTAATAAAAATCTTATCGGGATGGAGTTCCATCTTTAATTTATCCTGCAAAAAATCGATGACAGTTGGTATTAAATCTTTCAAACGCTTTTTATCTTCCGACATAATTACGAAATCGTCCGCATATCTGATATAATACTTTACTTTTAGTTTGTGCTTTACAAACTGGTCAAGCTCGTTTAAATAAACATTGGCGAATAGCTGGCTTGTTAAATTGCCGAGAGGCAAACCATTTGGCTTAAAACTTAAAATTATCTTTTTCAACAAATTTATGACATTTTCGTCATTAATGTGCTTTTGTAAAATATTTATTAAAGCATTCTGGTCAATACTAACAAAGAACTTTTTGATATCACATTTTAGAACCCAGCAGGTTTTTGTGTTGTTTTTTGAGGCAATATGACCGAACTCTCTAAATCCGTTTAAGGCTTTATACGTGCCTTTGTTGTTTCGATACGAGAATGAGTCTGAAACAAATGTTTTATCAAAAAACGGGTATAATATGCGATAAACTGCGTGATGCAAAAGACGGTCGCAGACGCTGGCCTTGTGAATTGTTCTTAGTTTTGGGTCATTTATTTTGAATTGTTGATATCCGCCGTGCTTGTATGTATTATTTTTTAAATCATAATGGAGTTGTAAAATATTATCCATTAAGTTAAACTGGAATTCCTGAACATCTCTTTTGTTACGTTTTCCTTTTACAAACTCTTGCCAAGCTAAAAGCAGGTTTTCAATACTAATAATTTCTTCATATTTATGAGCCAAAATACTTTTCATAATCAAAATACTTATTCCTCTAAGCTCCCCCCCCAGACTGTTGCCAGTTTTAGAAAAAGCCAAGACGGTATACAAAAATTGGTTAGGGCTTCACCGCAATATTGAAAGAACGGCGCGGTTTGGGCTTGGAGCAAGAATAGATATTTTATTGTTAGACCTGCTTGAATTATTGCGGAAAGCCGTATATACGCCAATCAACAAAAAGATAATTTTACTTGAATTAGCATCAGATAAAATTGACTCGCTGCGTTTTTTCTTACAACTTTTATGGGAGGCTCGCCTTATCTCCAACAAACAATATATATCCATTGAAACCGAAATACAAGATATGGGAAGAATAGTCGGCGGATGGAAAAAGGGATTAATAAGCAAAACTTCCGCTTTTAGGGCGGAAGAAAGAAAACAGTAGCGGGAGAGGATCTGGTTGCCCGCATCCCACCTGTTCGGATTCTCAACCGAGTTGGCGTTCACGTTCCAGTAGCCATTGCCCGAGTTCCAGTTCGCGTTCACGGCCCAGACCTAAAATATGCGGCGCGCCATCAATGCCACTGCCCCTTGAAGCTTTCGCAATCTCAGAGCTGTATCTAATTTGGGACATCAAAGTCCGCCAGCGCATCGCACCGATTCTTTTCTTTTTTTTGAAATATGCATATCAACTCTTGTTGAAGACTTGTCCGCAACAATTCTGCAATATACATTTCCGGGGCGCTCCGCAAAAACCTTGGCTTTTACGTTCAGCTATCCTTAAACCTATTTTACAATATTTTTTGCAAAAAAACAGGCTCTCGTCAACTTTTTTCAAAGTATCAGAGAGCCATAAACTCACAGTCACTAAGTCCCAAGGGGACAAAGCGTCAAGAATCGCGGGAGAGGATCTGGTTGCCCGCAACCCACCTGAGCGGAAGCACAACCGAGTAGGCGCTCACGCGCCAGTAGCCATAGCCCGAGAACCAGAGCGCGTGCACGGCCCAGATATTGCCGTCGTTGCCGATGGCGTACATGATGTTGGCGTAGCCGTTGACCAGCAACACGCCATCCTCGC
>MHPP01000005.1 GCA_001822095.1 Candidatus Staskawiczbacteria bacterium RIFOXYC1_FULL_38_18
AAAAGCGCATAAGGCGGTTTTTTGTGTTCAAGCTACGGAACATAGTTTACAGTCTATCAATTGATTTTTAGCGTCTTCGACGTCTTGTTTTTTGTGATTTAATTTGGCGTCGATGAACTTCATTAAAGTCTCAATTTGTTCTTTTTTTTTGATTCTTCTTGACTTTGCCAAACGCAGTCTTTGTTTCTTTAAATACTCCTGCCACTTTGCTGTGATGGCATAAGCCTTGTCCGGATTCTTTTTCCACAACGCGTAGAATTCCATCGGAGTCAGATAGCCCAATGCCTGATGCGGCCGCTTGAAATTGTAAATGTCTTCAAATCTTTTCGTAGCTTCTTTTTGCATTTGCAAATCATTAAAAAGATTTCCCTTAAGATAGAATTCGTTGTCATCGGTGAGGTGCGAGCGCTCAACTCTTGGATTGTCTGTCGGCGTGCTTCGGTTTGAATAAAAGTGAAATACGTTTTCCTTTTTCAGCTCTCTTGAAAAATCATTGTTGTTTTCAAATCCATTGTCTGTATTTTCGCATGCAATCTTGAAAGGGAATCTTTTAATTGCTTCTTTATGGCATGCTATCGTCGTAGCCGTGTCTTGCTGGTCGGACACTTCCAATGCCCGTATTCTTGTGAAGGAATCTGTTTCCGTGAACTGGTACAGATAATTGTCCTTGTGTTTTCCGTAATGCTCCTGTTTGGGTTTTACGAGGTATTTCATGTCTTTTTCCACCAATGCTCCGGGCGCATAATCTTTGAGTTTTGACGGAGGACGAAATTTAACTTTCAACAAAATGTTTTCTGATTCTCTGTATTTTTTTTCTTCAAATCCTTTAATATTTTTCAAAGATATTTTTGGATCTATTCTTTTGTGCTTGTGCAGATATTTGTTTACGGTGTTGTGATTTACGATAATTTTGTAATCTCTTTGTAAAACCCAAGATATTTTTTCCTTGCCCCAAGAGTTCAACGATTCGTCTCTAATTTTGATAATTAAATCTTCAGCTTCTTTTGAGATTCTTGTTCTGTTTTCGGTGTTGCGAGGCGCCCGCGACTCCGGCTCCAAACATCTCGGGTCCTTGTCGTTATGTTTGAACACTTGTTTTAGATGTGAGAGCCACGGCCGAGATATTCCTGTCTTTCTGGCGGCTGCCGATACGTTTCCTCTTTGATCATAATACAAAATATACAGCCATCGCATACGTTTTTTTGCATCTTCTGACAAATGATAATGATTTGGATTTAACTTTGTTTCCGCTAACGATTGCATAATGTTGGTTGAGTTAGTTTTTACTAACTCCATCCAACCCCTAACAGATTCATTTTGCAACATGTTTTAATGCTTCATACTGTAAAGTGTACCATAGGCGAGTGCATTTGCTTGACAAATTATTTGCAAAGCTATAAATTGGATTAATGGCTTTTTGCGTGCCAAAGAAAACGCAAGCTGTTCTTTGTCGGAGGAAACGGAATCATGGAGACGATCCGAGGGCGGGTTATGGAGTTGTGCGTCACGAAACTGGCACAACAGCTGTATGAGTGCGTTAACTGCGCAAATCAAGACAGGGCGCAGATCGACTGGAACTGGGCTCTCGGCTTCGTGGAGAGCGCTCCCCAGTTGGTTGATGCCATCGTCGCCGAGTTTGTCGGCGGGCTGGCGAGAGAGCAATTAGCCGACATTCTGCCGGCCACGCTGTCCCTGGAGTACCCGGCGTTCGATCGCCTGTGCGGACGGGCTGTTTGGGACAGGATGTTTCAGCAACTCAAGCACCAACTCTTGCACCCCTACACAAACATTCGTTTTGGCTAGCACCAACGCTGGTTGATTCATCCGTCTTTTGCTTGTGGCCGAGGCTTTGTGAAAAGCGATGCTTCGGCTTTTTTATTATAAAAAATATCAACAGAATAAAAAAAAATAGGTAACCGAATGAAAATTAAATTAAAAATATGCTAAAAAAGTTTGACATTTTTATGTTTTCATTATATAATGAAAACATGACGAATAAACAGACAGACGGTCCCCTCTTTACTGGGACAAAAATGACTTTTAACGGGCTTTCAATAGCCCCGAATCTTTTGGATGTAATTTCAAAATTGGGTTTTATAACTCCAACCGACATTCAGCACAAAGCAATTCCAGTTGCTGTTGAAGGAAAAGATATTATTGGAATTGCGCAAACAGGCACGGGAAAAACTTTGGCTTTTGGCATACCCCTAGTTCAAGAAATCCTAAAAAATAAAAAAAATAAAGCTTTGATTGTTCTACCAACTAGAGAGCTGGCTTTGCAGGTTGAAGAAACAATACAAAAAATTGGCAGGCCTTTTGGCATTAAAACAGTTTCGTTAATTGGCGGAGCTTCTATGTACAACCAAATTTGTTTAATAAGAAACAACCCGCACGTAGTTATTGGAACTCCGGGCAGAATTAACGACCTCATTCAGCAAAGAGCTTTAAACTTACGCGATGTTTCCATTTTGGTTTTGGACGAAGCCGACAGAATGTTTGACATGGGTTTTGCTCCGCAAATAAGAAAAATTTTGGACGTTGTGCCAAAAAATAGGCAAACAATGTTATTTTCTGCAACAATGCCCGACGGCATTGTAAAAATTGCCTCTCAACATATGAAGCTTCCTGTTAGAGTTGAAATTGCAAGATCCGGAACAATGGCCGAAAAAGTTGACCACGAATTATTTGTTGTTAAAAAAGATCAAAAACTCCCCTTGCTAAAAAAATTACTGCAAGATTACAAAGGAACAGTTTTGGTTTTTATTAGAGTAAAACACAACGCAAAAAAAATTTGCTATGAATTGCGCGACGTTGGAGTTTCTGCAGCAGAAATACATTCAAACCGCTCTCTTGGGCAAAGAAAAGAAGCTTTGGAAGGTTTTAAAAATGGAAGATACAGAGTTCTTGTGGCAACAGATATTGCTTCAAGAGGAATTGATGTAAAAAATATTGAGCTGGTTGTAAACTTTGATTTGCCCGAAAATCCCGAAGACTATGTTCACAGAATTGGCAGAACCGGCAGAGCGGGAATGAGCGGCAAAGCAATTTCTTTTGCAATGCCCGACCAAGGCAGTAAAGTGAGAGAAATTGAAAAATTGACCAGATTATACTTACCCATTTCAAATATGCCTGACATTTCGGCTCACATGAGCGCGCCGTCTGCCGCTCCAAGAAATTTTGCCAGAAATAATTACCCCTCAAATAGAAGAAGGCCGATGAACCGTTCCGCCCACGGCAGAAAAAGATATTAACAAAAATTCACCCTTTGGGCGAATTTTTGTTTGCTTGACATTTTTATAGATGTCTGGTAAATTTATTTTGACGTTAGGATTTCGAAGCCCATTGAAAAGGAGATTACCTTGAAATCTAAAAAAGGATATTATAGGATTGTTTTCATTTTTCCCTTTTTAGGATTTGCTATCAAATTCCCGAAAATCCACTTACTTGAAGCCATTCTGCAGTTATTCTGGGTTTTTTTTAACTGCAAATGGAAAACCTTTTGCCGTATTTTGTCCTCTCCTGTTGAAAGCGAGCTGGGCACAAAAAGCCAGGTATTCGGCGGAATTATGGTTAATTGGCAGGAGTTTTTGTTTTTCCATAACACAAAACACCCTTTTCTTCAGCCGACATATTTTTCATTTTTTGGACTAATCAATATCCAAAAGATGGGCAAACCATGTCACATAGATGCGGGTGCTCTGTGGAGCCAATTTTACAAGCTCACCAACGGCGGAGCTTGGGCCGACCCTCACCATTTCAAAAATCCCGGCAATTTCTGCTTTGACGATGGAAGGTTAAGGATTTTTGATTATGGCAGCAAAAAAACACAAGGCATCATAACCGAATACGGAATAACGATTTTTGAGTCTTTTGACCCTAGCTATGATTGGGAAAAAAAGAAGTGAGTGTTTTCTAGGAGAGCACTCTTTTTTATTGTGTGTTAATATGTAAAAATATGGCATTAAAAAAAGCTGAAAATAAATACGATTATGCCGTTGCGGTGATTGGCGGAGGGCCGGCGGGAATAATGGCAGCTATTCAAGCATCAAGCCCTGAGCATGGTCAAGGGGCCTGCCCTGAGCGAAGTCGAAGGGTTGTTTTGTTGGAAAAAAACTCTAGCCCTGCTAAAAAACTCTTACTAACCGGAGGCGGAAGATGTAATCTGGCAAACGCGGAATACAACCTGCGTGAGCTTGTGAAAAATTATAACAACGGGGAATTTTTATTCCACGCTTTTTCTGTGTTTGGACCAAAAGAGACTATAAATTTTTTCGAAGAGCTTGGAGTTAAAATAAAAACTGAAAACCCTTCGACGGGCTCAGGGCAAGCAAACAGGGTGTTCCCTGCCAGCAATGATGCTAAAGAAGTTTTGGAAGCTCTAAAAAAATATTTAGAAAAAAATAAAGTAACCGTGCTTTTTAATTCTGAAGTTGTGGATGTGAAAAAAGTTGGCAAAAAGATAAGTAAGCTTATCTTGGCGAACCCTTCGACAGGCTCGGGGCGGGCGAGCGAAATCATCGCCCGAAAATATATTTTGTGTGCGGGAGGGAAATCTCATCCCGTTACCGGCTCTGATGGTTTTGGCTACAAATTTGCAGAAAAACTGGGGCACACAATTATAAAACCAATGCCGGCACTCTCCCCTATTTTGGTAAAAGAAGCGTGGGCTAGGAACCTGCAAGGAATAAGCTTAGAAGACGTAAAAATAAACGTTTTACAAAATAATAAAAAAATTATTAGCGAGGAGGGAGAGTTTTTGTTTACACATGTAGGAATAAGCGGACCGGTAATTTTAAATATCAGCGCTACAGTGGGAGAATTATTAGAAAAAGGCGCGGTAAAAATAAGTTTTGATTTGTTTCCCCTGCTCAACCATGAACAGCTTTTAAAAGGGTTTGAATATGTTTTAAAACAGCACAATAATAAAACCGCAAAAAATATTTTAACAAGTTTTGTGCCCGAAAGACTGGCCGAAGTTTTGCTGGATATTTCTGGTTTGGATAAAAATAGCATCGCAAACAATCTGTCAAAAATAAACAGAGAAAAATTAATAAAAATTTTAAAAAACTTTGAAGTTACAGCCGAGGAGGTTCTAGGGTTTAATACCGCTATGACTACGCGCGGTGGCATTAGCTTAAAAGAGATAAATCATAAAACAATGAGGTCAAAAATAATTGATAACTTGTTTTTTGCCGGAGAAATAATAGACGTAGACGGAAAATCCGGCGGATTTAATTTACAGATGTGCTGGACCACCGGCCGCCTAGCCGGAGGAAGCTGTAAATAATTTTATTAAGTTCTGCACAAACCCGGTGTGTGTAGAAAATGCACAAACCCGGTGTGTGTAGAAAACCTTGTATTTTGGGAGTTATTGTGTTACTATATAATAGTAAAGTAAGTTTCTGTTAGGTTTCTTTCTTAAGGTTTTTACTTGAGTTTTTACTTAGTAAGCCATAGAAGAACTGTGATAATAGGTCGGCTTACTAATAATAAAATAAAAAATTACAAAAAAAATGGCAAAGAAATTATACGTTGGTGGGTTATCTTATAACACTACCGAAGCCACTTTGAGACAGGCATTTGAAGCAGCCGGAACAGTTGAATCTGCAACAATCATCATAGACAAAATGACAAACAGATCAAAAGGTTTTGGATTTGTGGAAATGTCTTCAGACGAAGAGGCAGCAAAAGCTATTGAAATGTTCAATGGCAAAGACTTGGATGGCAGAAATGTCACAGTCAACGAAGCCAGACCAATGGCTCCAAGAGACAACAGATAAAAATATCTAAATCTCAAACCAAGAAACCGCTCACAAGGCGGTTTTTTGTTGCATCCTTTACATAAGTCAAATTTTGTGCTAAAATTATCTGTATTATGCAGAATATAAAAAACATTGCGATTATTG
>MHPP01000006.1 GCA_001822095.1 Candidatus Staskawiczbacteria bacterium RIFOXYC1_FULL_38_18
GAGGCTTGATTATGCTATAATTAATTATAGGTTGCACTTCGTCAAATATGGTCATTTTTAAGGGAAATTATTCCCTATTGACCATCGCATAAGTTCCCTAGTCCACTTTTTTTACGAAGGAGACTTGTCATGAGAATATGGATCATTCGGTCCGCCTTGGTCGTGCTCGCGATTGCGGTGATTGTGGTAATCGCCCGTGGGTGTAGTGACAACAAGAGAGTCGCACCCGCGACGCCGTCGGCAGACACACCCGCAACCGAAAAGCCCGCAGTCAGCGCCCACAAACCATCGGTCGGAGAAGAGATTGGCCGGGCGATAGCTGGCTCGGGGAAAAGCGCCGGATTTAAGATGACGCTGGCGGACGGAACGAAGGTTGAGGGGGAAACCGAAGACGCGGCCAATATAAAAGTGGCCGCAGAAGCCCTTGCCAAGGCTAAAAACGCCAGCGGAGCTAAAACCGCGATGATTGTCTTCGGCGACGGCGGCGCGAAGCCATCGGAAAAGGCCAAGGAAAGTTCGGAGGACTTGGAGGAAAAAGTTCTTCGAGCCAAGGATCGCGTCAAAGATCTCGCCGAGAAGGTTCGCAACGCAGATCAAGCTCTGCAACTACGAATCCATTCTCTCGATGAGAGTGGCCTAAACGCACATACAAAAGCGTGGCGGCGCGGTCAAGTAAAACAATGGGGGGAAACTCTCGCAGACTACAAAGAGAAGTTGGCGAAAGCGAGAGTTGAGGCCGAGGCAATGGCAGAATAACCAAACAGCCTCGGCAGGCAGAAAACAATGTCGTGCCAAACACGATAAATCGCCCAAAAAGGACTTTTGGGCGATTTTATTTACATTACAGGGGATATAAAACTATCCCGCCCCCGTCGTATTAAAAAGATTTTCCACAAAATCTTTAGCGGTTCCAGATAATGCGAGAATAATTATTCCAATAACAGCGGCTATTAAAGCTCCTTTCGCTATAGTCATTCTTGAGGGATTACCCGTCGCAGTTAAAAACATAATGCCTGCCACGATAAAAGCGATAATCGATAAACTACCCGCCATTAGTCCTAGCTGTTGAGCCAAATTATCAATAAGAGTTGGTAGGTCGTTTGATATCACCGCGAAACAAGATGTCGGAACAAGAATAACTCCCAGTAATACTAAAAATAATATTTTTTTGTTCATATATTTAAATCCTAAAATGGATTTTAATTTATTTCATCTGTATGCCGAAAGATCTTTCTATAAAACCTATTGCTCCTGTTGCTAAAATTATTAAAATAGTGCCCCCTATTGCTGCAAAAAGCCCGGTTTTAGCTGCTCCTAATTTTCCAGGATCTCCCGCCGCCATCAAAAACATAACACCGGCCACAACCCACATAATAACAACTATCCATGTGCCCACAGCCACAACTTGAGTGGCAATTGCTGCGGCCATTGAGTCAATCGTTTGCCCAAATACTGCAATGGGCAAGAGCAAAGCCACAAGTAAAATTGAATGTAGTATTTTTTTATTCATTTTTTAAACACTTTAATTATTAAGCCCCTATTGCTGTTTTGATTAAGTTGGTAATTCCAAAGGCTAAAATTGCAACAATGACTCCAACTACCCCCCAGATAAACGCGCTTTTAGCTTTTGATATTTTATCTGTTTCTCCAAAGGCGGTAAGAAAAATAATGCCCGCTATAACAAACGCAACAACAGCGATAATAGTAAAAACAATCCATGCCGCATTGGCAATACCAAGCCCTATGCTTGAAATGCTTGAACCTGCACCCCCGCCATCAAAACCGCCGTATACTATTGCTAAAGAGGTTGCGGGCAGGGCAGATAAAATGCCGGCAACAAAATATAGGGAGATTTTTTTTGTTTTGCTCATTATCCTTATTACGCGCCTAATGCTCCTCTAACTAATGCGACTATTGTGTATGCTAAAACTCCAACAATAATTCCCGCTACTCCCCACAAAAATGCCTGTCTGGCCTTTGTGACTTTTTCCGGGTCTCCCTGCGAGGTTAAAAATAATATTCCTGCGATAACAAACATAATAACTGCAATTATGGTGAAAATTATCCATAGCTGGTTTACAATTGTTTGCCCCAGCGATGTTAAATTTGGAGAAAAGTTGCTTGGCGCCGAAGAGCCAATTTGGGCCAAAGCTACAACCGGCAAAATTGCGGTTATAACTGCGGCTAACGCGATTTTTTTTGTATTCATTTTTATTTGTATATTTAAGTTTAGATTTTTTAGATTTTGAAGATATAATCGACCTTTTAAAATTATTTTATTTCACAATTTCCAGAATCATAGAAACTATGGCTTCTGCCGATAAAGCAATCACAATACCGCCTATGGCATAAAACAAAGCAGTTTTGCCTTTTTCAATCCTTTGCGGGCTTCCCGCAGAAGTAAGATAAAAAATCCCTGCAACTATAATCATTATGGTTGCCAATCCTCCAATAACCCCGGCTACAACATTGGTTATGCTTTTAATGAGATCCTCCCAAGATTCTGGCCCAAAATTAGTTATTGTTGTTGACGCCGCCAAAGCCGAGCTTGCCGTTGCCAGCAAACCAACAAAAACTATAAAGTAAATTAATCTCTTGTTCATGTTTAGTTTATTATAGCAAAAAATTGGTCAATGGGGGTGTGGATAAGTTTTAATCCTTCAAACAGGCGCCCGAGGCAACCTTATCGTGTTCTTCCGCATCCATTTTCATTATTCTGACTCCCTGTGTTGCCCTGCCCAAAACAGAAATTGATTTCACGCTTGTTCTAATTACTTGGCCGTGCTGGGAAATAACAATTAAGTCTTCTTCTCCCGCAGTGTCTTCCAAAATAAACGAAATAACCACACCGCCTGTTTTTGGCGTTATTTTTGCGGCTTTAATGCCCGAGCCTCCTCTGCCCTGAACTTTGTATTGGGAAATTTCGGTCCGCTTGCCGTATCCGTTTTCCATAACAACAAGTAAATACTTTTTAGTCTTTACCCCGTCATTCGACGGGGCTATCGCATCCATTCCAATAACCTCGTCGCCTTTTTTTAGCCTTATTCCCTTTACTCCCGCCGCCGATCTGCCCATTGGCCTTATGTCTTTTTCTTTAAACCTTATTGCAATGCCGTTTTTGGTTGTTAAAATAATGTCATCTTCACCGGTTGTTTTGGCAACTTTTTTGAGGGCGTCGCTTTTTTCAAGTTTTATGGCAATAATTCCGGATTTTCTGACATTTTCAAACTCTTTTAGCTCGGTTTTTTTAATTCTGCCGTTTTTGGTAACCATTATTAAATATTTGTGGGTTTCTTCCTTTATCGTGGGAATTAAAGACAAAACTTTTTCTTCAGCCGAAATCTCCAAAAAGTTTGCCAAGCCCCTGCCCCTCGCAACCCTGTTGCCTTCGGGAATTTCATAAACCTGCGTTTGGAAAACTTTTCCCGAGTCTGTAAAAAACATTAAATTGTCGTGAGTTGAGGCAAAAAGAAAGTGCTCTACAATATCTTCGTTCATTGTTTTCATTCCCATTATGCCCTTGCCTCCGCGTTTCTGTATTTTATAGGTAGACGGATTGATTCTTTTAATATATCCGCCGGTTGTTAAGGTAACCATTGTTTCTTCAAGCGGGACCAAATCAACTTCGGTAATTTCTCCCAATTTTCCTTTTACAACTTTTGTTTTTCTTTTGTCGCCATATTTTTCTTTCATATCCACAAATTCCTTTTTAACAATGGCCAGCAATTTTTCAGGAGACTTTAAAATAGAGGTTAATTCTTTTATTAGTTTTAAAATTTCTGCAAGCTCGTCTTCTATCTTTTTTCTTTCCAGCCCGGCCAATGTTTGAAGCCTCATTTCCAAAATAGCAATCGCCTGTTTTTCAGAAAGCTTGAATTTTTTAATTAAATTGGCTTTGGCTTCTTCTTTGTCCGCTGATTTTTTAATTACCTTAATTACCTCGTCAATATTTTTTAAGGCAATCATCAAGCCCTCCAAAATGTGGGCGCGGTCTTTTGCTTTTTCTAAATCGAACTGGGTGCGCCTTGTTATCACCTCTTTTCTATGGGCTATAAAATAAGTTAAAACATCAGCCAAAGACAAAACTTCGGGCTGCACAGCATCAACCAAAGCCAGTAAATTCATATGAAAAGTCTTTTGCAGGTTTGTAAACTTGTAAAGCCTGTTTAAAATTCTGTCTGGCTGAAAACCGCGCTTTACGTCAATAACAATTCGCATACCCTCTCTGTCGGACAAATCGCGAATATCTTTTATTCCTTCAACTTTTTTTTCAGAAACAAGCTCGGCCATTTGTTCAACCAAAGTGGATTTTAAAACCTGATAGGGGATTTCGGTAATAACAATTTGCTCGGCTCCGTCTTTTTTCTCAACAACTTCGGCTTTTCCGCGCATTAAAATAGAGCCCTTGCCTTGAGAGTAGGCAGAAATAACTTCTTTTTGGTCGTAAATTATGCCTCCGGTTGGAAAATCAGGACCTTGTATAAATTCAAATAAATCTTCGGTTTCGGTTTTTGGATGGTCTATTAAATGAATCAAAGCGTCCATAACCTCTGTTAAGTTATGAGGCGGAATATTTGTTGCCATTCCAACCGCAATTCCCAGTGTCCCATTAAGCAAAAGTTGTGGCAAAGGGGCGGGTAGGACAACGGGTTCCTGCCGTGTCCCATCATAGTTATCTGTAAATTTAACAGTATTTTTTTCAATATCCTGAAGCATTAATTCTCCAATTTTTGTCAGTTTGCACTCTGTGTACCTCATTGCGGCAGCAGAATCACCATCTATCGATCCCCAATTGCCCTGGCCGTTTATAAGCGGATATCGCATGTTAAAATCTTGCGCCATTCTCACCATAGACTCATAAACAGCCACGTCTCCATGCGGGTGGTATTTTGCCAAAACATCTCCGGTAACAGCGGCCGACTTTCTAAACTTTGCCGAAGCTCCCAAGCCCAATTCATTCATTGCAAACAAAATTTTCCTGTGCACGGGCTTAAATCCGTCTCGCACATCTGGAAGCGCGCGCGCAACAATAACCGACATTGCATAATCAATGTATGATTCTTTAAGCTCTGTTACAATTTCCCTTTGGTTGACATTGCCCCTAACACTGTCTGTTGGCTTTCCGTCTTCTTGGGCTTTAGGTTTTGCTTTTTTGTCTTCTTTTTCGTTTTTATCTTCTGCCATTTTTTATTTTATAGTTTCACTTATATCAAACGACGGGAGATTCGGCGCTTTAAATTGCGAAATTTTGTTTATTGCCGAATTAATCCAAAAATATGCCATTATTAATCCCAAAATAGCCACAATTGTCCATAGGACAATTTTTTTGTTTGTATCGGATAAATTTTGAAGTTTTGCAATAAACTCTTTAAAATTCATATGTTACGGCTGTAAAACAATTATTTCTGTTGTGCCTTCTTTTGGCAAAGCGCTTTGTTTTATTGTTAATTTATCAACAGGAGCAATTTCATCCTTTTTGCCCATTGTTTTTAAAAACTTTGAGACTTCGTCCAGTTTAAATTTTAGCTTTGGCAAAGCATAATGCATGGGAATTACAATTTTTGGCTCAATTTGAGAAATTATTTTTTGCGCCGAGGTTGAGTCAATGGTGTATTCTCCGCCAACCGGAATCATTAAAACATCAACAGAGTCTATTTTTTCAAGCTGTTCATCTTTTAATTGCTTTTGTCCTAAGTCTCCCAAATGGCAAAATCTCATATCTTCCGCTTCAATAATATAAATTGTATTTTGGCCTTTTTCTTTGCCCTCTTTGTCGTCGTGAAAAGAGGGAATTCCTTGTATAAAAACACCTTTAACTTCATATTCGCCGGGTCCTTGCACTAAAAAAGGCGTTCCTTTCACGTCTTTAACATTATTGTGGTCTTTGTGGTTATGGGTAACCAGTAAAATATCAGCTGAAAGATTGGGGAGTTTTAATCCCGTCGCTTCTTCAGAAAACGGATCAATAACAATATTGGCTTCGTGATCCCTTGAATTTGAAACTGAAATTTGAAAGCAGGATTGCCCTGCCCAGTAAATCTTTGCCATAATTATTAGTATATTTTATTATTTTACTACATATAAATTTAAATTTCAATAGCCGGTATGGCACATTATAAACAAAAAAAAGCCAATGACAAGCACTGGCCTATGCGGGCGCAAGACGGCGTTCTGTTTGAGGGGATTGTCCCTCAAGCCACTTTTTCGCGTCTTGGTACGCTTTTTCGGCGTTTGGGGTCAGAACGGTTGTTGTCGGGAGGTTCCCCATGGCCAGTTTTGAGAGTTTCTTCTCTTCGCAAAGGGCGTTGCCGATGTTGTTCAGGTGCGAAAGATAGTCGCGCATGAAGCCGTCGCGATTTGGGGAGATTTCTAATAGCACTGACGCGGTTTTCCAAAGGTTCAAAGTGTCTGCTACCGTGGACATGTTTCGTTCCTATTCCTATGTGGTGAAAGTAAAGAGCCAGGATAACTAATAGAAATATTAACAATTATTTTGATTTGTGTCAAGCTATTGCATAAATTAAAATATCGTGTATAGTATATTTATTAGTAACTAATACTGCTGGACGGCAGCAGAGGCCCCAAAAAATGGGGAGGGAAAAATAAACCGTTATTTTTTTATGGCTATGGAAAAGAATATAATTAAAAAAATTGTTGACCCAAGCACTCAACTTTCAATTGGTTCAACAATAGAAGGAAAAGTTGTTGCAAGAGACCGTTCGTCTCTTTATATTGATTTGGGAATAAATGGCACAGGAATAATTTTTGGCAGGGAATTTTATGCCGCCAAAAACATTATTAAAACCCTTCAGCCAGGAGATAAAGTTTTTGCCAAGATAGTTGAATTGGAAAACGATGAAGGTTATAAAGAGCTGTCTCTAAAAGACGCCACAAAAGAGATTAGCTGGCAGAGATTGAAAGAAATGAGGGACAGCGGAGAGATTATAAACGTTAAAATAACAGGAGTAAACAAGGGCGGGCTTTTGGCCTCTCTTGAAGGGGTGCAGGCTTTTTTACCTGTTTCACAATTGGCTCCCGAAAACTATCCAAGAGTGGCAGATGCCGACAAGCAGAAAATTTTAAAAGAGCTTCAAAAATTTATCGGTAAGACAATGGAGGTAAAGGTTTTGGATTTGCTGGCTTCTGAAAATAAATTGATTTTATCTGAAAAAGCAAAGAGCGAGGAAAAAATGAAAGAAATTTTGAAAGATTTTAAAAAGGGCGACACAGTTGAGGGAGAAATTACAGGAATTGCTGACTTTGGAGCCTTTATAAAGTTTGGCGAAATTGAGGGCTTGATCCATATTTCCGAGCTTGACTGGCAATTGGTTGAAAATCCGGCTGAAGTTGTAAAAGTTGGCGAGATTGTGAAAGTTAAAATTATAGACATAAACAACAACCAAGTATTTTTGTCTCTAAAGGCCTTAAAGGAAAATCCCTGGGAAAAAATTGAAAAAGAATTTAAAAAAGGCGACGTGATAAAAGGCAAAGTTACAAAATTTTCAGCATTTGGGGCTTTTGTGGAAATAGCTCCAAAGATAAGAGGTCTCTGCCACATTTCTGAATTTGCTTCAAAAGAGGAAATGGAAAAATTACTGGAACTCGAAAAAGAATATGACTTCCAAGTTTTACTTATTGAACCTAAGGAGCACAGAATGAGCTTGAAATTAGTCGCGAAATAAAAATCCAAAAAAGATAGACGCCCGACGTTTATCTTTTTTGTTGCAAAATAAAAGCTCTATTTGCATAGAGCTTTTGGTCTGCCTTTCTGTCAGACCTCTGTGTCCTTCCGGACCTTGTTAAAACATAGAACTATTCCCAGGTGCGACGCTCCAACCTGAAGTTGGTGATGGCACGTGGGCCGTCTTCGCCTTTGGTACCAAACACCTCCTTTTTGTCGAAGCGGACAACGTCGCCACGCTGCGGAGTGTAGCTCGAATCCTTTTGGAACTGGCCGAGAACCACGACCGCCTCGCGTTGCCCGGCGAGCCAGGCATAGCCGAACCTCCGTCCTGTACCAGCGAACATGCTGGACCACTGGACCACGGCCTCGTTGTCTGTGGCGGCCTTGGGAAGCGGCGGATCCAGATCCGTGGGCTTGCCTGCCCACTCTTGGATATTGGCGTCCCGCAGGAGCCGTCTGACCTCCGGATGCTTGAAAATTGGCATCCACGTCACAAAGGGTCCGTACTTCGGAGACAGTGGCTTCACTACGAAGCTCCCGTTCTGCGAGAAAATTTGCCCCTTGTACCGGTGTTCTCCGCACAACAGCCAAGTATGGCCATTGTCGGGAGTAATGACGCCGATCTGGTAATTGGCAAACTTCCCAGTCAGCTTACCGGCGACGGACTCAAAGACGTACACGCTGGCGCAGTTCGGGCGTTCTTTGTGCCACTCGGTGTGAACGAACTGCAACACTTTGTTGCGGTCGTAGACCTTCTTGACGGCAATCTTCATGATTACCGAGAAGTCCGCTCCATCGTGGCCACCGAGCCGGGTTACGTTGGCGGGATTGTACCCGCCGATTTCTTCGCCCGTGTTTTTGACCGTGATCACAATCTGCGA
Organism: Candidatus Staskawiczbacteria bacterium RIFOXYC1_FULL_38_18; assembly: GCA_001822095.1. GTDB lineage: Bacteria > Patescibacteriota > Minisyncoccia > Minisyncoccales > Staskawiczbacteraceae > XYD1-FULL-39-28. The sequence continues at coordinate 8,566 of MHPP01000006.1, forward strand.
ACCCTTCGGTTTGCCGATTACGAGGCAGAACCCTTCCGGAATTCCTTCAACCTTAATCCGGCCGGTGGACTGGTCAACTTCGAGGTATTCGTCAGGGCGAGCTGCGGTCGTCACTGCGCCACACATTCCATACAGAAAGCTACGAATTGTGTTCATTGTGTTCATGGAACACTCCTTCGGGGTAACAGGAACTTGGTTTGTAAATGTGCCTCCCGGCACATATTTATCCTGAGCTGTGTCGAAGGACAAATATGTGCCGGGAAAAATATCTTAACTTGTTTGTCTCGGCAATTCTTGCGAAAGCGATTCTTTCAATATATTTTTTATTGTTTCAAGAGGTATTGTTGTTGGTAAAATTCCTTTTGGGCTGGCTCCACCATTCAAAACCGAATTTGTGGCGTTGTCGTAATACCATTCGGAAATTTCGGGCAGTTTTCCATGGGACATTAAGTCAAAGGTTGAATATTTTGTTTTAATATCTTTTAATTCACATTCCGCACTTCTTAAATAAGCGGCAGTCCACCTTAAATCAACTTTTTTAAAAGGTTTGGTAAGAATATTTACAAAGCCAGAACTTTTTTTCTGACAAACCACATCTGCTTTTAACCCTATGGATGATTTTATCCATCCTGCCATGCTTAAATTATCGGATTCCAAAACAACAACTTTCAAATTTTTTCCGGATTGTTTTATTTCAAAAACCTCAGCTTGTCCATTATTTAATTTTTTTTCAAACTCCTGCGGGAGCTCTTCAACTCTTCTTTTTTCCTCTGTTAAATGAGCTTCAAGCAAAGGCAAAATACTTTCTATCACGATTTTAGGATTTTCCACGGTTTTATTTAAAGATGCAATTAACCCAGACAACCCAAATGCTTTATCGAGCGGGTCGTTGGAGAGTGTCCCCAAGCCATGCTTATCGTCCCTTTCGGCATAAGCTAAAAGTTTTGCTATAGTTGGGTTTGTAGAAATTTCTAAATTTTCAGCTATCAACTGCGCCAAGTTTTTCCCAGTGTTATGATGGTCAAATTTTCCGCCTCCAACGTCCAAAAGCAAAACTCCTTTTTCTTCTAAAGAAAGGGAAGTGTCACCAACAGGCAATTCCTGCCAAATTTCAACAAGAGCATCTTTTACTCCGGAATATAATTTCTGGCCAAATTTTATCAAAAGGAAAATTCCCACAATCACGTCTGCGTGCGGTCTGGTCGGAATAATAATTTTTTGGCATTTATCCACCATATATTAATTATATCATAATAAAGGGTGTATGTCAATAGATTTGACAAAACGTAATATTCGTAATATAATGAAAAATTCTTTGACAATATACCACTTTTTACCGGAGCCTCCACATGGTGAGTATAAGACTTTGGGTGCTTGGAGGAAACGATGGCGAGATGGAAGCCATTAAGGAGCTTCTGGATGTAGCTCTTGAGCGATATGTCCAACCCCAAATGAATTGGGGCGACCATCGCTACAGCGCGAAGGATTTGGGTTTAGTTGCAAGAAGCGATTTGCACAAGTCTATTGTGTTTGTTGAATGTCGGCCAGCAGGGTATTTTCAGAACGTGGATTTGCATGTTATCGACCATCACGGTGATCGATCAAGTGAACCGCCTTCAGTGTCGCAGGTTTTAGGGATGCTGGAGAGTTTGGGTTTGCGCATTAATGAAGCCAAGCGGCGGTGGCTGGAACTCGTAGGTGCCAACGATTGCGGAGCCTATAGTAGCATGGAAAGTATTGGCGCCACGCCCGAAGAAATGAGACGTGTTCGTGCTTATACCCGTAAAGCCCAAGGCATTACCGCCGAGCATGAAGCTACAGCAAGGATTGCTCTTGATTTGGCGCAGATGTGTGGCAGAGTCCTCGTAGTGCAACTGCCGAACGTAAGCGTAAAAAACGTTTGCGTTATAGACCAGCTTTATGAGGATGGACGCAAAGGTCAAGAATACATGATTGTTGGCCCGGGCAACTTCCATCTTTCTGGCGACGGAGAAGTTTGCGCCAGGCTTAAGGAGAAGTTCGGCGGATGGACTGGCGGTGTGGGGTTGGGCAAAAAGGGAGATAAAAAGGCCTTTTGGGGTTGCAACGGCGCGGTCTCAAAGACAGAAGAAATCTTGGCGGAAATTAATCGCTGAATTCAACCGCCTGCGAAACACGCGCACATGCGATCGCAAGCGGTCTTTTTTTATTTATATTAATTGATTTTGCAAAGAAAATATGATAAACTTTAAATATCTTTAAAGCGTAAAACATATATGAATCCACTTTTTAAAAATTTTGTATTTGTGATTTTAATCCTTCTGGTTGTGGGGGGAATTTTTAGTTTGCTTTATTATCCGGCTTCTGCCCCGACCGAAACATCCACAACACAACTTGTGGGTGATATAAATCAGGGCAAAGTTAAAAAAATAACGGTTTCGGGAGATACTCTGGACATAGTTTATAATAACGACAAGACAGCGGTTTCTATGAAAGAAACCGGAACAAGCGTTGCTGATTTGCTGAACAATTTGGGAGTTAACAAAGAGGCGTTGCAAAAAGTGCAAATTGACGTTAAGGCCGCAAAAGAAGATTTGTGGAGCTGGCTGACGCCAATTTTAATTTTTGGAATTTTACCCTTGGTTGTTTTTGGATTTTTCTTTTGGACCATGATAAGGCAGGCAAAGTCGGGAGCGGTGCAGGTTTTTGATTTTACAAAAGCCAAGGCAAGAATTTTTGGGGCAGAAGGACACGGAAAAGAAAAAATTACTTTTAAGGACGTAGCAGGGTTAAAAGAAGCAAAAGAAGAACTTGTTGAAATTGTGGATTTTTTAAAGTTCCCAAAAAAATATTTGGCAATGGGAGCTAAAATTCCAAGAGGAGTTTTGCTGGTGGGAAGTGCCGGAGTTGGAAAAACTTTGCTGGCAAGAGCGGTTGCAGGAGAGGCAAACGTGCCGTTTTTGTCGGTTTCGGGCTCTGAATTTGTGGAAATGTTTGTGGGAGTGGGGTCAGCCCGCGTGCGCGACTTGTTTCAAACTGCAAAAAAATCTTCACCGTCAATAATTTTTATTGATGAGTTGGATGCCATTGGACGCCACAGAGGAGCGGGAATTGGCGGAGGACACGACGAAAGAGAGCAGACTCTAAACCAAATTTTGGTTGAAATGGATGGCTTTGAAAAAGAAACAGGTGTAATTATTTTGGCGGCCACAAACAGACCCGATATTTTGGACCCTGCTTTGTTACGGCCCGGACGTTTTGACAGAAAAATTATTTTAGACCCGCCCGATGTCCACGACAGAGAGGCAATTTTGGCAATTCACTCAAAAGACAAGCCTTTGGCAAAAGATGTTAATTTTAAAGAAGTTGCTGAAAGGACTCCCGGGTTTTCTGGAGCAGACTTGGCAAATGTGGCAAACGAAGCGGCTTTGCTAACCGCCAGACAAAACAAAACCCAAGTTGACCAAAAAGAATTTTTGGATGCAATTGAGAAGGTTTTGCTGGGGCCCGAAAGAAGAAGCCATCTTTTGTCTAAAAAAGAAAAAGAAATTGCTGCTTTCCACGAGGCGGGGCACGCTTTGGTTTCCACATTTTCTCCAAATACTGAGCCCGTAAGAAAAATTTCTATTATTGCCCGCGGAATGGCGGCAGGCTACACTTTGCAGGTGCCGAGCGAAGAGAAAAAAATGAAAACAAAAACAGGATTTATTTCTGAAATTGCAACCTTGCTTGGCGGGTGCACGGCTGAAAAAATAAAATTTGGGGAAATGACAACAGGAGCTTCAAATGATTTGGCAAGGGCTTCCGAGCTTGCGAGAAGGCTGGTAAAAGAGTTTGGAATGTCTTCTTTGGGCCTGATTGCTTTTGGCGAAAAAAACGAGATGGTATTTTTGGGAAAAGAAATTTCCGAACAAAGAAATTATTCTGAAAAAATTGCCGAAAGAATTGACGAAGAGGTGGACATGATAATTAAAGAAGCCCAAAAACAAGCCGAGCAAATTTTGATAAAAAAGAAAGATTTGCTGGACAAAGTGGCCAAAACTTTGGTAGAAAAGGAAATAATAGAAAGGGAAGAGTTTGAAAAGATTATTAAAGGTGGCAACGGCAAAAAAGCATAATTATTCCGTCATTGCGAGGAGCCCGCAGGCGACGTGGCAATCTAGAATATGTGTACAAAACCCATGGATTGCTTCGTTGCTCGCTTATGCTCGCGCCTCGCAATGACGAGATAGTGGGGCGTGTAGCTCAGTTGGTAGAGCGGTCGTCTTATACACGACTGGTCCCAGGTTCGAGTCCTGGCACGCCCACAAAGCTGAAAATTAAAATACGCGCGATTAGCTCATTTGGCTAGAGCGCCTCGTTGACGTCGAGGAGGTGGCAGGTCCGAATCCTGCATCGCGCACTATGATTGATATTTCAGAAAGAATATTTGATATGAAAACGGATATATTTCCTCTGGATAGAATGATATCTTTAGAGACAGTATATAGTACTTTTCTGGAATATATAATCAAAGAAAAAGATTCAAGTATTTTTTTCAGACATAGAAAATATCAAAGACTTAGAGAGGGATACTTTTCTTTATTTGTTGCAATATCGCTGGATAGATCTACGGGCAAAAAGCACTACTTATTATTTCCAAGCGAACCCGACAATGATGTAAATTTTATGTTTTGGACCGGCACTTGCAACGCACAGGCCGAAAGATTTAGTGGTTATGCGTTTGATGTAAAAGAATTTACTGATTTTTCTAAATCGTTCAAAGATTTTATTTCCCAAAAAATTATACCCAAAATAAGTATCTATAATTTAATTATTGGAACTTACAAAAATATATATGGAAACGATATAAAAATCCTTATTGATCATTTGCAGAAAAAAGAAACCGAGGCGAAAATTTGGTTAGTGGGTAGCCCCACGGAAAACAAAAATTATACTATTGGTAAAGTAACGATATTGAGCAAAGATGGCATTGTTTCTGATGAAGAGATTGATTTAAACAAAGAGATAGACAAAAATAGCAAAGGTATTATCTATCACGATATAATAAGATTCAAAAAACAATAAATGGATTTAAAAATAATTTGCGTTTCACGAGCTTAATAAAATGAATTATATTGGCGTGATTATTGAAGAAAGTTTGGAAAATAAAGATGTCTTGCAAAAGGTAAAAATTTTGAGTAAAAAAGTTGAGAAGGTTACCGAAAGACACAAAACTCCATGGTTAAAACAATGGACGTTTGATAGCATTGAAGTCGGCGCGGAAAGGGCCGCCAAGGTTTCAAAAGAACTGAGCGAAAGTTTGGAATCTGCGCATAATTGGTACGCTGATTTTAAAAATGATGATTTACACTTTATCATTTTCCGCAACAAAGTTTTTAGAATAGACAGGGGAAATAAAAAGCAATACAGCGAGGCAAAGAATTATGGTATCAAGCTGGGAATCCCGGAATATCAAGTTGATTTTCATCCAGATATAAAAGAATGGAAAAGATAAAAATAATTTATGAGGATAAAGATTTGCTGGTGGTTGATAAACCGGCTGGAGTGGTGGTTTTTCCGGAAGGAGAGGCTTTAAAAAGTGAAGAAAAAACACTAATAAACTATTTAACAGAGCAAAAACCTGAGTTAAAAAGCGTGGGAGAGGCACCAAGGTACGGAATTGTGCATAGATTGGACAAAGACACTTCGGGCATATTATTGGTGGCAAAAAGCCCTGAGGGCTTGATTTTTTTCCAAAAATGTTTTAAGAATAGAGAGGTAGAAAAGAAATATGTTTGCTTAGTTGAGGGGGTGGTAAAGGATGAAAAAGGCGAGATTAAAAATTTGATTGCCAGGGCAAAAGGAGACCCGAGAAAGCAAAAAGTTTATTCTCCGGTAAATGCCCCAAAATCCGCCAGAGAGGCTGTGACAGAATATAAAGTTTTGACCCGATATAAAGATTACACATTATTGGAAGTGCAAATAAAAACAGGAAGACGCCACCAAATACGGTGTCATTTTTCTTATTTAAAACATCCGATCGCGGGAGATAAGTTATATTCTTTTAAAAATTCACCGATTCCAAAAGGCCTGACAAGGCAATTTCTTCATTCTTCATACTTAAAAATCCAATTAGTGAGCGGAGGAAAAAAAGAATTAAAATCAGAACTGCCGGAGGAATTAAGTAAAATAATTAAAAATTTAAAATTTTAAATTTAAAATTTACGGATATGACAACATTATTAGAAAAATTTAATAAAGAGCAGGAAAAAAAGTTGCCTGATTTAAGGCCTGGCGATACAATTAAAGTACACCAGAAAATCAAAGAAGGGGACCCTTCGACGGGCTCAGGGCAAGTCAAAGAAAGAATTCAGATTTTTGAGGGCGTGGTTTTGGCTAAAAAACACGGCAAAGGAATTTCAGCCACAATAACCGTCAGAAAGGTTGTTGACGGCGTTGGTGTTGAAAGAGTTTACCCTATACACTCAACAGCCATAGAAAAATTTGAAGTTATAAAACACGGAAAAGTAAGACGCGCAAAACTTTATTATTTGAGAACAGCCAAAGGTAAAAAAGCCAGACTGAAAAATAAGGAATTTGCGGATGTTATTACAGATGAACCAAAGGAAGTTGCCGCCTCAGAAGAGGCGAGCCTCGCCCCGGAGGGGCGGGAAGAAACCCCTGTTGCAGAAACAGAGAAACCAGCTGAGGATTCTAAAAATTAGAGATCGGGCGGGCGCGGGTGGTGAAATGGCAGACACGCCAGCCTAAGGAGCTGGTGCCGCAAGGCATGCAGGTTCGACTCCTGTCCCGCGCACCAGATTGGACGCTTAGCTCAGCTGGTAGAGCATCTCATTTACACTGAGAGGGTCACAGGTTCGAGTCCTGTAGCGTCCACATTTTAGCAGAAATGTGCCCCGAGCAAGGCCGAAGGGCATTCAGATAAGTTTAGCCGAGGTAGCTCAGTGGTAGAGCACTGCTCTGAAAAAGCAGTGGTCGAAGGTCCGATTCCTTTCCTCGGCACAAAGAAAAAATCCCGCTTCTGCGGGATTTTTTAATTTATGCTGTTTTTATGCCGATTTTTCCGCTACCCGGCTCGTTTTTGGGAATTTTTATTGTTAAAACCCCTTTATCCATTTGGGCGTCTGCTTTATCAATATCAATGTTTTCGGGCAGAACAATTTTTCTGGAAAAAGGCCCCCAATAGCACTCTTGATAAAAATATCTTTTTTCGGCTGTTGGATGCGGGTCGCACCTGTTGCCTTTTATCACCATCATATCTTTTTCCAAGGATATGTCTATATCTTTTATTTGGACCCCCGCAATTGCGGCCGAAACTACAAAATTTTCTCCGGTTTCAAAAACATCTATAACAAGTTCTCCGTCTTGCTCAAAAATATTTTTTTCTTCCTTCGCCTCGCCGAAGCTTTCAGCGGAGGCGGGAACATTTTCCGGCTTAATTCTTTTTGCCATAGTTTAGTATTGTTACGCCTTTCATTTTTTTAAGCTTATCAAAGCCCAAAAAAGTGAGAAAGCTCATGGTTAATAAGATAACCGCAGGAACAATTAGAGCTTGATATCCTGCCAGCTTCATTATAGAGAAATTATACAATCCATGCAAGGCTGTTGCCATAATTATGCCGCTTGCCAATTCAAATGACCTGTTTTTTTCGTCAAAATTTGATACTGCCATAAAATAACCAATAATCGCCGAAGATAAAGTGTGCAGCAAAGTAGCTCCAACAAATCTTATAAAACTTAGCAATAAAGTTCTTTTTACCAGCTCGTCAAAAGACAATCCTGTTACTGGGTTAAACAAATAAAGAATGTTTTCTAAAGCAGAAAATCCAAGAGCCGCCACCACCATGTAAAGCATTATGTCTAGGGGCTCATCCATATCCGGGCTGTTCATTATTTTTAATTTAACAACTAAAAATTTAAAAATTTCTTCTGAAAAAGCTATTATCAAAAACCAGTAAATCAAAGAAGTTATTAGGGGGTCCAAATTAACTTTTGCCAGTAAAGCCATTAGTCCTATTTGCACAAAAAATACTGGAATTGTTATAAGCGCGCCCCATAAAAAAATTTTCAAAATTGTTTTTTTGGGTTCGGGGTGCAGATCTTTTGCAAGGTAATAAAAGAGCCACGTTAATGATGGCAATATTCCAAAAATTATATAGAGTATTATTTTAAAATCCATTTTATAAAGGCCATTCTTCTATCATTATACACCCTTTTTTCTTTTTAAGGGGAAGTTGCTGGTAAATTTCCTCTGTAATAAAGGGCATAAAAGGGTGCAAAAGTTTTAGGGATCCTGTTAAAATTTCCAGTAGCAAATGCTGGCTTGAAGCTTTGTTTTTTGTGTTTTTGCTTTCTTCAATTATTTTGTCGCAAAAAGTGTGCCAGAAATAATGGTAAATTTTTTCAGATGCAATATAAAATTTATATGAATCCATTTGCTTTGTCACTTCTTTTGCAAGTTTTTTAAAACCAGCCAGATGTTTTTTGTCTTTGGCTGTTAGTTTCCGATTTCGAGTTTCTGATTTCGAGTTTCCGATTTGCCCCAAGACAAATCGCGAGGCGTTCCAAATTTTGTTGGCAAAATTTCTGTAAGCTCTTATTTTGTTTTCGTCCAACGGCAAAGAAGTACCCGGAGTATTTCCAACAACCAAGCCCATTCTCAAAGCGTCGGTGCCAAATTTTTCAATTAAGTCTAAAGGATTTATAACATTTCCTTTGGATTTAGACATTTTTTGGCCTTTTGCATCCAAAACCAATCCGTGCATATAAACAGTTTTAAACGGAACTTTTTTTGTATTATACAAAGAAAACATGATCATTCTTGAAACCCAGAAAAAAATTAAGTCGCCCCCGGTTTCCATAACATCTGTCGGGAAGAAGGTTTTAAAATCATTTTTACGGCCTGCCCTGAGTGTAGCGAAGGGCCATTGCCCCGAAGAAAACCATGTGTCAAAAACCTGATGCTCCTCGTCACCGGGTATCGTCATGCCCCAAACAATTTGGCGTGAAATATTCCAGTCAATTATATTGTTTAACCAATGTAGAGCAATTTTTTTATAATGTTCCGGAATAAATTTTACATCACCTTTTTTGATCGCTTTAATCGCGGGTTTTGCTAATGGTTCCATTTTTAAAAACCACTGCTCTTTTATTTGTGGTTCAATTAATGTTCCGCACTTGTAGCAGGTTTTGGTTATGTGTTTGTAATTTTCTTCAACTTTTTCAACCAGGCCTTTTGTCTGAAGTTTTTCAATTATCAGGGGCCGGGCTTCTGCAATTTTCATTCCGGCAAATTTTCCGGCAATTGGCAGAAGCCTGCCGTAAAAATCAATAATTTGTTCTTTTTCCAAGTTGTGCCGTTCTGCAATTCCAAAGTCAACTGCGTCGTGCCAAGGCGTAATTGTCATAACTCCTGTTCCAAAATCCATATCAATAACATTGTCTTTTATAATAGTGGCTGTAATTGGCCCATTTATCCATTCCAGTTCTATTTTCTGGCCATCTCTATAGTCTTTATATCTTTTGTCTTTTGGATGCATTACCACATACTTGTCGCCAAACTTTGTTTCGGGCCTGGCGGTGGCAATTGTAAAAGGCCCGTATTTTAAATAATAAAATTTATCAACTTTTTCAGTGTCTGAGGTTTCTAAATCCGATAGGGAAGTCTGGTGTTTTGGGCACCAATTGATTATTTTTTTGCCTTTGTAAATCAAGCCGTCTTTTTTTAACTTTTCAAAAGTAGCGTAAACGGTTTTTACAATGTCCTCATCTAATGTAAATTTTTCGCGCGACCAGTCGCACGAAGAACCCATTTTTTTAACCTGGTTTTTTATATTTGTTTTGTTTTCTTCAGTAAAATCCCAAATTTCTTTATATAATTCTTCGGGCGTCATTTTAAACCTGCTTCTGCCTTCTTTTTCAAGTTTTTTTTCGTAAACAACCTGAGTTTCAAATCCCGCATGGTCTAGCCCCGGAAGCCACAAAGCCCTAAACCCGCGCATTCTTTTGTAACGGGTCATAATGTCCTCAATTGTCATAACTAAAGCATGCCCTGCGTGCAAATTTCCGTTGGCATTTGTGGGTGGCATTATTATGGTAAAAGGCTTTTTGCGTTTGCCCGGCAGATTATCCGGATTAAAAAAACCCGACTCCTCCCAGAGTTTATAAATTTTATCTTCGGTTTGTTTTGGGTCGTATTGAGGTGAAAGTTCCATAGATTTTATTTGCTAATTTTAGCACCTATTCATCAATTCGTAAATTCCCGTCGGCGGAGATTCGGGCTATGTCGGATTTAGCCCTTTTTTTATTGCGATTAAAATATCCGGCAATGGCAATCATCAGGCCGTTGTCGGTGGAGAGTTCTGGTTTTGGGAATATTACGGGAACGTGGGAGATTTTGGAAAGCTGGGTTCGCAGTTCGGTGTTTGCTGAAACCCCTCCTCCTAAAATTAAAGTTTTTGCTTTAAAATCTTTTACAGCTTTTATTGTTTTTTTTATCAAAACATCTACAATAGCCTGCTGTATTTCCTTCGCCATCTCTATTTTATATTTTGCGCTTTTATTTTTAACTTTTTTGTCTGCATACAAAACAGCGGTTTTTAAGCCGGAAAAAGAAAAGTCGTAATCTTTTGTGTTTATCATCGGTCTCGGTAGTTGGATAGACGTCGGGCGTCTATCTATCTTGTCATTCCCGCGAAAGCGGGAATCCAGGGTTTTGTGCACGGACTCTGGATTCCGGGTCAAGCCCGGAATGACACGAGAAGCGAGTTTTTCGATAATTGGGCCGCCGGGGTAGCCAAGGCCTAAAATTTTGGCGCATTTGTCAAAGCATTCTCCGGCTGCGTCGTCTCTTGTTTCGCCAAGTATTTGATAGCTCCCGATTTTTTTTACTAAAATAATTTGAGTATGTCCGCCCGAAACAACAAGCATAATTGCCGGAAACAAAATTTGACCCTTATCAGATTTTACGCTATCGCGTGATTTATGACGAGGGTTATATGCTGACTGTTTATTTAAAAGATTTACTAAAATGTGTCCCTCTATATGATTTACCGGAACTAATGGAATGTTCCATTTTTTTGACAAATCTTTTGCAAAATTTACACCCACCCACAAACATGGCTCCAGCCCCGGCCCGTTTGTTATTGCAATTAAATCTATATCTTTTAAAGAAAATTTTGCTTGTTTTAGTGCAGTTTTTAAGGTTGGGGGCAAGTTTTTTTCGTGTTCTCTTTTTGCCATCATAGGATAAACTCCGCCGTATTTTTTGCCAAGCTCAACTTGCGAGGCAATAACATTTGAAAGCACGGTAAAATCAGGAGAATTTTTATTCTCTTTTACATCTATAATCGCAATTCCGGTGTCGTCGCAACTTGTTTCTATAGCCAAAATTTTCATATCAATAATCATACCAGAAATTTGCAAAAATTCAATTTTTAGGTTAATATATTTATATAATGCTCCCATCGTATAGCCTGGTCTAGTACGCAGGATTTTCATTCCTGTAACGCCGGTTCAAATCCGGCTGGGAGCACAGCAATAAATATAATGGATAAGAAAGACTATCTGGATATATCAAAAGCTTCGGATTTAAAAAATCCGAGAGAAAGAATCCTGTACAGATTTTTTGAAATGATTCCCGGAATTTTAAGCTTGGGCACACTTTTAGGTGTCCTTGTTTTGTCTTGGATATTGCCGTCGGCTGTGGCAATTTTTGTTATTTGTTTTTGCTTTTATTACCTTTTCAGGATTTTTTATTTTTCTTTGCACCAAATAATCGGATATTTCAGGACAAAAGCCCATATGAAAAAAGATTGGTTAAAGGAGTTAAAAAAGATAAGGGGTAAGGATTGGAAAGATATTTATCACGCAGTTATTTTGCCAACCTATAAAGAATCAGAAGAGCTTATAAGAGAAAGTTTGGATTCCATAATAAAATCTTCATACCCAAAAGAAAAAATAATTATTGTTTTGGCAATTGAGCAAAGGGCGGGAGAACAATTTGAAAGAACGGCTGAAATACTGGCAAAAGAATATTCAGGCAAATTTTATAAATTTTTAGTCTCTGTGCATCTAAATAATATTAAGGGGGAAATTGGCGGTAAGGGATCTAACGTAGCCAATGCCGGAAAGTTTTTAAAAGAAGTGATAGATAACCTAAAAATTCCATATGAAAATATTTTGGTTTCAACTTTTGACATTGATACAAAAGTTTATGCCCAGTATTTTGCCTGCGTTACTTATTATTATTTAACAGAAGAAAACCCCTTGCAGGCCAGCTATCAGCCGGTTCCCGTTTATAACAACAATATTTGGTCTGCTCCGGCTTTTGCCCGCGTGGTTTCAACTTCAAACACTTTTTGGCAGATGATCCAACAGGAAAGGGCCGAAAAGCTTACCACATATTCTTCGCACTCAATTCCGGCAAAAGTTTTTTTTGAAGTGGGATACCCCGCAAATGTTGTTTCAGACGACTCGCGTATTTTTTGGAAAGCATATTTTTATTACAACGGTAACTATCGTGTTGTGCCCATTTATTATATGGTTTCAATGGACGCAGTTATGGCAAAAAATTTGTGGCGGACCGGCATAAACCAATATAAGCAGCAAAAGCGCTGGGCTTGGGGGTGCGCCGAAATTCCATATATGATGTTTGGATTTTTAAAAAATAAAAATATTTCTTTTTTAACAAAATTTTCGCATTTGTTTACTATTTTAGAGGGATTTTGGTCTTGGGCAACAGCAGCCCTTTTGCTGTTTTTGCTGGGCTGGCTACCGATTTTGCTGGGCGGGAAAAGTTTTAACTTCACGGTTTTATCATTTAACCTGCCAATTTTAACAGGCAGAATTATGACAATTTCAATGGTTGGAATGATTGTTTCGGCAATTTTGAGTACAATGCTTTTGCCTCCTATCCCAAACGATATGAAGTGGCATATAAGATGGTACAAAAAATCCACAGTATTTTTGCAGTGGCTTTTGCTTCCTGTAACCTTAATTTTGTTTGGCTCATTCCCGGCTTTAGACGCCCAAATTCGCCTGATGCTCGGCAAATACCTGGGCTTTTGGGTCACTGAAAAAGTGAGGAAATAAATCTGGGTTAAGTCCGACATAGCCCTTTTACGTCATTCCCGCGAAAGCGGGAATCCAGATTTGACAAGCGTTTTTAGGGGAGTAGAATGAAAATATAATCACAAAAATATGTTTATTACTAAATGCGATATCTGCGAAAAGGAAATAGATCATAGAAATAAGGTTGATGTTAGGTTTGCGTGGACAGAAAAAGCGGATTTGTGTGAATCTTGCGCGACGCCAATTCTAAACTTTTTAAAGAAAAATAAACTTTTTAAAGAAAAAAAAGAAATTAAAAAAGTATAAATTCATGGCGAAAAACGAAAATCCATTGACATTAGGTCAACTTAAAAAATATAATAAAGAAGTTTTGTTTCCTTTTATGAAGGAAAGTTTTGTCACAAAAAAAGAATTTGAAAGTTTTATGGAAATTGCTGCGAAAAAAGAAGATTTAGATGGGCTCGCTGTAAAAGTAAATGGACTTGTCACCAAAGAAGATGTCAAAATTTTGAATAAAAAGTTGGATTCAATAAGTGAAGATTTAAAGAAAAATAATAAATTGGAAACTCGCATTTTGGATATTGAAAATATTCTTGATATGCCCGCAATAAAAAAGTAATTAAAAATAATTAAATAAAAAATTTATGCCAAAAGGAGAAGGAGAATCAAAACAAGAGAATGATTTTGCAAATTTAAGCGATGAAGAGTTGACTCAGAATATTGAAAAAATAGAAAAAGAGATTGAACTCTATATTAGTATGTTGATGCAGGGGGGTGTGCCCAATGATGAGCAAAGAGATGCGCAAAGGGGAGGAGAGAAGGTTGTAAGGGGACGTGAAGAGTTGAAGGCAGAGTATTTAGAAGAGTATAAAAAACGTACCGGAAAGGACTATGTTTTTGTTAAGCCAGAATCTGAAAAATAAATAAAATTAAAAAATCAGCGAGTAAAATCGCTGATTTTTAGTTTGCGTGTTTTTTGTCATTCTGGCGAAAGCCAGAATCCAGAGTGTTTGTGATGTTCCTGGATTGCCACGTCGCCTGCTGGCTCCTCGCAATGACGGGTAGCCCTATTCAAAGTGGATGCGTTTTTCGAAGGCTTTTAATCTCTCTTTGAGTTCGGGATATTCTTTAAGCTCGGGATCTTTTTCTAAAAGTTCCTTGGCGGCTGCGCGGGTTTTTTCTACGAGAAAAATGTTTGATAGTCCCTGCATTGCCATATCGGGTAAACCCCATTGTTGA
>MHPP01000007.1 GCA_001822095.1 Candidatus Staskawiczbacteria bacterium RIFOXYC1_FULL_38_18
CCACAACTCCTTTTTCAACGGGCTTGATAAACTCTTTTGGAATTGCTCCTCCCTTAATTTCATCAACAAATTCAAATCCCGCTCCCCTTTCTTTTGGCTTAATTTTTAGCAAAACGTGCCCATATTGGCCTTTTCCGCCCGATTGCCTTACATATTTTTCTTCACCATTAGCTTCGCCGGTAATTGTTTCTCTGTAAGCCACCTGAGGCCTGCCGTAATTTGCTTCAACGTGAAATTCTCTTCTCAATCTGTCTGCAATAATATCCAAATGCAATTCTCCCATTCCTGAAATAACAGTGTCTCCTGTTTCAATGTCTTCTTTTACTCTAAAAGTCGGGTCTTCTTCTGTAAGCTTCCTGATAGACATAATAAGTTTTTCCTGGTCGGCTTTTGTTTTAGGCTCAACTCTTATTCCAATAACAGGTTCTGGAAACACAATTTTTTCCAAAATAACCGGATGGTCTTTGTCGCACAATGTGTGGCCGGTGCTTGTTGCTTTTAATCCAACGGTTGCTCCAATTTCTCCAGCATACAAAACATCAAGCTCCTGCCTTTCGTCGGCATGCATTCTCAAAATTCTAGCAATTCTTTCCTGCTCTCCTGTGTTTGCGTTTAAAACATAAGTTCCTTTTTCCAGTTTTCCTGAATAAATCCTGAAAAATGTTAATGTTCCCACAAACGGGTCTGTTGCAATTTTAAACACCAATGCGCTAAACGGCTCGTTGTCTTCCGCCTTTTTTTCAATAACAGCTCCGGTTTTTGGATCTGTTCCTTTTTGCGAAACCACATCAAGCGGGCTTGGAAGTAATTCCACAACCGCGTCCAAAATTGCCTGCACTCCTTTGTTTTTTAAAGCGCTTCCGCAAAAAACAGGAACTAATTTATAATTTAAAACCGACTTTCTTAAAACTGCTTTTATTTCTTCTGCTGTAATTTCTTTTCCCTCTAAAAACTTCTCTGTTAAGGCATCATCTTCTCCGGCAATTTTTTCAATCATTTTTTTGTGCCATGTATCGGCCTCTTCCTTCCATTCTGCGGGAATTCCTTTTTCAACAACATCGATCCCCTTTTCACCCTCAAAATACAGGGCTTTCATTTTTATCAAATCCACAACTCCCTCCAATTTTTCCTCCAAACCCATTGGAAATGAAACAGCAACCGCGTTTGGCGTAAGTTTTAATAAAATAGAAGCAAAAGATTTTTCAAAACTGGCTCCCATTCTGTCTAATTTGTTCACAAAGCAAATTCTTGGCACAGCGTATTTGTCTGCCTGACGCCAAACTGTTTCGCTTTGAGGTTCAACTCCGGCAACTCCGTCAAAAACCACCACAGCTCCATCCAAAACTCTGAGCGAGCGTTGAACTTCCGCAGTAAAGTCTATATGGCCGGGGGTGTCAATCAAGTTTATTTGGTGCTCTCTCCAATACATTGTTGTGGCAGCAGAAGTAATTGTAATTCCCCTTTCCCTTTCCTGCACCATCCAATCCATAACCGTATCTCCTTCGTGAACTTCCCCAATTTTGTGCGAAACTCCGGTATAAAACAAAAGACGCTCAGAAAATGTAGTTTTCCCGGCATCAATGTGAGCAATAATTCCAATATTTCTTAATGTATTAAGTGGATGTACTCTAGTAGCAGGCATACTTGTTAATTTTTAATTTAAAATTTTAAATACTTGACTTATTTTACTATTTTTTGTATTATACTTTATAGTTCAACTCCAGGGTCTTTCTAGGGGAAAAAACCGTGAAAGAAAAAACTGCTTATGTGCTTGGCTTGTACGTGCTTACGGCTCTCGTCTTTTATCTCCTCTATGTTCTGATTCAGAGAACCTGAACCAGACTCCATACAAACCGCGACGAGGTCGCGTTGCCCAGCAAATTAGCTGGCATTGCCCGTCCGTAGCTTTTAGCGAAGGAGGGGCTCTTTTTTTATCGCGAGCGCGCAAAGTGAGCAAAAGCTTTGTTGGCTTCAGCCATGCGGAGGGTGTCGTTTTTCTTTTTGATAGCGTTTCCTTGGTTGTTTGAGCAGTCCACCAATTCTTGGGCCAATCTTTCTGCCATTGGTTTTCCTTTTTTTGCTCTTGCTCCTTCCAAAAGCCATCTAAAAGCCAAAGCCAACTTTCTTTCTCCCCTCACTTCCATTGGAACCTGATAGGTTGCTCCTCCAATTCTTTTTGGTTTAACTTCCAAAGCCGGAGAAGCGTTCTCAACTGCCAAGCGGAAAATCTCTATAGGCTCTTTTTTTGTTTGTTCTTTTATAATATCAAAAGCTCCATACACAATTTTCTGCGCGGTTGTTTTTTTGCCCTTAATCATAACTTTGTTTATAAGCAAAGCCACCACTGTGTCGTTGTAAACTCTGTCTGGCGCTACGATATGTTTTTTATAAGCTCTTCTCATGTTTTATTTTTTAACCTTTTTCGCTCCGTATTTTGACCTCTCCTGTTTTCTGTTTTCAACTCCTGCTGTGTCCAAAACTCCTCTAACAATATGATATCTAACTCCAGGCAAGTCTTTAACTCTTCCTCCTCTAATCATAACAACCGAGTGCTCCTGCAAATTGTGCCCTTCGCCAGGAATATATGCTGTAACTTCCATTCCGTTTGATAATTTTACTCTGGCAACTTTTCTCAAAGCCGAGTTTGGCTTTTTTGGAGTTTGGGTAAAAACCTTCACGCACACTCCTCTTTTAAACGGAGAGGCATAATGCGAAGGCCTGTTTTTCAAAACGTTAAAACCAAACTGCAGAGCAACTCCCTTTTTTGCTCTTTTTTTACTTTTTCTGTTGTGTTTTATTAATTGATGTATTGTTGGCATAATATTAATATGTTAGCAAATAATTTTCTTAGTGTCAACAATATTTGACAACTTCCTCTATATTTTGTAATATTTTTTATTCAGTTCTTTTTTCACCACCAATCAAGGAATTTGACGATGATTGATCAAGGGCTTCAACCACTGGCAGAAGTTTTCCCGCCGGAAGTTCCGGAAAAAGGAAAAGAAATCAGTTTTTACCGCCCAAGCTTGGGATGGATTACGGTATTTGTTGCTTACCGCTTCGCGCTTCCTGACGACAACTATCTTGTAGGTTTATCGGGGATGCAAAGCTGTCTCAAGTATTACCCATCCAGCAAAAGATGGGTTTATGTGGAGATTACGGAATCACTTGATGTAAGAGTGGCTAGGCTCTCCTAAACAAAACGCGACGAGGCCGCGTTCGCCCAGCAAATTACTGGGCTCTTTTTTTATTTCATTTTTTTAATTTTATTATTTCCGCTTTTCAAGTTATGCCAAAATATTCACGATCGTAGTTTTTTAGGCATAACTATTTTAGAGTGTTTTAGATTATTTCAACCTAAAAAATTCCTTTAAGTGTGGCTCATTATCCACATAATCAAAAACTCCATATCGCACGTACCTTCGCATTTTAAAAAATTCAATAATAAAATCTATTTCGTCTTTGCAATCATAAGGAAATACAAAAACGCTCTTTTGAAATTCACAGAACCCCAAATTTTTTAGCTTTTTTCGCAACGAATCTCTCCCCCATCTTAATTTCTCCGGTATGTCAAAAATAACCGCGCGCCATTTTCTGTCCCACTCTTTTTGCTTGATTTCCATTTTATTGAAGTCGTATGTCAAAACACGCATTTTCCCTTTTTCGGTTAATTCTATGGTTGTAGTCCCATCAGGATTATCTTTTTCTTTTATTAACTTAGAACGATAACAATTTCTAATTCCTCTCCTTAACTCTTCCTCGTTAATTCTTTTCCATTCTTTCCCTGTTATCCTTAAAATTTTTCTATAACGGTTTGGGGAATAAGCAAAACCCAAGGCTACGCCCGAAAGCAGCAAAAGTAATATTTTATCCCGAGTGGGTTGCTTCATAAATATTTTATAATTCCATAAAAAGTTATGACCAAATACTCACGATCGTAGTTTTTTAGGCATAACTCGTATTACAACCAACCATTACTATGTCAACGTTTATAATACGGCGAAAGAGATGCCGGTGATTAATTGAAAAAAATACTGCGCCAGTATGCTAAGACCCGTAAGCCCACCAAAGAATATAAAGAAAATTAAAATAAATAAACCATATTGTTGTAAGGTGTTTTTTACCTGTTCAAGGCCTTGCGGTAAAAAACGAAAAAGAATCCACGAGCCGTCAAGCGGAGGAATTGGGACCAAGTTAAATATTCCCCACAAAAAGTTATAAAAAACAACGATGCTTAACAATTGCATCAAGGGAAGCAACTGCGGAAAATTCAAAAACCTTATTAGCAAACCGAAAATTATCGCTATTCCAAAATTTGTTAACGGTCCCGAAATAGAAACCTTAAGAGTTCCCCACTTTTGGTCTTTAAAGTTGTATGGATTTATTGGCACCGGCTTTGCCCATCCAAAAATCGGCCCCTGCCCCGCTGTTGCTATTAATAGAAGCAGGGGAAGTATTACCGAGCCAAACGGGTCTAGGTGTTTTAGCGGATTTAAAGTCAGTCTGCCTTCGTATTTTGCGGTTGGGTCGCCCAACGAGAAAGCAACATAGCCGTGAGCCAATTCGTGGATGATAACCGAAAAAAGCAAAACAATCAGAGAAAAAATTGTAATGGCAATTCCTGTAAACATATTATTATAGTACTACGTATTGCAAAAAAATAAAATAGGTGCTAATATAATTTTATGGAAAAAGTTTGCACAATTTGCGCAAAGAAATCCGGGATGAGCGTTACCCTTGTTAAATTAAGAGGAAAATACAACCCGACAAACAAAGTCAGAAAATACCCCAATCTTCAATGGGTTAAGTTGACGTTTGGAAAAGACGCAGGCAAAAGAGTCCTCGCCTGCACAAAGTGCATCAAGAGATTGTCAAAAGTTTAATAAAATAATAAAATGAAATTAAATAAATGCTCATCGGGCATTTATTTTTTTGTGTTTTAATGTATTATAAATTCAACGGGATATAGTGTAACGGTAGCACGAGTCCATGGGGTGGATTTAGTTTGGGTTCAAATCCCAATATCCCGACCAATTAAATGAAAACCAAAAATGTTTATCCGGAGATAAGCGTAATACTCCCCTGCCAAAACGAAGAGGCTGGGCTGGGTTTTTGTTTAGACAAAATAAAAAAAACCATAAAGGAAAATAATCTATCTGCTGAAATAATTGTTTCCGATTCGTCTTCTGACAGAAGCCCAGAGGTCGCCCGAAAGAATAATGTGATCTTGATAAAGCACGACAAAGAAGGATATGGCATTGCTTATCTTGAAGCATTTAAGGTTGCAAAAGGGAAATATATCTTCATGGCCGATGCCGACGGAACCTATGACCTTACAGAAATTCCCAATTTTATAAAACATCTTAAAAAGGGTAACGACTTAATTTTGGGAAACAGGTTTGGCGGGAAAATGGAAAAAGGCGCCATGCCATTTTTAAACAAATATATAGGAAACCCGATTTTGTCTTTTATTTTAAGATTATTTTTTTTCACCAAGATTAAAGACTCACATACGGGAATGCGGGCAATCAGAAAATCAGCTCTTGAAAAAATAAACCTGCGCACAACGGGAATGGAGTTTGCTTCCGAAATGATAATAAAAGCAATAAAAAATAATCTTAAAATAAAAGAGCTCCCCATAAATTATTATAAAAGAATGGGAAACTCAAAATTAAGGCCTTTTTCGGATGCGTGGAAACATTTAAGATTTATGCTTTTATACTCTCCCCTATTTTTGTTTTTTATTCCGGGAGGTTTTCTTTTTTTAATTGGCGCGCTATCTATGACTTGGCTTTATTTTGGCGCGCCAAAAATTTTGGGGCTAAACCTTTATTACCATCCCATGTTTTTTTCTTCAGCCCTAATTGTAATCGGCTACCAGCTTATAATATTCTCGGCTTTTGCAAAATCGTATGCCATGAATCATTTGGGAGAAAAATCGGATTTTATGCAAAAAATTTATAATTTAATTACAATAGAAAGGGCGAGTATTGCCGGCATTATAATCTTACTACTTGGAGCTTTTATCTATACCTTCATAATATCAAAATGGGTTGGAAACGGATTCGGCTCGCTAAACGAAATTAAAAACTCCATCGTGGGACTTACGCTTATAATTTTGGGCGTGCAAACAATTTTTTCTTCGTTTATGCTTTCAATATTATCAATTAAAGAGAATTAAGTGAGAATTGCGGTTTTTCATAATTTTTTAGATAATATTGGCGGGGCTGAAATGGTCTCGCTTATTTTGGCGCGTGAATTAGGCGCCGACATTTATACAACCAATATTGACCCAGATAAAATTAAAAAAATGGGCTTTGAAAATATCTTGCCTAGAATTTTTTCTATTGGGAAGGTGCCGGTTAACGCTCCTTTCAGGCAACAATTGGCTTTATTAAAATTCCGACTTTTTAATTTAAAAAATAAATATGATTTTTATATAATCGCCGGAGATTGGGCAATGTCTGGGGCAGTAAATAATAAACCTAATTTATGGTATGTGCACTCACCCATTCGCGAAATTTGGGATTTAAAAGATTACATAAAAAATAGTTTGGTTGCTACATGGAAAAAGCCTTTTTTTGATGTTTGGGTAATATTTAATAGATATCTTAACAAAAAATATATAAAAAGCGTAAATAAAATCGTTTGTAATTCAGAAAATACAAAAAATAGAGTAAAAAAATATTTAGACAAAAGTTCTAAAATAATTCATCCGCCCATAGAAACTAAAAAATTCGAATATATCAAAAATGGGGATTTTTGGCTCTCGGTTAACAGGCTAATATCTCACAAAAGAATTGATATGCAACTAGGGGCTTTTTCAAAATTGCCCAACGAGAAGTTGATAATTATCGGAAGTTATGAAGCTTCAAAACATTTTTTGCAATATGCAAATTATATTAAAAAAATAAAACCGGATAATGTCGAAATAAAAAGCTGGGTTAATGACGAAGAATTAAAAGAATTATACGCAAATTGCAGAGGGTTTATCACAACCTCAAAAGACGAGGACTTTGGAATGAACGTTGTTGAAGCAATGGCTTCGGGAAAACCGGTTATAGCCCCTAACGAAGGAGGATATAAAGAAACAATTATTAACGGCAAAACCGGAATTCTAATCGATAATATCAACGAAGATAAAATAATGGAAGCAATAAAAGCTATTGGAAAAAATCCAGAACAATATAAAAACGCCTGCATCGAGCAGGCGAAGAAGTTTGATACAGAAATATTTATAGAAAAAATTAATGCATTAGTCAGCAAATAAATGAAAATTGCTATCTTTCATGATTATTTCAGGGTTATAGGGGGCGCGGAAAAATTGGTTTTAATTATGGCAGAAAACCTTGGCGCAGACATAATAACTTCGGAGGCCGACCTCGACATTATAGCCGAGGCCGGGTTTAACAAAATAAAAATTATTAGCCTTGGCGAAAAATCGTTTTTTTCAAACCTTGCGCCAGCATTGTGCAGAAAAAGATTTTCAGAATGCGATTTTTCAAAACAATACGACTTTTTTATTTTTTCGGGTAACTTTTCTATTTATGCCACGAAAAAACACACGCCTAATTTATGGTATTGCCACACCCCGCTTAGGGGACTTTACGATCTAAAAAATGAAAAATCAAAATAAAACAATTTATTCAAGATTTGTCGCTCTTAAAAAATGTTTTATTAAAAAACAAATAATTCCCGATAAGTTCGCGAGGATTATTGATGCGTTTTTTAACGGCCTCCACAATTCTTTTATAATATCTAAAGATTTAGCCAGAGACGCGATAATCAAATCAAAAGACGTAACAAGAGATTCTATTATAAAGTCTAGTGCTATTACTAAGGACGCCATAATAAAATCTCGGGACTTGGCGCGGGATTCTGTTATAAAGTCTAGTGCTATTACTAAGGACGCCATAATTAAATCCAGAGACATGGCTCGGGATTCTGCGGTGAGATCAAAAGATTTAACGAAAGATGCGATTATTAAATCAAGAGACATTGCAAGAGATTCTATTATAAAGTCTAGTGCTATTACTAAGGACGCCATAATTAAATCCAGAGACATGGCTCGGGATTCTGTTATAAGATCTAAAGACGTCGCTAGAGATTCTATTGAAAGGTCAAAAGATTTGACTGAAAATGCAATAAAAAATGCCGGCCTAATTAAAATTTATGCGGCATTTCCTTTTGTTTTTATAAAAAACCTGATTTTTTCCATATCCTCTGAGATAAGGCTTAGAAAGTTTGCAGTAACAGAAAAAACAGACCAGGAGGCTGTTTTGGATTTACAAAAAATAATTGTTAACAGCGAAAACGTCAAACAAAGGGTAAAAACTTTTTACGGCCGAGATTCTATTGTTGTAAACCCCCCCGTTGAAACCTGTAAAATGGAATACAAAAACGAAAAAAACTACTGGCTTTCGGTAAACAGGTTGACGCCCGAAAAAAGAATTGAGATGCAGATACTCGCCTTTAAAAAGATGCCTGGCGAAACCCTTGTTGTTATTGGCGGCTACGATGATTGCCATGCAGAATATGCGCAAAAATTAAAAGGGATGAACCAGGACAATGTTTTTTTTACAAACTTTGTTGATGACAAGGATCTTCTGGTCTTTTATTCTGAATGCAAGGGATTCATAGCCACAAGCAAAGACGAGGACTTTGGAATGAATGTTGTTGAAGCCATGGCTTCGGGAAAACCGGTTATAGCGCCAAACGAAGGAGGATATAAAGAAACAATTATTAACAGCAAAACCGGAATTTTGATTGATGACATAAATGAAGATAAAATAATTGAAGCAATAAACATTATCGGCCAAAACCCAAAACAATACAAAAACGCCTGCAT
Source organism: Candidatus Staskawiczbacteria bacterium RIFOXYC1_FULL_38_18 (assembly GCA_001822095.1). Lineage (GTDB taxonomy): Bacteria > Patescibacteriota > Minisyncoccia > Minisyncoccales > Staskawiczbacteraceae > XYD1-FULL-39-28. The sequence continues at coordinate 8,849 of MHPP01000007.1, forward strand.
TGAGCAGGCGAAAAAATTTGATACCAAAATATTTATTGAAAAGATAAGAAAGGCTATTTTATAGGAATCATTTCAGATCCCTCGGGCATAATGTCGCTTAAGGAATCGAATACGCTGGCAACGCCCTTATCGTGATCTCTAAAAATTCCTATTGTTTTTACTCCGCAGGAAAAAGCATGTACACAATTGTGTTTTCTTCGCGATATAAGCACGTCGCATTTACTTATCAGGCCCTTTAACTTTTGAGGGGTCATATTTTTATGCCACCATTCTTTTTGAAGAGTTTCTGGCATTATTATTTCAAAATCTTTCAAAAATAAAGCGTAAAATTTTTTAAAGCCCTCTATATCGTTTTCCAATTCATCAAATGTGTGTATCGTACTGATAATAGGTAAAATCTTCATTCCTTTGTATCGATCAACTATTTCCTGAATTTTTACCTTATTTCTTTTTATGGCGTCAAAAAAAGCCCCTCCGTTTAAAAAAGAAATTCCCAATATTGGCCCTTCTGGAAGAAGCTCGGCTAAAGACATATCCTTATGTATATTTTTTTCTGGAAAATATGTCCTTTCCACTTTTCTTACTATGCCCCATTTTTTAATTCTTTCAAATGAATCTGTGTCCCTCACGCTAAACCCGTCCAGCTTCTCAAAAGATTCCTTTATTTCTGGAGTTATCCAGATTGCGTCATCGGGACCGGTGGCTCCGACATTATGTACATAAGTTTTGGCTCCGCTGTTCTGGGCGGCCACAATCCAGCTCATATAATCCCTGCCCGGCGGACCGTTTAAGATACCACCTCCACCAAGTACAACTCTGTCAAAATTAACCATGTAATTTTTTTCAGGACAAGCTGGCTCCCACTTTATAAATCCGTCGCATTTTACGCACTTTGCAGTAAACTCTTTTGCAACTGACCGAACCCATACCTCTTTTGACGGAAAAGCGCTTATTGCTTCCAATAAACAAAGTTCATCTCCAAGATTTCCAAAGCCATAAGCTCCCAAAAATAAGGTTTTCATTCTATTATTTGTTATTTAAATAACGCTTGACCGTTTCCTCAGGCACGCCCATGAAATCTATTTTTCCCTTGTCCAACAAAATTGCCTTTTGGCAGTATTTTTTTATTATCTCTAAGCTGTGCGAAACCATAATAACAGACGCCCCGCTTCTTATTAGTTCCTCCATTTTTTCTATTCCCTTTTTTTGAAAATCTATATCTCCTCCTGCGCCAAAAACTTCATCTAGCAATATTATATCGGGGTTGTGGTGTTTTAATGAATGTATCATCACAGAAAAATTAAGCCTTGTTATCATTCCGGAAGAAAACTGATAAACCTTGGAATCAATAAATTCTTTTAACCCGGAAAATTCAACTATTTCACCCAACTTTTTCTTAATATCATTTTGAGCCAGACCCATAACAGAGCCCATCAAAAGAATGTTTTCCCGCATTGTGAGCCTTGGCACCAGCCCTTGTCCAAGCCCGGTTAAATAGACCATTGTACCAGTTGTTTCAACCTCTCCGAAACTGGGAGCATAAACCCCGGCGATAATTTTCAACAGAGTGCTCTTGCCCGACCCGTTTTTACCTATAACTCCCACTATCTCTCCTGCCTTGACGTCAAAAGAGACATCCTCTATTGCGAGCAATTCCCTCTTCGGAGAAGACCTCGGCAAAAAATACAACACCCTTGCCAAAAGCCCTTCATTTTTTCTAAAGTCTATATTAAACTTTTTTGAAATTTTATCAACTCTAATTCTTGTTCCCGTCATTTTTATATGAATTCTGCAAAACTTTTTTTATATTTTTCAAAAACAAATAAGCCAACTGCCAGAAATCCAAAACTAAAAACAGCCATTATTAAAAATATTTTAAAATCGGGCAATTTATTATAAATAATTATTTCTCTGGCGCCCAAAATAAAATAATACATTGGGTTTATTTTATTTATAAAAATGTCCTTGCTGGTTGAATAAAATATTGGCGTGGAAAACCATAATAAATTTAAAAAAATGTTCCATACATTTTCAATGTCGTTAATGTATGTACCAATGGTTGATAAAATAAAACTGACTCCGATTATAAAAATTATTAGAAAGAAAAGTACTACCGGATAAAACAAAATACATAGTAGCGAAACTTTAAAATAAAACAAAAATAAAACTAATATTATCACTTCAAAAATATGAGAGAAGACAGCCTGCATAATTCCGGAAATAACAAACGGCTCCAAATTTATTTTTAATGACTTTATAAGTCCGGCGTTTCCCCTTATAGCGTTTGTAGAAATTGTTGTAGCATATCTAAAAAGATTAAAAACTATAAGCCCCAGCAATAAATATATCGGATAATATTCAATAGGATTTTTATTTGTAAGTCCCCTCAAAGACAAGAGTATTAAAAACATAGCCAAGGGGCTTAAAAGATACCAAAAAACCCCAAGATAGCTCCCCTCGTTTCTAAGCTTAAATTTTACTTTGGCTAAGCTTAGACTTAATCCCAAAATGCTTTTTGCTTTATAATAGGCGAAGTTTAGATTCATAAATTATAAAACCTTAAACAAAACAAAACCTTCTTGGCTTGTGCCGATTTTTTCAAAGCCTTGGCAGTTAAATTCATATAAATAAATATAGTCCAATTTTTGATTTTTTGCCATATTAAGCTTGCCCGCGCAATCTGCCTGCAAAAATTGATCTATTATTTTAGAATTCCCCACAGACATTATCCCCTCCTTTGCCACAGCCGGATAATTATTTGTTGCCACGCCTATCACCAGCCCCTTCCATGGAATACTCAAAAATTTTTGTTGCCTTATATCTTTAAATAATTCTATATCGTCCGAAACAAGATAATTATTCGCAGGAGCTTTGGCATATGCTTTGGCTCCGTTTACCGGATTTATTAAAACAAACTTTTGCCAATTATTTTGCGAGGTATAAAAAGGAATAAACAAAATAAAAAATATAATAAAGCCTGCTATTATAAAGTTGGATGCGGGGTATTTTATAAGCTTTTTTGAGTCAATATAATCAAACAAAATTTTCATCCCAAATCCCGATGCCAAAACAACTATTATAGAAGTAAAAAACACAATTCTTTCATAATCTATGATTATTCTGTAGGTTGCAAAAGAATATAAAATCCAAAAAATAGTGCCCAAAACAATCTGAGAAAAAAGCCATTTGTAGTTCTTAAAAATAGTTTTAGCGGTAAAAATAAAAAATAAAATACTTGCCCACGGAATTATGTCATAGAAATTATATTGCGGTATATAGCTTCCGGAAAAAGATGGGTAAAACAGCCTTAAAAATATCGCCCCTTTTATTTGAGGAGAAACCGCCAAAACCGCCAGCCCCGCTAAAAATAAACCAGCAGCCAAAAAAGCAATGCTTCTTTTAGCGTTTATATTTATAAAACTGCTTTTTGAAAACAAAAAAATCAGCAAGGCCGGGGCGTAAAATAAAATTAATGGCGGATAAAACATTAAAACAGCAACGGCAGACATGGCGGCTAATTTGATTTCGCTGAGACTCATAAAACAAAAACCAATTAACGAAAAAACTATGCCCATATGAATCGGGATCAAGTGCCACGTTCCGGGAAGATTTGCAGCAGACGGTATATAGAGCAAAAACAAGGCAGTTATTCCGGAAATTGCTTTTGGCATTTTGTTGAACCGCAAAAAAACATATCCTAGAATAATTATTAGCGTGTTTATAAATATGGATAAGTAGTTGAAACTCAACAGCGGGTCAACCCTCAACAGAAGCGCTATGCCAGACAAAAAAGAAAAAAATGGCGCAGCAAAATTTATGTAGAGACTGTTGTCTAATGGATTTTTGAAAGGTAGTACATGGGAATTAATTGAATATTTCATTAAAGAAACCGCGTCCCATTCGTCTGAATAGTAGGGATAAGGGTAAACCATGTTTTTGACGTCGTGATATCCAACTGTCCGGTCGGTGGCCAAATTAATTTTTCCTGTGTAATTATAATGGACTTGATAAAGATACAAAACAGATATTACCGCAACAAAAATAAGTATCCAATCTGGCCTAAAATTTATTCTGTTTTTCCAATTTCGCGCAATAAAAAAAGTCGCAATTAGAACCGCTGAAACATTGGCTGAAAATATCACCCAAAAATAAAATATTCTAAAAAACTGGGTTACCAATGCCAGGAGCGTCTCAAATAAAATAAAGCCGAAAACTAAGTAAATCATTACCCTATAATATAACAAAAAACACCCTTCATCAATTCAGGATGTTTTTTGTTAGCTCCGAGTTCATAGATTTCTATTAAAATCTAAGTGGGTGCCCTCATGCCCACAACCGCAGTCGGGACGGATATTGGGCTCCCTAATAAAAGGTTGTATAGAAAATATATCTCAGAGCTACCTTTATTGTAATCCTTTAATATAACAGGTCAAGACTTCCATTTTTTGTATCTCTTTTCTATAATATCTTTTGCTTTTTGGATTTTCTCGTGTTTTAGTTTTAAATCAATTGGAATTTTATTCCCCTTTTTTGTAAAATAGTCATAAATAGCCTCAATAAGCGCGTCAACTGCCAAAATCGAGCAATGGTACTTTATTGACGGCAACCCGCCGAGTTTTTTTACAATGTCGTCTTTTTCTATTTCCATCGCTTCTTTTATAGTTTTTCCCTTAGCTAAATCGGTAATTGTTGAAGATGTAGAAATGGCAGCCACGCATCCGAAAGTTTCAAACTTTATGTCCTTAATAATTTCTTCGTCTTTTCTATTTTTTGCGACCTTAATATATAACCACATTACGTCTCCGCAAACTATATTGCCTACTTTTCCAATTCCATCCGCATTCTTAATTTTACCGTAGTTATGCGGATTCTTAAAGGTTTTCATGACCTGCGGAGTGTATAAGCTTGAACAGGTATTTAATTTATTTTTATTTACCATATGGTGATATTTCTCTTATTTTTTTAATAATTTTCGGCAATAATTTAATTAATTGATTAATTTCTTTTTCTGTTGTTTGTCGTCCCAAGGAAACTCTTAGGGACCCGTGCGCTTGTTCGGGCCTTAATCCCGTAGCCATCAAAACATGGCTCGGCTCCAGCTTAAAAGAAGAACACGCAGAGCCGGTAGAACACGCTATGCCCTCCATGTCCAATTGCATTATTAAAGACTCTCCCTCTATAAAATCAAACCAAAAATTTGCATTATTGGGTAGTCTTTTTTCAGGGTGTCCGTTTAGGTGAGAATCTTCAATTTTTAAAACTTTCCTTATTAAATTATTTCGTAATTTGATTAATCTCGCATTTTCTTTTTTTGCCTCTTTCTTATAAATATCAACAGCTCTGGCAAAACCAACAACCGCCGGAATGTTTACAGTGGAACCTCGTAACCCGTTTTCCTGCCCCCCGCCATGTAAAACTGGTTCAACCATAATCCCCTTCCTAATATATAAAAGTGCTGCCCCTTTTGGCCCATAAATTTTGTGAGAAGACGCAGTTAATAAATCAATGTTCATTTTTTTAACGTCTATCAAAATTTTTCCAAAAGACTGCGAAGCATCTGTGTGGAAATAAACTCCTGCTTCTCTGCAAATTTTTCCAATTTTTTCAATGGGTTGTATAGTGCCGATTTCATTAGAAGCGTGTATAACGGAAACCAAAATTGTTTTTTTTGTTATTGCCCTTCTTACATATTCAGTATCCACCGTTCCATATTTATCAACAGGTATTTTTGTTATTTCAAATCCCTGTTTTTTCAGCCATTCAGACGACTCAACTATGCACGGATGCTCTATAGACGAAATAATTATATGCTTTTTTTCTTTGTTCTTTAGCGCTACGCCTTTTAATGCCAAGTTGTTGCTTTCTGTGGCTGACCCAGTAAAAATAATTTCATTCAAATCTGCATTAATAAAACCAGCCAAAACTGCCCGGCTTTCTTCCAGGGCTATTTTTGCCGCCCGCCCAAAGGAATGTAAAGACATTGAATTGCCGAATTTTACGCCAAAATATGGCGTCATTTCGCTTAACACCCTCTTATCAACCGGAGTTGTGGCTGCGTAGTCTAAATAAATCTTCTGCATGGTAACTAACTTTTATAAATTTATTTTTTAGCTGCTTCTTTTTTTATAAATTTGTGGATACAAATTCCTCCTTGTATCCTTTTGCTCATATTACAATTAAAACACAGCACTTGTAATCTTACATCCTTAGGGTAATTATGAATTTTCAACCATTTCAGAAACGATGTTCCGAGCCCATATTTTCTTTCCCTACGCTCAATGGAACCGTTATTGTCAATATGGTCCAAACATAAAAAATCAACTTCTTTTTCGCCGCAACAAGCACATTGAATTTTACCATTGCCGTATACTCTGAGTGCTGCAATTTTTAGCCCCTTTCTATATCTTCGACTTTCTTCAATGACTTTTTGCTTATTATTTTTTTTCCACAGTGCGGCTCTCCTTATAAACTCCTCCTTATGCCCTGAATAGTATTTTTTTGCTTTTTCAGAAAAACATTTTTTGCACTTTAATATTTCAATAAAATTACCATCGTTTTTTTTATTTTTGCACAAGGAGCATTTCATATTTTTTAATTTATAAATGTATAAAAATAAAACCGATTTTAGGGTCGGGTTTATCTTACCAAAAGAAAAATTCGTTGTCAATATTAAAAGAAAAACCCCATACCTTTCGGCGGGGTTATTTGTGACACGCGACGTTCAGTCGCTAGTTGAGATGGTCTCCGTTGCTGAGCAAACGGTAAATCTGCTCGTATTTCTTCTGGCTTTCTTCAATCAGCCAATCGGGCAACTGCGGGGGCGGCGCTTGCTTATTCCACTCACCTCTGTCAAACATTCCCTGCAGATAGTCCCGGAGGGCTTGCTTATCCATGCTCGGCTGAGCTCTGCCCGGGCTGTAAGTGGCGGCAGGCCAGAAGCGCGACGAGTCTGGAGTCAAAATCTCGTCAATAAGCATAAGCATGCCGTCAAGCAGGCCAAACTCAAACTTGGTATCGGCAATGAGAATGCCCCTTGCCAAAGCATACTCATGCGCCTTTATGTAAAGAGCAAGGCTCCAGGCGCGCAGTCTGGTGGCAAGTTGATCGCCAACCAGCTTAAGCATTTCGGCAAAAGTGATGTTTCTATCGTGGCCGGTTTCCGCCTTTGTTGAGGGCGTAAAAATCGGCTCAGGCAAGCGCGAACACCTTTGGAGTCCGGCAGGCAGCTTGATGCCGCAGACTTCTCCAAATTCTTGATATTCTTTCCAGCCAGAGCCTTCTATATACCCGCGAACGACGCATTCAACGGGCAGAGGGCTTGTTTTGTGGCAGAGCATTGTTCTGCCCTCAAATTCCGGTCCCCAGAAAGGTTTTGGCATATCCCTAAGCTCGGTGGAAACAACATGGAAGGGAAGCACCAGCCCGCCGAGCACCTTTGGCCAGACATCAGCCGACAACTTGGTCAGAACAATTCCTTTGCCGGGAATTCCCTGACTCATATTCACATCAAATGCTGAATGCCGGTCCGTAGTGGCAATAACTACGCCGTTGCCGGTGTCATAAACATCCCTAACCTTGCCTCGGCGGCACGGGTATTGGCTTACATTTGTTTCCATCAAAGCGGGCATAACTTAACCCTCCTGCAGGATGAAAAATTGTCAAAAGACAGGAAATCGCTTCCGGAAACAAGCGTTTCCTTGCAAAAGCGATTTTAGATTATATTAGCAGATTAAAAAGCTAAGTCAATTATCTTTTAACTAAAACAAAAATTTTGATCAAAAAACCCGCTACCGCGGGGTTTTTAGTTAAAAAATTATATTTTTGTTACAATCTTTATGTCCTGGCTGCTTATTATCTCCCCTTCCTTAAAAATAAAATCTGCTTCTATTTTTTTGTTTGCCAAAATCAGCGGCAGCCAATGCTTGTCATCGTCCCACATTGTTTCGTAAGGAATTTCGTTAAATTTAAACCACTTTGGCATCATTTCCTCCGATTCTGCCGGCTCTCCTTCCCATTCTTTTACTAAAAATAAATGCACATCCTGATCCCAATCTTCCTTATAAGGAAAACGAAAATGGAATGTTCCCACTTTCTCTGGATTTATTATTGTGACCCCCGCTTCTTCTTTTGTTTCCCGGACGGCAGCATCAAGAATGTTTTTGTCCCCTTTCTCCTCGTCAATTTTTCCGCCAAAACCATTCCATTTGCCCGTAGCAAAACCGCGTTTTTTCATACCAAGCAAAACCTCTCCTTCCTTTATCAATAAACACAAAGTTGTCTGTCTCATACAACGGGCTTGTTCGCCTTTTTATCGCTTAAAAAGAAAATGTAGATAATTTCTAAAATTCCCACCGTGTTTACTATCAAAAGCGCGACGAACCACGGTTTGCTGTTATTTCTGGCTGCTTTCCATAGGGCAATCCCCTTCCAAATAAGCGCCCAAATGGATAATAAAACAAATAATGTAAGAATGCCTGGCGGGATTGAAGAATATCCCATTACATTTATAAACTCTTTATAATTTTCGAACATTTTTTATTTTTTTATGTTTTTAATAATTTCGTATCCGGCAATTCCAAATGCAACAGATACGTTTAACGATTCTTTCTGCCCCGACATAGGCAAAAAGATTATTTTATCGGCCTTTTTTAATATTTTTTTTGAAATTCCTTTTACCTCGTTGCCCACAATAAGCGCCAAAGGAAACCTTGATTTAAATTTTGTATAAACAACTGCTTTTTTGCCCGCCTGCCGAGCGGGCAGGTCCTGCTCCAAAGCTACTATATTAATTTTAGTTCCCCCGCCTAAGCCTTTGGCGAAGGAGGGCTCTTTTTTCATTTTATCAATTAAACGCCATGTTTGTCTATAGTATTCCCATGGCACGTTTTTTTCCGCACCCAAAGCAGTTTTTGAAATTTTATGATGAGGCGGTTTTCCGGAAATCCCGCATAAAAAAATCTTTGCGACGCCTAAAGCGTCTGCGGTCCTAAAAATTGACCCGATATTTTCCAAACTCCTTATATTATCGCAAATTACATATAATTCTTTGCCCATTGTGCTATTCTATGTTCTAAACCACTAAAAATCAATAAAAAAAGCCCGTTTTCCAAGGAGGGAAAATCGGGCGTAAGCCACGCCACCACGGCGGAACCTCAAGAAGAAAGTGCTAAAAGCGCATCGCTTTCATGGTCCTTGATATCAAAAAGCCTGTTTAGCTTGGTGATTACAAAAGTTTCATATATCGCAGGATGCAGTTGGCAGAATACCAACCGACCTCCGCGCGACCCAAGCTTCTTTTGCAAACTGATGATCTTGCTGAAGAAAGCAACCGACATAAAAGTCACTCTCGACCAATTGATGACAAACTTCGCATCACTCCCGATGTCGTCAACAAAAACAAACAGCTCTGCCCCCATTGCCTGGATATCATCGTCTTCGACGATTTTTGGGAGCAGAATTGTCACAACTTTTACAACTCCCTCCTCGCGCACAGAAAAGTATCTACTATCTCGCAACATGGCTCCCTCCTTAAGAAACAAAGTGCAACCGAACAGTTCAGCCGCATATTAAAAGCATATATCCTAGCAATATAAAAGTCAATGAAAAAACCGGCTTTTGCCGGTTTAATTACTGTTTACCCGTTATAAATTGCTGGCTATTTGCTTGCAAACCTTTTTTCCACTTCTTCCCAGTTTACAATGTTCCACCAGTTTTCAATAAATTTTGCCCTGTCATTTTTGTAGTCCAAATAATACGCGTGCTCCCAAACATCCAAACACAACAAAATTGTCTGCTCGGGATAAAAGTTAACGTTATGTTTTTCAACCTGAATTATTGAAAGCGCCCCGTTTTCACCGTGCTCTTTATGAAAAGCCAAAATTGCCCAGCCCGAACCTTCAACTGATTTTGCTGTTTCTGTAAATTCCGTTTTAAATCTTTCAAAACTTCCAAACTCTTTTTCAATTGCCTTCAAAACTTCTCCTTTAATCCGCGAATTCCCGGTATTCGCGGGAGCCATAACTTTCCAAAATGTTTCGTGCAGGATATGTCCTCCGACATTAAAAGATAATGTTTTAAGGGCTGACTTAAAATCTATAACTTCTCCTGATTTTCGTGCCGTATCTATTTTGTCCAACAGGGCATTTGCAGCGCTAACGTAGCCCGCATGATGCTTGTCGTGATGAAGTTTTAAAACTTCCTGCGACATATATGGCGCGAGGGCATCATAAGCATAAGGCAAGTCGGGCAATTTATATTTTTCCATATTCCATATAATAATTACTTTTTTATTTAACTTTTCCGTCTTGCCTGGTGCAAACCGGACAGTAGCTCAAAAA
>MHPP01000008.1:0-3436 GCA_001822095.1 Candidatus Staskawiczbacteria bacterium RIFOXYC1_FULL_38_18
TTCCGTAACAACAGAAAAGATTCTGTCGGCTTCCGCTACGTCGGTTTTTTTAAAAACAAACCCTCTTGTTCTGTGCTTTGTTGTCATGCGCCCCCTATTTTTTTAATAAATTTTATTTTTTTTCTTAGCGTTGCCTTCGCTTGAGGATTTTTTTCATTTATCATTTTTTGACTAAGTTTGCGCATACGCGTTTTAATATCTGATTTGGAAATATTGAGCCCGTACGCCTTGGGAAAAAGTTCTTTTTCAAGTTTTACCCTTTCTGTTGGGCTTAAATAAAGCAGGGATTCTCTGGCTGCTTTATAAACCTTAGGGTCTTTCCAAAGCTTATATTTCAATTCTCTTCTGGTAATTTCTTGTTTATTGCCAAACATAACACTTCCCCCTCTTTCTAGGGCATTATCTGTCGTCGCCGGCTTGAGCTTATCTTTTAATAAATCCGGCTTTTCCTGCAGAAGTCCGGGTTTTTCTTTTTGGTCCGCCTGGTCAATGCTTTTTGGCGATGAGGCAGCAATTCCCGTTGATTCTTGAAAATTTTTCTTTGCAACAGGGATTTTTATTTTTTGAAAATTATCATCTTTATATTCTTCTCTCATGGGCATCTTTGAAGCTAGCGCATCTCCTTGATCTGGGGAGTTATCACCTTTAAACTTATTAAGCTGTTCTGATATTTTTGCTTTTTCTCTTGCCTCCTCCGCTTTTTTTACATCAATTTTTGCTTCTATTTTTTCTTCGGCAGAATTTGAACTTTTAATAAAATCTCCCCCCATTATCCTTTGTTTTGGTAACCCTATAATTTTCTGCTCTTCTTTTAAAAAATTTTCTGGTTGGTTCTGATTTTCGTTTAAAACACTTTTCGGCTCCATCTTCAATATCCCCCTGATCACTTTTATAATTTTGGCAAAAATAAACAAAACAATCGCAAAAACAATAATCACTAGAATTAAAAAAATAGCCAAAAACAGCAAGTTATCGGCATTTACAAAATCTATATTTTTAAATATAGATATATCAATCATTATTTTTTATCTATTTTTATTAAAAGGGTTTCTCCGCTTTTCACTAAAATATCTGTTGTCCTAAATTCTTTCAGTAAAAATTCTTTATTCTTTTCTATTATTAGCTTTTCTTTTTCCGGAGCCAAAATCCGCACAGAAATTTTATCCTGCGGAATTAATTTTTGGGCTTTTCTTTCGGCCTGCACTGCCCTGATTACTTCCCTTAGTATTCCTTCCTCCCGCAGCTCTTCTGTTATATTTGCATCAAGCTCAACCTCTTTTCCAATTTTATCAGTAAAAATAATTTCTTTTACATTAACTTCGTCTTTTATTAAATTCAGCAACTCATCATCGTTTCGGATTTCGGATTTCGAATTTCGTATTTTAAGTAAAGAGAGTGGCTGTTTTACCTTTATTCCCAGCGCAATTCTTTCCGCCAGCGCCAAATTTACTATTGAACGCGTTTCAGACATTTTTGTTAAAATATCCGATCCAAATAATGGTTTTTTCACTAAGTCGGGCCAGCTTGCCAAATGCACGCTTTCCGGTTCATCAATTTCACGAGTTTTTTGGAAAATATATTCAGCAAAAAATGGCATTGAGGGGGCCATAACCCGTGAAATAGTATGCAAAACATATCTTAAAGTGGCCAAAGCGTCTTTTTTATCGCCATCTTGTTCTTTAAATCTATCTCTGCTTCTCCTTAAATACCAAACAGAAAAATCATCTATAAAATCAGTAAGCGGGCGGACCGCAACATCCACTTTATAATTTTCATAACCTTCAGTTGAAGTTGCAATTAATTCTCCGAGGCGGGCAATAATCCAACGGTCAAGAATATTTTTACTTTTGCTGTTTACTAAAGTATCGTCTTTATAAAGTTCGTAAAATGACAGAACATTATACAGTCTGCTAATATTTTTTTTTGCAATCTCATCAACACCTTTTTCAGAAAACGAGAGATTGTCAGCCTGCACTACAGGAGAGTTCAACATATAAAAACGCATTGCATCTGCGCCATATTTTTCCATCATTTCTGTAGGGTCGGGATAGTTTTTTAATTTTTTAGACATTTTTTTTCCGTCTTCGGCCAGAACAATTCCTGTTACTATACAATTCTTAAACGCTTCCTTTCCAAATAACGCGCCTGCCAGCACGTGCTGGTAATAAAACCACGCCCTTGTCTGGTCTTGCGCTTCTCCAATAAAATCCGCCGGTATTGGCCTTTTTGTGGCAAAAGGCACAGATCCTGAATCAAACCAGGTATCTAAAACATCGGGTACGCGTTTCATTTTGCCTCCGCATTTGCAGTCAAAAGTTACTTGGTCAACAACATCTTTATGCAAATCATTAACTTTTACTCCGCTGGTTTTTTCCAGTTCATCAGCAGACGCGAACACAAACTCTTTTTTACATTTGTCGCATCTCCACACAGGAATTGTGTTTGCCCAAAAACGCTGGCGGGAAATAGACCAATCGCGCGCGCCCAAAAGCCACTGCCCAAATCTTCCTTCTTTTATGTGCGCAGGAGACCAGTTTATTTTTTTTGCAGTTTTCAATAATAAGGGTTTTATTTTTTCAACTGCAACGAACCACGAACTTGTAGCATAATTTAACAATGCGGTGTCGCACCTCCAACAGTGAGGATAGCTATGAAGCGGTGAATTTTTAGAAAAAACTTTATCACCAAGAACCCTCAGCATCTCTATATCGGCCTTGCGAACTGATTCTGGTTTTTCGTCAGCACGAGGTTTTAAATCCAAACCAGCTAACTCTCCCATCTCTTCCTTAAATGTGCCGTCCATTTTTACATGCTGCACAAATGGAAGATTTTTTTGTTTGCCAAACGCCATATCATCTGCTCCAAATGCCGGAGCAATATGCACAATACCCGTACCGTCTTCTATAACGAAATCGGCAACATAAACCTTCCAGCCATTTTTTACATTTTTCAAATTTTCATCTTTTGCATAAACATCAAACAACGGTTCGTATTCTGACCCTACCAAATCCCTGCCCAAATATTCTCTTATTATTTTATATTCTTTATCTCTAAAAACATCATTTATTCTTTCTTCAGCTAAAATATAATTTTTATTTTCAAATTCAACCAAAACATATTTTATCTTTTCTCCCACAGCCAAAGCAACGTTTCCAGGCAAAGTCCACGGAGTTGTTGTCCATGCAAGAAAATAAGTATTTTCTTGCATGCCCCGCGAAGCTTCAGCAAAGTGGGGCGTTCCCTTTACTTTAAATTTTAAAGTAGCCGATAAATCTTTTATATCTTTATACCCTTCGGCAACTTCTCCCTGGCTTAAGGTTGTCTCGCATCTTGGGCAAATATGAAGCGACCTGTAATCTTCGTAAATAAGCCCCTTTTTATATAATTCTTTAAATGCCCACCATTCTGATTGCATATACTCAAAATCCATTGTGCG
>MHPP01000008.1:3498-5700 GCA_001822095.1 Candidatus Staskawiczbacteria bacterium RIFOXYC1_FULL_38_18
TACCCCCATCACCACAATGTCTTTTTTAGATTTTGTGCCAAGTTCCTTTTCAACAATATTTTCAATTGGAAGCCCGTGGCAATCCCAACCCCATTGTCTTTCAACATAAAAACCCTGCATAGTTTTGTATCGGGGAATTGCGTCTTTAATTACGCTTTGTAATAAATGCCCATAATGAGGAGTTCCTGTTGCAAACGGCGGACCATCATAAAACACAAAAGCTTTACGCTTTTTAGCTTGCCCTGAGCCTGTCGAACGGATTTTTTCCAAAGATTTCTCAAAAATCTTGTTTGCTTTCCAAAACTCTAATATTTTATTTTCTTCTTCCGCAAAATTAAACATACTTTTTATTTAAAATTTTTACGCTCCTGTGCTCCGACGCGTAGGAGTAAACAATAATTATTTTCATTTAGTCCTGTGATTCGGACTACAGGACTGCAGTTTATTTTTGTTCTGGCTCGTCGCCTGTTTCAAAAAACAAAACATTCAAACTTCTTTTTGTCGGGATTATCGCTAATTCTGCATGACACCAACGAAGAGGCTTAATATCAGGGTGACGAATGGCTGGAATCATAACCTCAGCACCGGTTTTTATTTTGGTTCTATTTTTTAATGAATCAAGAGACTTTTTAACTGAAAGAACATAGCGCGGCGCCCCCCTATCTATTATATTATCAACTTCTGGATTTGCAGATAAAGAATCTAAATACTCTACAAATCGTTTGTTTCTGTTTCCGAAAACAAAGACTGGGTTTAAAATACCGCCTCCTGCAAACCACGACCTATTTGTACCACAAAAAAGACTTGAAACTCCTATTTGATTTTCTAAAATACCACTAGATATTTCCGTTTGTACCAACTCTGCATTTGTCTTTTCATAAAAATGCGCCGTACCACCTTCAACATCAGATGCATTCTTAGGAAAAATTTTCTGAAAATATAGTCCCTCATTTTTAAAATCACGATTTTTTTTAGAAACGCGGGCTTCTTTTTCTTCCGTGACACCTTTGTTCATAAGATGACACCACGTCCCATCTTGCGGATATCGTCCATCGGTTAAAAATTTATATATCTCATCTTGTTCAGAATCGTCATTCCAAAACGGATAATCTATTATCTTTAAATAATACTCCCTATTTTGCACATTAGATGATATTTGCTTATATTTATCTGTTATATTCTTTTCATGGTTAGATATAAATAATCCTTCGGGGAATGGCGGGAGAAGTTCGCGGCGACGGATGCGTTTTATTCCGGTTGCTTCTTGCCGGTGTTTTGGAAGTTCAATAACTTTTTCGCGGTAAGATACCTCAACTTTTTTGCCCTCAATCTCAACTTCTCCTTTTACGGGTTTGCCCCACCTGCCCGATTTTCCTTCTGGCTCAACAAAATTTTCTGGCATCTCTGCCTGCGGTTGTTCACCCGTCTCAATGTGCGGAGTGCGTTGGTCGGGTTCTTGCGGTTCAAGTTGTTCTTTTTTACCTTCACTCATATTTGTAATTTAATTTTGTGGATTCTTTTATAATTGTATTACTATTTCAGGTTAACATATATTAACCGAATCTTTATCGTTTTTAAATTACATTAAATCTTCTAAAGATCGAAGAATTTTTCCCTTGCCCTCTTTAAATTCTTTTTGACTTATTTTTATTCGTCTCAATAAATCATCATCCTCTTCTCCTTTGGTATATGGATTTAATTCTCTAATTTCCGCTTTGTGAATTCTTTTTTCTGTTGGAAATTGCTCAATAGTTTCTCTTATCATAAACCCCATAACTTTTCCCTGCAATAAAAATAAAGGACATTCGTGGCTGACTATCAAAATATTTCTTCCTTTATATTTTTCATCGGTTTCTTTCAAAAAATCCATCATTCTATCTAAAATTTCTTTATAAGATTCTCCGCCTTCCGACCCCTTATTAATTCTTTCTTCTTCTGTTTTAAAGGCATTCCACATTCCATCAAGCCCTTTGTTGTTAAAAATTCCAAATTGCAACTCCCTTAATCTTTTGTCCGGCTTGGGCGCTATCTTTAATATTTTTCCGACGATCTCCGCAGACATTTTTGTTCTCTTTAGAGGCGAGTGAAATATCAGGGTTATGCTCTTGCCCTTGAGAGTTTCTGCGGCCACTTTAACTGCTTTTTTTCCCATTGTAGTTAATGGGTTATTAAACTCTTCCGGCCAACTTGAGCATAGCCTTT
>MHPP01000009.1 GCA_001822095.1 Candidatus Staskawiczbacteria bacterium RIFOXYC1_FULL_38_18
CGACTTGGAGGTTTTGATGGATCCGGTTCGACTTTAAGTATTTCAAGCATAGGGTTGGGTATTGCAAATGCTGCTTGGATTGTTTTTACAATTATCGCTGTTGTTGCGTTTGTTATAGCGGGTATTCTTTTTCTTACTGCTTTTGGAGAAACAGATAAGATTTCAAAAGCAAAAAGTGCTTTTATTTGGGGAGTGGTTGGAATTATCGTCGCTCTTCTTGCATTTGGGATAACTTCCCTAATAAGATCGGCCATTGGGGCTTAATAATTAAGTTTAAAAATATGAACAAAAAAATATTATCTTTGTCTTCCCTTGGAGCATTGGCCTTGCCCGTTATAGCTTTTGGGCAAGTGACAATTGCCACAATGGCTGAGTCTATCGCAACCCAAGTCCTTGTTGTTGGCACATGGATTGTTGTGATTATGTGGGTTGTAACCGGAATTTTGTTTTTAACCGCCCAAGGAGAACCTGGGAAAATCAATACAGCAAAAACATCTCTTTTCGCGGCTATCGGCGGAACAATTTTAATTATTTTAGCCAATGGGGCAATTGCTTTTGTTAAAAATTCATTTGGAATTTA
The DNA here is from genome assembly GCA_001822095.1 of Candidatus Staskawiczbacteria bacterium RIFOXYC1_FULL_38_18. Taxonomy (GTDB): domain Bacteria; phylum Patescibacteriota; class Minisyncoccia; order Minisyncoccales; family Staskawiczbacteraceae; genus XYD1-FULL-39-28. Next base: position 581 of record MHPP01000009.1, read on the forward strand.
ATTATATGAACATGAACAAAAAAATATTATTTTTAGCTTTATTAGGGGTTATTTTAGTGCCAACTATTTGTTTTGCCCAAACCACTCCATTACAGAAGATTATTTGCAACGTACAAACTGCGCTTGTTGCAACTGGGGGCGGGTTAGCAACAATTGCCTTTATTGTTGCCGGTATTATGTTTTTGACTGCGACTGGTAATCCTTCAAGAATGACAATAGCAAAGGGTGCTTTGCTCGCTGGTGTTATTGGAATAGTTATTATAATATTGGCAGGCAGCGCTGGTCCTTTTGTAAGTCAGATATTTTTTGGTGCTAATGGTCCAACATTAACAAAATGCGAGTAATTTAACTAATATAAAGTAAAAAAGCTCATCGCGTTGATGAGCTTTTTGTTTTTAGCCACACTTTGTGTAGCCCCTTATTGCCTTGCCAAATCGGCCTCGGCTTCGGTCACTTCAGCCTCCTGATCCCTCACTTTCTCGGTCCAAACTTTAACATAGTCCCTCGTCCATGCTTGAAAGCCTGGTCCTTCAACATTTCGATTCGCTCGTTCAAAACGCTCTTGAAAAGCGAGTGTCTCCCGAATCTGAGCCAAATCCTTTTTGGCAAAGCGCAGCCGATCAGCAGCCTTTTTCCTACGCTCTATTCTATCCTCCGCGCTTTCCTTGGCCTTCGCTGATGGCTTCGCGCCACCATTAAAGACCATTTTTCCCGCTTTGCATCCAGTGGCGAGCATTGCCTTCGCGAGAGCATCTGGTGCCACTTCTGCGATAGCCACTTCCTCAGTCGTTCCATCAATTCTTGTCCCATCCGTGAGAGTCACCTCAAACCGACTACTTTTCCCAGAGCCAGCTATCGCCCGGCCGATCTCTTCTCCGACCGATGGTTTGTGGGCGCTGACTGCGGGCTTTTCGGCCGCGGGCGTTCCCGTTGCCGGCGTCGTGGGCGTGGCACTCTTGCCACCAAGACTGCGGACGCCATAAATAACAAAGCAAACCGCAAGCACCGTGATTGCGACCAACGCAGACCGAATGATCCATATTCTCATGGCAATCTCCCTGTGAAAAAAAGTGAACTTATGCGATGGTCAATAGGGAATAATTTCCCTTAAAAATGACCATATTTGACGAAGTGCAACCTATAATTAATTATAGCATAATCAAGCCTCCTTGTCAAGCCACACACATTCACTCCACATCGTCATTGCGAGGAGTCAGCAGATGACGTGGCAATCCAGAACCTAGAACCTGGATTCCCGCCTTCGCGGGAATGACACATAGGGAGTGTACATGCTATGGATTTTTTCACTGCTTTTTGTTATAATTCAGTATAAAATAGATATGAGACCTCTAAACAAAGTAAGAATTGAGTGGTCGCCACGATTTGCTTATGCGATTGGACTCATAGCCACAGACGGCAATCTTTCAATAGATGGACATCATATGAGCTTTACCTCAAAAGATTTAGAGCTTGTTGAAACTTTTAAAAGTTGCCTTGATATTAAAAACAAAACCTGCAAAAAAACACGGGGCGGCGAAACAGAAAAAAAATATTTTCATGTCCAATTTGGCGATGTGATTTTTTATAAATTTTTGTTGGCTATAGGATTGACTCCGCATAAATCAAAAACAATTGGCGCATTAGATATACCCGATAAATATTTTATTGATTTTTTGAGAGGATGCATAGATGGTGACGGGAGTATAAAAACATTTAAACACCCTGAAAGCAAGAATCTTCAACTTAGAGTAAATATTTGCTCCGCCAGCAAAAATTTCCTTGAATGGATAAAAATGACCAATGAGCCATTTGGAGTGAGAGGATATCTAAAAAACGGTAAAAGAGTCTATGCTTTAGAATATGCTATGGCAGATTCTATAAATTTATTAAATAGGATTTATTATAAAGACTTTCCTGCGTCTCTTCATCGTAAATTTATGCGTGGAAAAAAATATTTGCGGACGTGACGAAACTGGCAAACGTGTACGGCTTAGGACCGTATGCCGTAAGGCTTGTGGGTTCGAGTCCCACCGTCCGCACACTGGACTAAACACTTTTTTGAGAATATAATGATAAAAGTAGAAAACGCGGGTGTAGCACAATGGTAGTGCATTTGGTTGCCAATCAAAGTACGTGGGTCCGATTCCCATCACCCGCTCAATTAAAAAACTCCAAAAATACCCCTCTTGACATGGTGATTCTTTTATTACCTAACTCTTGACATGAGGCTTTAAAAATGCTAAGATTATAGTATACTCCTGAGAGGGAGTTTTTTGATAGACTTAAATATTATGAATATAAATATCATAAAAAATAATGCAGCTTTGGGACGTTTGACCCGCTTATTCAGTTCGATATTTGTAAGCATTGTAGTCACTGTTTGCTTTTTGGATACAGTATTGCCAGTAACAACTAACGCAGATTTGCCCGATGTGTCCACAGCGTCATATGCGGCAAAAACCAACAATAAATCTGCTCAAAAAGCCGTAAAGACAATAAATGTTGTTATTACAGCTTATTCAAGCACCCCCGACCAAACAGACGACACTCCTTTTATAACAGCTTCGGGTAAGCAGGTTGCCGAAGGAATAGCAGCCAATAATATGTTGCCCTTTGGAACAAAAATAAAAATCCCCGGATTATACGGAGACAAGGTTTTCGTTATTCAGGACAGAATGAATAAGAGAATGGGCGACCATCGTTTTGACATATGGATGCCAACCCGAGAACAAGCCTTGCATTTTGGAGTGAAAAGCACAGAGGTGCAAGTTTTAGAGAACTAACATGTTATACAGCTTCTAAAAACTTTAAAAAATACATAATCACTATTCCAAAAAATATAACTGCAAGATTTAAAATTGATTTTTTAATGTTGCGCTCCTTGCCAAGCTCCGGTATCAGGTCTGTGGCAGCTATATAAATAAAACCTCCTGCCGCAAAAGCCAGCAAAAACTGGGATATGTTTTGCGTAAAAGACAGAAAATAAAAACCCATTATCCCGCCCAATACGGCTGTAACGGCTGTCAAAAAATTAAAAAATAGGGCCTTTTTTTTGCTGAATCCTCCATACAACAAAACACCAAAATCTCCAATTTCTTGCGGTATTTCATGTAAAAATACCGCCGCAGTGGCTGCAAAACCAACTCCAGGATTCACAATATAGCCGGCCGCTATTATCAGACCATCAATAAAATTATGTATTCCGTCGCCTATTAAATTCATATAGGCAAAAGCGTGCACGGGGCAATCTCCTTCGTGGCAGTGTCTCCAATGTATAACTTTTTCAATTATCAAAAAAAGAAAAAACCCTGCCAGCGCTAAAGCAAAAGCAAGGGTTCCGTCAAAACGTTCCACGGCTTCGGGCAACAAATGGAAAAAAGCCCCGCCCATTAATCCGCCCACAGATAAGGCGACAAAATAAAAAATTGCTTTTTTAAGAAGCTTGTCGTTTAGAGATAAAGTAAAAATTCCCAAAAAAGAGAGCAAGCTTACTGCAAAAGTACTTAAAATTATGTATAAAAGAGTTGTCATGGTCTTAATTTAATATTTTTTCATTTAAATGCCAACCGATTTTTGACGGATAATTTTCTTTTGTATAGTTGCGTCGCTTTATCAATTTCCACTGGTCAAAAACCTTCTTTTTGCGGGCGAGATATAGCGCCGGACTATTACCATACATAAACTTAGCCAATTTTTCAGAATCATCAACATAAAAACAAATACTATATTGAATCATTGTTTTTTCTCTTTTATCTTTCATCTGATGAACGGATTTTTCTGGCACATTAATTTCACCTAAATTATATGTTTTCCTGGGATAAATGCCCAAACTCATTAAATCATTTGCTAAAGTGTCATTGCGAGTCTGTATCTGATAGGCCAAGTTGCCGGAACTTCCGAATTTTTTACCAATTTTATAACTAGACTCCATAACTTTTGCGATCGTTTTTAAATGATCCAAATCAGCGGACGTGATATTAAAAGTATATCTGTTTTTTATTCTATTACAGTCCTCTGATATACAACCGTCGGCAACAAAATAACCTAAAACATACGCCATATCAGGCGACCATGTTTTAAAAAAATTAGAATTAATATATTTATTTTGTACTGCTCCCATGTGCCGCGGGTGGGACTCGAACCCACACGTCCTTTCGAACAAGAGATTTTAAATCTCTCGTGGCTACCATTACACCACCGCGGCATAATTTATCAATATGAGGCCGAGGCGGGAATTGCACCCACGTATACTTCTTTTGCAGAGAAGTGCCTTACTGCTTGGCTACTCGGCCATATTATATAAATTTAACTTATTTTTCGTCTTTTTTCAACTGCCCGAGTATCTCCTCAATTCTCCCGGCCTTGCTGATAATTTCGTCTTTTACAAACCTGATTTTTGGCACCGGACGCATATTTACCTTTTTGTTTATTTTCTGCTGAATGTCAAAAACTTCCCTGCCCAAAGTTTCCAAAACTTTGTCAATTTTGTCTTCCGGCAATACAGAAATAAAAACTTTTGCCTCAATTAAATTTGGCGTTGCCTCAACGTGCGTTAAAGTAACCAAAGCCCCGTCAGGGAAATAAACTTCCCGCTGTATAATCTGCGCTATCTCGTGTTTTAGCAGTGAATTAACTTTTTCTATCCTATTCGTTGACATATTAAAGCTCGCCTTTTTGACGGGTTTCAATATAAGCGACAATAATGTCGCCTTTTTCTATTGCTACATTACCCTCAAACAAAATTCCCGCCTCGTCACCCTTTCTTAATTTGTCTATATCTTTCTTGTCTCTTTGCAAATTAATTATCCTGCCTGCTCCTACTTTTTTATCTTCTCTAAATACTTCCAATTTTAAACCTTTTTTCAACTCGCCTTCTGTAATCTTTCCGCCGATAATTTGCCTGTTTTTTTCAGCAAAAAAATTAAACAAAACCCTCAATTTGCCCACATCCTCTCTTACGGTTTCCATATCCAAGCTCTTTTCCAATCCGCGTCTTATATCTTGGATCATCTCGTAAATAATCTCAAAAGTTTTGACTCTCAAGCGTGCTTGCCCTGAGCCGGTCGAAGGGTTTCCTTTGTCGTTTTGCATAAACCTTACAACAACCGGGCTAATTTTTACGCGAAACCCTATAATTTCAGCTTTTGCCATTTCTGCTAATTTGGCATCCGACTCGTTTATGTCGCCAACTTCGCTTTTTAAAATTCTTAAAATGGCCTTGTCTTGAGGCAAATTTTTTAACATCCCCTCAATTGCTTCAAGAGAACCAAAAACATCTCCCTTTAAAATAATATTTACAACTTTTTTGTCGCCGGGCGCCTCAAGCACCGTAGAGCCAATTTCTCTTTTTGGCTCTTCTTTTTTAATATTTGCCAGCGCTTCTATTTCGCCTTTATAGCTTTTAAATTTTTCTCCCACAGCCGGTACTTTTTCAAAACCCAAAATAATAACAGGCTGGGACGGAAGCGCCTCATCAATTTCTTTGCCCTGGAAATCTTTAATGGATTTAACTTTTGCCATTGCCAAATCGGTTGCAATGATATCTTTTTTCCTTAAAATTCCTTTCTGAACTACAGCTGTTGCCACCGGCCCTTTAAAGCCGTCCATAAATGATTCAATAATTAGGCCTTCGGCTAGAGACTTTGTGTCAGATTTTAAATCATGTAAATCAGCCACCAACAAAATCACTTCCAGCAATTCATCAATGCCTGTTTTTTCTTTTGCCGAAACTTCCACCGAAGGAATTGTCCCGCCAAAAGATTCCACCACAACTTCAACTTTAGCCAACTCCCCTTTTATTTTTTCAGGATTAGCATTTGGCAAATCTATCTTGTTTAACACGACAATCATTGAGATTTCTGCTCTTTTAATTGCCATTATTGCCTCTTTTGTCTGCGGTTGCACAGATTGAGCTGAGTCCACCACCAAAAGCGCGATATCGGCCACTTCTGCGCCCCTGGCGCGCATTGCAGAAAACGCCTCGTGCCCGGGCGTGTCTATAAAAGTGATCTTATGCTCATTGCTTTCCACCTCGTAGGCTCCAATATGCTGAGTAATTCCTCCCGATTCTTTTGAAGTGATTTTAAAATCTTTTATGGCTTCCAAAAGAGACGACTTTCCATGATCAACGTGCCCCAAAACCACCACCACCGGCGGTCTCTTAATTTCTGCTTCTTTTATAACTTTTGCTTTTTTTACTGCCATAATACAAAATTATACCAGAAATTTCACAAAATTTCAAGACCTTTATCTATTCTGTAAAAAATTTTCTATTATTTTTTTTGTTTCAGAGGCGTTTTTAGTTTTCATAAGATTTTCCCTTAGGTCTCTGGCGCCCTCAAATCCCTTTGCATATGCATGAAAATGCTTTTTTATGCTCTCAAAATGTTCGCCATCAAAAAGCTCGGCATGTTCAATAATAGCCCTTAAACGCTCTTTAACAGATGGAATTTTGTCCGAGAAGAACCATGGGTTTCCTAAAACTCCCCTGCCAAACATAACCCCGTCCACGCCGGTTTTTTTTGCCAGCTCGCGGGCCTGCGCAAGAGATTTAATGTCCCCATTTCCCAAAATTAATGTTTTTGGAGCGTATTTGTTGCGCAGTTTTACAATTTCTTTTGCCAGTTCCCAATGGGCGGGGGTAGAGTACATTTCTTTTCTGGTGCGAAAATGCACTGTCAAACAGGCAATATTTTCTTTTAACAATATAGGAATCCACTCTGTAATTTGATTTTTGTTATATCCAATTCTGGTTTTTACAGAAACCTGTATTTTGCCCGCACCCCTTTGGGCCGACCTGATAATTTTTTTTGCCAAAACAGGATTATTTATCAAAGCAGCGCCAGCTCCCTGTTTTTCTATGTCTTTGTCGGGGCAACCCATATTAATATCAATGCCGTCAAACCCAAGCGCAACAATTTCTTTGCAGGCTTTTTCAATTTGAATTGCTTCGGCTCCAAAAATCTGGGCAACTATGGGGCGCTCTTTTGGAGAAAATTTTAAAGTGTCCAAACAATATTTTCTGCCTTTTGGCGATAACAAAGCCGAAGCTGAAATAAACTCGGTCCAAAAAACATCGGGTTTGCCGTATTTTAAAAACATAAGGCGAAATGCCTCATCTGTAACTCCGGACATTGGAGCCATAACCATTATCGGTTGTTTAAACTTCTGCCAAAACCCATGTTCCATAAAAAAGCGGTACCTTTTGGTTAAAATCCGAACTTTTTTTGATGAAAATCTGGATGCTGAATTCTGATTAAAATTTTTCCGCGGGCGCCACCCTTTAATTCATTATTATCTTGTCAATATTCCTTTTCAATCTTACTTCTAACTTCATTTTGTTTATCAATTTTGATCTTGGTATTTGATTCATTTTTTCATTTTTCTGTATTCTTTTATTTTTGACTAAAATTCTAAAATATGGACATTTCCCGCTTATTGACAAATCTTTTTCATCATCTCCTTTTCTGAATTTAATTATTTCAAATTGCTCTGGGTTGTATTTATGTAAAAAGGTTATGGGTACCCCCATAGCATCTGAATAATCCAAGGGGATATTTTGCGTTTTATCTACATTAATTCCATGGTAATTATCATAATGAAAATACTCAATTTCATTTCCAAAATATCTCTTTGTAAGAGTAATGTCCTCATGTCTTTTAGAGGTGTCTAAATTTGTTAGCCATAAACAATTATTTGGGGAAACTATTCTATTCCCAAGATTATCAATGCGAGCTTCTGTTCCGTAAAGCTCATAATGTTCTGGCACAATAAAACCTGAAATTCCTCTGCCTAGATTTATTCCTAACCACGCTTTATTCCCCTTAATTATCTTAAAAATTTCTTTATACGTAATAGCGTTAATGTTACCAATAATCAAAAATTTCTTATCGTATTTAACTAATTGATCTACATACTCCCTGAATAATGAAAATGGTGGATTGGTGACGACAATATCGGATTGTTTTAATAGATTAATGCTTTCGGCACTACGAAAATCCCCATCTCCTTTAAAATGAATAATGCCATTTGAATTTGGTTTGATTTTTTCATCTTTAGCACCTGAATATTCATAAAAAAAACCATTTTCAAATTTTTCAGTATTAAATAAATTTCTTTCTTGTTTTCTATAGCAAGAAGCTATTAATTTTTTCAATCCCAATTCTTTAAAGTTTGAAGCAAAGTAATTAAAAAAGTTACTAATTCTAGGGTCATCGCAATTACAAAAAACCACTTTGTCTTTAAAATGACCTTTATAATGTTGCAATTCACTTTCTATATCTGAAAGTTGAGTATAAAACTCATCACTCTTTGATTCTTTAGCTTTTTGCAGTAATTTGTTTGTTGCTTTCCTTGCCATTATCAAATTATGTTAAATGAATAAATATCTTGGTTTTGGTTATTTCCTTTTAGTTATTTGCTTAAATATTTCACTTCCTAGTACTTGAAGAGAGGTTTTTGAAATTTCAATCATAATGTCAAACATTTCTTTTACATCCCATTTCTCTCCATTACCTTGTGTATATATTGAAGTTGCTTGAAGCATAATTGTTTTATCTTTATGTTTAACAAATTTATTTTTACATAAATTAGTGTTAATTGGCATTCCATAATTTGCAGAGGTCAATCTATCCAATCTATTTAGCATCCCTGAATTATAATTAAGAGTGACTACTCTCCCGTCAGGTCTTATAATTGAAATAGTTCCAGTAAGAAAATTTGAACCTTCCAAAAATAAGATATAAGGGAAATGGGATTCGGATAACATAAAATTGGCGATTTCTGATATGTTTTTATGTGACCTTTCTATTGCGTTACCAGCAGCCATCAAGTCTTGATTGTTATTTTTACCAACGAGGTTTCCTGTTTGGATATTTTCAATGTCTTTTCCTTGATGTTTGGCTTCTGTTACAAGTAATATTCTCCAATTACCGTTATCATCTTTTACTTCAATTATTCCACCATCTGGGATAATACTTGAATTTGACACAAAAAGGGTTTGCCCTAATTCTGGATCAACTTTCTTTAACGCTTCGTTTATTTCTTCCTTTTTTATACTTGTTCTATATCTAAAAGATAATTGAGGAAATTCCTTCTCAAGCTGTTCAATTACAAGATGTGAAATTTTACCAACTGTTATATCATGCAACTTTGCTTCGTCTCCAAATATACCAACTACACCTTGCGATTTTTTGTGCTGATTTGTTAATCTTTTAGATTGATTCTTTTTTGCCATATTTTTTATTTAATTTTCCCCCGAAAATCTTGTTTCATAAATTGGCGGAGGGTACAGGACTCGAACCTGTAAGGGGATTTCTCCCGCTGGTTTTCGAAACCAGTGCCTTACCATTAGACTAACCCTCCAATAAACTCATATTACTATATTTTTTGAAAAACTCCACTAAAAAACGGCCTTTGCCGCAGTTTAGATTTTTTTAGTTTCCTTATTTAATTTCTTCGTTTTTTACCAAAACTTTATGCCAATCGTTATAATCATAAATGTCATGGGCTATAATTCCCATAACAGCTCCCACAAAGAAAGTTGGCAAATAAAATCTGTCAACAAACCAAACTAAAAGCAAAAATATCGCTCCCATAATCCAATGATGCATATGGATTTTCCACTTTCCGCAATCTATAAAAACCGGATCAACCTTACCTTTTTCCAAAAAATATTTAGAAAAAAGTTTAGACCCCACATACCCCAGAACCAGTCCCAGCGAAAGCGCCAAAGAATAATAATACAAAGATGCCATTAATACTATGGCTGGCAGGTACTTTTTGACTTTTGTGCTACTGTTGTCGCTTTTTGCTAATTCTAAATCTATCAACTTATCGCTTATTTGATCGTTATTTTCCATATAAAATAGGCCTATTTAACTAAAAATCGACTTAATTTTACTCTAAATAACTTACGTCTATTTTAGCATCAGCAAGCCCCCAAGTCAATCCTTTGCCCTGTTGATAACATTTTGCTCAATCCCGCTATTTTTGGCTTTGTTTTTGCAACAAAAACAAAAATCGCAGGATTAAGGCTTAATTTTTTTAATCAACAAGTCCAACAAAAGTTTTGCCTCGTTTGAAACCCCCTCTTTTTCACTGCTTTTTGTGAATCTCTGCCACTGGTTAAAAATATCCTCATCGTTCAGTCCCCTCACCGCAGTTTCCAAGGCCAGCCTTGTGTCAAAATCAATTTCTTTGTTTGCCATCAAAACATCTTCCACAAACATGCCGGTAAAAGCCAAAACCTTTGCGTCATTTTGCTGGGCATTATATGCGCGCAGAGCCGTGGAAAGCTGATAACCCATCCAGGCGTTTACAGCCAAAGACACGCAGAAAAGGGAGATAAAAGTTGCCAGTAATATTTTTTTAAGCTTAGTGTCTATCATTTTTTATTTAATTTTTAATTTATTTGATTCGACCTTTTGCCAAATATTGTACCCTATTAAAATTACCAATAAAATTGTTATTATGCTCTGCCAATTTATCCAGCTAAACCATCCTGCTTTTTTGAAAAGCTCAATGTTTGTATTTACAACAATGTCTTGCTTCATTGAAAAAGGCTCTGATTCAAAAATCGTGTAATTAAACGCCGTTGCTTTAACCTTGTATGTGCCCTCGGGAACCAAGAAGGAATATTTTCCTGTGTCGTCTGTTAAAACAGGGTTTTTTTGCAAAAACCTATCGGCCGGCCAAAGCTCCCATTCTGGGACTTGCCCTGAGCCCGTCGAAGGGTTTAACCACAGCAACGAAACACTTGCTCCCTTAATTCTCAACTTGCCGTCTGATAACTGACTAAAAACATAACCTTCGGGGTTTACAATGGCGGTCATTTTTGTTTCTTTTGGCGCAATGTTTATGTCTTGATATGCAATAACAGTTGAAATATCGTATTCGCCTTCGGCTTGAGGGGCCGATACGCTTGCCCTATAAATTCCGGGAGAAACCTCTACATAAGCAAATTTGTTTACAAACAAAATATTTTCTCCGGAAATTTCCAGCGTGCGGGGGCTGATTGAATCAACAAGCGAAGCGGTCAAAAGTTTTGTCATATATCCTAAAATATTGGTTTGCTCTTGGCCCACAGCAACTTTATTTAAAGTCATAAATCCTGTCACGCTTCTTGCAGGCGCGTCGGGTTTAATAACCAGCTCCATTGGTTTTCCTGCCAGCGTGTTTATTTTCTGTAAAACCTGTCCGTGCGTATCAACAGAAATTGCCACGTTGTAATCAATCAATTCTCCACCGAATCTTACAAACACAATGTCGCTTGGAATTTTTTGTTTTGCTTCATAGCTCATATTTGCAATTGGCATCCCCTGCACAGCGGCAAATTTGTTGGCTGTCAGAATTTCTGCTTCTGTTAAAGCAACTCGCGTTAATCCGGGCAAGTACAATTCGGTTCCTACAACTTTTTGGATATCCGACAAACTTTCAACGTCAATTTCAAAAGCGGTTAAAGCATCTCTAAATTGCGTAATTCTATTAGCAAAAAAACTTATGCTTGAGTTAACCGGTGTCAACGCGAGTTCACTTACGGGTATCACGTCCATGATATCCCATCCCTGCAAAGCCATTGGCGCCTCCTCGGGCA
>MHPP01000010.1 GCA_001822095.1 Candidatus Staskawiczbacteria bacterium RIFOXYC1_FULL_38_18
GTTTTTGCATATTTTTATTCTTCGCTATTTATTTTTTCTAAAACAAACTCTTTTATTTTCATTGCCGATTTGTAAGCATCTTCTGCCATTTCCCAAGTAAATAATTCTGAGGAAACATCAGACGGATATCGGGTTTCTATATAATAAGGATCTAAAAGGATAACATGCTCTCCTGTTTTACTAAAAATATCCGGAGAGTATTTTGCAATACGCTCTGAAAGTTCTTTCAAACTGTGGATTTTTGGACAATCATTCGCATAAAAAATCAAAAGCGATTTTAAATATTTTTCTGACATCTGCTGAGAAACAAAACAAACTAAAGATGGCGTCCCATCTCTATGTTTTAAAATCGATTTAATATTCAACTCATCATCTTCTGCTTTTTTAATCCATTCTAAAATTATTATTTTATTACCTTGCATATAAAAGTTTACCTTCATTAATTATTTTTAAAATAAATGGATCATTTATTTTTTTTCTTCTCTCTATCTGCTCTGGTGTATAAACTAAAATATCAATAGCTCCGCCCATGCTAAAAATAATTCTATAAACATCCCTTACTCTATCAAAGGGAGATTTATCGCTTTTTTTTACCACAAGCAAATCAATATCACTATCCTTAGTTGGATTTCCCCACGCAAAAGAACCAAAAAGTATAATTTTTTCTGGTTTATATTCTGCGACAATTTTATCAGAGATATTTTTAATTTTATCAGTAATTTCCATTTTTGTTTTTTACTTAAAAATTGAAAATTATTTTATGCTTCCGCCGGATTTTTCCACTGCTTCTTTTGCAGATTTTGAAAATTTACAATTTTCAAACACAAGTTTTTTTGTGATTTTACCGGTTCCCAAAATTTTAACCTTTGGTGTCTTTCCTTTTATATTACTAATAATCCCTTTTTTAATCAAATTTTCCGGATTTATTGTTTCTCCATCTTTTGTATTTTTTTCCAAAACTTCCAAATTTACCACAACAATGTTTTTTGGCAAAACAAAAGCTCTGTATCCTTTAAGTTTTGGATACCTTTTAATCAATTCCCTTATAATTGGCACCATTTTTCTTCCTGCCCTGGATTTTTGACCCTTATTTCCCTTTCCCGAATAAGTTCCTTTTTTTCCTCCCCTGCCAACCCTTTTTTTGCCCTTATTTTTATGTTTTCTTTGTAATTCGTGTATCTGCATTTTTTTAGCTCTTAACTTTTAACATTTTTAGCGCTTCCATTGTAGCTCGGGCATTGTTTAATTTATTTTTTGAGCCCGAAAGAATTTTTGAAGAAACGTTTTTAATTCCGGCCAATTCGCAAATAGCTCTTACGGCTCCACCGGCAACCAAACCTCTTCCCTTTTTTTGGGGCCTTAATAAAATTACCGCCGGCCCAGACTTTGCCTGCACTTCATGCGGAATAGTTCCGTCAATAATGACAACGTTGATCAAATTTTTTTTGGCTCTTCTTGTTGCCTTTTCAATTGCCTGTGAAACGTCTCGCCCCTTATCAACCCCAATTCCCACTTTACCTTTTTTATCTCCGGCAATAACAGTAGCCCTAAAGCTCATTCTTTTTCCTCCTCCTGTAACCCTGGTAACGCGGGCCAAATCTAAAAGTTTAGATTCAAATCCGTCATTTGGCCTGTCTTTACTAAACCCTCCTCCCCGGCCAAAACCAGGCTTTCTTTGCCCTCCAAATCCGCCTCCGACTCTCTGTCCTTGCCCAAATCCGCCACGCTGTCCTGCTCTTTGAGTAGCAGGCTGAGCCGGTGTTTCTCCGGTGGGAATTGGCACAAAACCGTCGTTAGTTTTTTTAATTTCTTCTGTCATAATTATATTATTTAAAATTTAAGTCCGCCTTCACGCGCCCCTTCGGCCAACGCCTTAATCCGGCCATGAAAAATAATTCCAGCTCTATCAAAAACAACGCTTTCAATTTTTGCTTCAATTGCTTTTTTCGCAATTAATTTTCCTATTTCTTTTGCAACATCGCTTTTCTTTTCTCCTTTTTTAGGTTTTATATTTACATCGGAAACAGACATCAAAACTTTTGGTTTTTCCGAATCAACAATTAGTTGGGCATAAATGTGCTGGTTTGACCTAAAAACACAAAGCCTTGGCCTGTCTTTTGTCCCAAATATGCTTTTTCTTATTTTTTTATGCCTTCTGATTCTTTTTTCTTGTTTTACTGACATGTTTTTCTTGTGCCCCGAGGGGTATTATTTACTTGCTACAACTTTTTTACCTTCTTTTCTTCTAACCCTTTCGCCTTGATATTTAATTCCCTTTCCTTTATAGGGCTCCACCTTCTTTTGTTTTCTTATTTCTGCTGCCATATGCCCAACCCTTTCTTTATCAACGCCCGAAACCGTAATTATGTTTTTTTCAACTTTAAAATCAACTCCGTCTATCTTTTTAATCTTTATGGGATTTGTAAATCCAACATTTAAAGTTATGCCCTCTGCGTCAACTGAGGCTTTAAATCCAACTCCTTCTATTTCAAGCTTTTTCTCAAAACCCTTGCTTGTGCCCTCAACCATATTTGCAACCAAGGCCCTATATAAACCCCATAATCCTCTCCCTTTTTTAGATAATTCAGACTTCGGAGAAACAAAAATCTTCCCGTCTTTAGATTCTATTTTTATCTCGGGGTGAATTGCCTGCTTTAACTCTCCCTTTGGACCCTTAACCGTGATTTCTTTTTCAGAAATTGTTACGGTTACGCCCGCTGGAATTTCTATTAATTTTTTTCCAATTCTTGACATAATTTTATAGTTTTACCAAACTTGGCAGATTATTTCTCCGCCCAGTTTTTGTTTTCTTGCTTCTTTATTTGTCATCAAACCTTTTGATGTTGAAACTATGGACATGCCGAACCCTCCATGTACTCTCCTGATTTCATGAACACTTTCATAAATTCTTTGCCCTGGCTTTGAAACTCTTTTCATCCCTGCAATTGCGGGCACTTCATTATTATATTTTAATGTAATTTTCAAAGCTTTTATCCTCCCCTTTGTCGCCTTTTTAACATCGCTAATAAATCCTTCCCTTAATAAAAGACTTGCAATTTCGTTTTTTATTTTTGAATAAGGAAGCAAAACCTCTGTTTTTGCAACAGCTTCTGCATTTCTTATTTGATTTAACATGTCTGTAATTGGGTCTGTCATAATTTTTAATTACCAGGATGATTTTTTTACTCCTGGGATTTCTCCTTTATTTGCCAACTCCCTAAAGCAAATTCTGCAAAGTCCGAAGGCCCTCATAAATCCGTGCCTTCTTCCGCATTTAAAGCACCTTCTAATTTTTCTTGAAGGATACTTTGGCTTCATTTTTGCTTTTGCTTCTTGCGATGTTTTTGCCATTATTTTGTTTCCACCATTGGGAAACCCATTAATTTGTATAATTCCAAACCTTCTTCTTTTGTCTTTGCGTTTATAACAACTGTTATTTCCAATCCAAAAATTGTCTTTTCTTTTTCTGTAAAAATTTCAGGGAATGAAATGTGCTCCTTAAATCCCATTGAAAAATTTCCGTTTTTATCAACCGATTTTGGGTTTAGCCCCTTAAAATCACGAGACCTTGGCAAAGACAAATAAATTAATCTTTCCAAAAAATCCCACATTCTTTGCTTTCTCAAAGTTACAACAGCCGCAATTTCCAGCCCTTCCCTTAATTTAAATCCGGCAATTGATTTTTTTGACTTGACAATTGTTGTTGCCTGTCCGGCAATTAAAGATAAATCCTGTGAAATTAAGTTAAAAATCTTTTCCCTTTCTCCCGCAGCCTTTCCAACAACTGCTTTTCCAAAAGAGCTGTTTAAAACAACTTTTTTTATAGACGGAACCGCCATTGGGTTTTTGTACCCAAAGCGCTTCATCATTGCGGGGACAACCTCTTTTTTATATTTTTCTTTTAAGCTTTGCATGTTAGATTTTTTGTTTGCACTTCTTGCAGATTCTATACTTTTCTTTATTTTCCAGCAAATACCCAATTCTTCCGGCTTTTCCGCATTTGGGGCAGATTATTTTCACATTTGAAACGTCCAATGCCGCCGGCACATCAACTACTTGTCCTTTTTCTCCTTGCCTCTTGGGTCTTACGTGTTTTTTCTTTAGATTAACCCCTTCAACTAAAATTTTCATCTCTTTTGGAAGAGCCCTTGTTATCTTTCCTGTTCTGCCCTTGTCTTTTCCAGAAATTACTAATATATTGTCGCCTTTTTTTACTTTCATGTTTTTGTATAGTTAAGCGAGCGTCTAAAGCAACTCACTGGCCATCATGGCAATTGTGCTGTAACCTTTTTCTTTTAATTCTTTTGCTGTAGGCCCCAAAACTCTTGTTCCTTTTGGTTCTTTTCCCTCGCCCAAAATAACAGCCGCGTTGTCGTCAAATCTTATATATGAACCATCTGCCCTTTTAAATTCTTTGTGCTGTCTTATAATGACGGCTTTTACTTTGTCGTGTTTTTTTACCAATTTTCTCGGTTCAGCTTTTTTTACCGCAGCCACAACAATGTCTCCCAATTGAGCATATCTTTTTCTTGTTCCTCCGGGCACATTAATAACCTGGATAATTTTAGCTCCGGAATTGTCTGCAACTTTTAACATTGATCTTGGCTGTATCATGGTATTATATTTTCTTTATTACCCTCCAATTTTTATCTTTTGACCTGGGCGCAGTTTCTTCTATCATAACTTTATCTCCCACGTGGTATTCTTTATTTTCGTCGTGGGCTTTAAATTTTTTGTGGACCTTAAATCTTCTCTTATATTTTGGGTGTTCTTTTATCCTTTCCACCTCAACAACAACTGTTTTTTGCATTTTATCGGATACCACAATTCCTTGTAATGTTTTTTTAGCCATGTTATTTTGTCTCTTTTAAAATAGTTAAAATTCTGGCTATTTCTTTTTTTGAATTGGCAATTTCCTTCACGTTTTTCAATTTATTAGAAGAAAATTTAAACCTTAAATCACTCAACTTTTTTCTCAGGTCGTAAACTGCTTTTTCTAGCTCTTTCTTGCCTTTTTTTCTTAATTCTGTTGTCTTCATATTAAATATTGTCTTTCTTAACAAATTTTGTTTTAATCGGCAATTTTCTGGCGGCTCCCTCCAATGCCTCTTTGGCTATTTCCTCTTTTAATCCGTCCAATTCAAAAATCATTCTGCCCGGCTTTATAGGATAAACATAATGATCGACATTCCCTTTTCCGCTTCCCATTCCAACTTCTGCCCCTTTTGCGGTTACAGGTTTGTCCGGAAAAACTCTCATCCAAAGCTTCCCCCCCTTCTTTAAATATCTTATAATATATCTTCTTGAAGCTTCAAGCTGGCGCGCTGTAAGCCATTTTGTTCCTAATGACTTTAATCCAAAACTGCCGAAATTTATTTCAGTCGCCCTTGATTCTACGCCATTAGACCTACCCTTGTGCCACTTTCTGTGTTTAACTTTTTTTGGCATTAAAATTCCCATATTTTTGTAAAATTATTCGAATTTATCTCCTTTATATATCCAAACCTTTATTCCAATTTTTCCATAAGTACATTGTGCCTCGTCCTGCGCGTAATCAATATCTGCCCTGATAGTATTTCTTGGCAATCTACCTTGACCGAGCCATTCGCGTCTGGCAATTTCAATTCCATTTAATCTTCCCGACATTTCCATTCTTACCCCCTTAACTTCCCTGTTTGTCATAACTCTTTCAAGCGATTTTTTTATAACTTGCCTGAATGGAATTCTTTTTTCAATCTGCTGAGCGGCCATTTGAGCCACTAGGGCGGAAGAAATCCAGGGATTTCTTACTTCCTTAATTTCTAGCTTAATTTCTCTTTTTGTGTTATTCTTTATCTTTCTTTTTATTTGTTTTTCAACATCGGCCTTCAAAACCTCCACGCCCTCCCCTCCTCTGCCTATTATCAGGCCAGGCCTTGCTGTTTCAACAATAATGTTCAGCTTATTGGCCGAATGTTCAATTTCAATGTTGGCAACCGAAGCTTCAGACAATTTTTTTCTTAAATAATCTTTGATGCAAAAATCCTCCTCTAAATATTGGGGCATTTTTTTACCGTAAAACCCGCGGATATTCCAATCCCCTGTTCCCTTTATTCTAAATGATTTTGGGTGAACTTTATGTGCCATGTTATTTTTTAGCTGTTCTTCTTCTAACTGTCTTTTTTATTTTTGGCTTCTCTTGTTTTATAGCTTCTTTCTTAATTTCTGCCTTTTCTCCAGACAATGTTAAAGCAATATGGGAAGTTCGTTTAATTATCGGGTAAGCTCTCCCGCGAGACATTGGATGCCACCTTTTCAATTTTGGACCCTCGTCAACTGTAATTTTTGAAATAAATAAATTTGCTTCGTTTAATTGGAAATCATGTTTTGCCGATGCAATTGCTGAATCTAAAAGCTTTTCAACATTTCTGGCAGATTTGTTTACTGTAAAAGAAAGCATTGCTTTTGCATCCAAAGCCTTTTTACCCCTCACCAAATCAATTACCTGTCTTACTTTTCTTGGTGCTGTTCTTAAATTTGATAATTTTACTTTAATATCCATAATAATATGTTATTTTCTACTTCTTTGGAGCCGTTGGCGGAACTTTTGTTGCATCTGCCGTCTTTGCTGCCTCTTTCTGCTCCGCTCCGGCCTCAATGTCTCTTTGCATTCTTCCTCCATGCCTTACAAATTTTGTTGTAGCTGCAAACTCTCCCAATTTGTGGCCTACCATATCTTCTGAAACAAAAACCGGAACAAAATCTTTTCCGTTATGGACTCCAAAAGTGTGCCCAAGCATCTCCGGGGAAATTGTTGAATGCCTTGCCCAGGTTTTAATAATCTTTTTTCCGTCTTTTCTAAGATTCAAAACCTTTTGCAATAACTTCTCATCAATATATGGTCCTTTTTTTAAACTTCTTGCCATATGATTTTATTTTTTCTTTCTTCTGCTGATGATTAATTTATTTGACCACTTTTTCCTATTTCTTGTTTTCACTCCTAACGCGGGCAATCCCCAGGGAGTTTTAGGATGCCTTAATCCAATTGGCTGCCTTCCTTCTCCTCCTCCATGCGGATGGTCTACCGGATTCATTGCCGAACCTCTAACTGCAGGCCGTATTCCTTTGTGCCTGTTTTTTCCGGCTTTTCCCACTCTGTAAAACCTGTTCTCCGGATTTGAAACCATTCCAATTGTTGCAAAACATTCCCCCAAAAATTTTCTTACTTCGGTTGATGGCATTTTTAAATTTGCATATTCGCCGTCGTGGGCTAGAACCTGAGCAGAGCTTCCAGCCGACCTTACAATCTTTCCGCCTTTTCCTGGCAAAAATTCAATATTATAAACTGCTGTCCCAACCGGCACGTTTTTAAGCTTCATTCTGTTGCCGGCCCTTAACGGGGCTAATTCTGAAAAAACAACTTCGTCTCCAATTTTTAAATCCTGCGGAGCAATAATATATTGTATTTGTTTGTCCAAATATTCAATCAAAGCAATAAAAGCTGTTCTGTTTGGATCATACTCTAAAGCAGTAACTTTTGCAGGAGCATCCATTCTTGTTTGTGAAAATTCAATCATTCTGTACATTTGCTTCACTCCTCCCCCTTTATGTCTCACAGTAATTTCTCCGGACGAAGCAGATCTTCCATGATGCCTTTTTATGTATTTTAAAAGTCTTTTCTCGGGCCTCTTTTTTGAGAGCTTAGAAAAATCAATTCCGGTCATTCCCCTTCTTGCTGGCGATGTTGGTTTGTAAATCTTCATGTTATAAAATCTCTATTTTTTGCCCGTCTTTAATTTTTACAATGGCTTTTGTGTAGGCCTTTCTAAATCCTTCGGTTTTTCCCAATCTCCTCTTTTTTGCAGGAATTTTTATAATATTTACCGACAAAACATCCACTCCGTAAATTCCCTCAACTGATTTTTTTATTTCTTGTTTATTTGACCTTTCCGCAACCTCAAAAATATATTGGCTTGCTTCAGCTAAGTAGCTTCCTTTTTCAGAAATATGCGGTTGTTTTATCGCGTCATACGAAAAACCTTCTTTGCCCGCTTTAGCTTTAGCGGCAGCGGGTGCCGTCTCAACTGTTTCTTTCTTCGCATCCGAAGCCTTCGCGGGCTTTTTTTCCTTAGCTTTTTCAGCCTCTTTCTTCTTTTTTAAAAAATCTAGCAGTGCCATATTATTTAATGAAAGTCTTCTCTATTGTTTTTATTCCTTCTTTTGTCAGTAATAAATATTTATGATTCAACAAGTCAAACACGTTTAAATTCCTTGCATCATCCACGTCTGTTTTATCAATATTTCTTGTTGATAAAAATATGTTTTTGTCGTAGTTTGGCATCAAAACCAACGTTGTTTGCTTTGCACAAGCCAGTTTTGACATTGTTTTTGCCATTATTTTTGTCTGGGGCGATGCAAATTCCATTTTGTCTAAAACTATTAATTTGCTTTCCTTCGCCTTCTGGCTCAGGACCATAAGCAAAGCCTTTCTTCTCATTTTTTTAGGTATTTCCACTGCAAAAATTCTGTCATTTCTCGGGCCGTGGGTAATTCCTCCGCCTTTCCAAATTGGAGACCTGTTTGATCCAACTCTTGCCCTTCCTGTTCCTTTTTGACGCCACGGCTTTTTCCCTCCGCCCCTTACCTCTCCTCTGTTTTTTGTGTGCGCGGAAATCTGTCTTTTGTTTGCCATCAAAGAAACCGAAACCTGGTGAACCAAATCAGCGTTGAATTTTACTTCAAAAATCTCCTTTGGCAGAGTCATTTCTCCCGATTCTTTTCCTTCTTGATTGTAAACAGCGTATTTCATTTTATCCCCTAATCTCAAGCAAAGCTCCTTTTACTCCGGGAACTGCTCCTTTAATTACCATTAAATTATTTTCCGGTTCAATTTTCATTATTTTCAAACCCTTCACCGAAATTCTGTCATATCCCATTCTGCCCGGCATTTTTCTTCCTTTCATAACGTGTTGGGGAAACCTTGTTCCAACAGATCCAATTGTTCTGTGCTCGTGCTTAACTCCGTGGGTGGCTCTTCTGCCGTGAAATCCATGCTTTTTAACCCCTCCCTGGAATCCCTTTCCTTTGGACATTCCGGAAACTTTTATTTTATCCCCTTCTTTAAAGCTTGCAACACTAATTTCATCTCCGACAGCTCCGGCAATATTTTCTTCCTTTATATATTTATACTCTTTGCCCTTCATAGACTTTCCAATTTTGTCTTTCTTTTCTATTTTTTCGTAGCCGATTTGCAGAGCCTCGTACCCGTCGGTTTCCTTTGTTTTTTTCTGTAAAATGTTGCAGGGTCCCGCAACAATTAAAGTAACCGGCGTCAATTTGCCGTCTTTGTCGTACATTTGGGACATTCCAATTTTTTTTCCAAGTATAAAATTCATTCTTTTATTATTAACTAAAAATGGGCGTACTTGCCCATTTTTGTGGCAATGTTGTTATCCCGAGCGAGTCGCCTTGCGACGAATCGAGGGAAAGTTAACTATTGTCTATAATTAATCATCTTATTATATTTTGATCGTAATGTCAACTCCTGAAGGCAAATTCAAATCTCTCAACGCCTCAATAATATCCGCATTGGGGTTTAAAATATCAATGATTCTTTTATGAACTCTCATCTCAAACTGCTCCCTTGCGTTTTTATGCACAAAGCTGGACCTGTTTACTGTGTATTTAAGAATTTCTGTGGGCAACGGAATAGGCCCTAAAACTTCGGCTCCATACCTGTTGGCAATGTCGATTATCTGGCGCGAAGAATTATCTATAATTTTGTGGTCGTAAGCTTTTAATTTTATCCTAAGCTTCAACCCCAATTCTGGCGCTTTGGTTTCTTCCGGTTTTGCAGATTTCTTTTTTACTGCAGGCTTTTTTGCGGTTATAGTTTTTTTAGCAACAGGCATTGATCAGGTTCTATTTTATAATTTTTGTTACAACTCCCGAACCCACTGTTTTGCCCCCTTCCCTGATAGCAAATTTTCCTTTTTCTTCCAAGGCAACCGGCACAATAAGCTTAATTGTTAAACTGGCTGTGTCGCCCGGCATTACCATTTCTGTTCCAGTTGGCAAAGTTACGTCGCCTGTAATATCAGATGTTCCAATATAAAGCTGGGGTTTGTATCCCGAAAAGAATGGGGTATGCCTTCCGCCTTCGTCTTTGGACAAAACATAAACTTCTCCTTCAAATTCTGTGTGAGGATTTATTGAGCCGGGCTTGCAGATAACCTGCCCCCTTTCAATGTCTTCCTTTTTCAGACCTCTTAACAAAATTCCAACATTATCCCCGGCATTTCCCTGGTCAAGAGATTTTTGGAACATCTCAACGGACACAACAACTGTTTTCTGCGTTGGCCTTATTCCAATTATTTCAACCTCGTCGTTTGGTTTTACAACTCCTCTTGAAATTCTTCCTGTAGCAACCGTCCCCCTTCCTTCAATGGAGAAAACATCCTCGATTGCCATAGAAAACGGTTTGTCCAGTTCTCTTGTTGGCTCTGGAACATAATTATCAACGGCGTCCAATAATTCAACAATTGGCTTTGCAGAAGCATCGTCAACTGAAGTTGCTTTTAAGGCTTCTGTGGCCGATCCCCTAATAACCGGAATTTCGTCTCCGGGGTATCCGTTTTTCTTTAACAATTCGCGAATTTCCGATTCAACCAGGTCTAAAATTTCAGGGTCATCAACCATATCACATTTGTTCATAAACACAACCAAAGTTGGCAAACCAACTTGTCTGGCAAGCAAAATGTGTTCTTTTGTTTGAGGCATTGCTCCGTCTGGCGCTGAAACAAGCAAAATTCCGCCGTCCATTTGGGCAGCTCCCGTAATCATATTCTTAATATAATCAGCGTGGCCCGGGCAATCAATTAAAGCATAGTGCCTTTTTGCTGTCTCGTATTCCAAGTGTGTAATTGAGATTGTCACTCCTCTGGCCTTTTCTTCAGGAGAAGCGTCAATTTGGTCAACGTCTTTTTCTGAATGCTTAAATCCGCGCAATCCTGAAACTTTCATTATTGCGGCGGACAATGTTGTTTTTCCGTGGTCAACGTGACCAATGGTACCAACGTTTACGTGAGGCTTTGTCCTCTCAAATTTCTCTGTTGCCATTTTGCTGTTTTCTCTCCACGCCAGAACCAGGCGATGAAGAATTAGGTTAATTTATATTATTTTATATTATTTTTTATAATAATATTA
>MHPP01000011.1:0-10435 GCA_001822095.1 Candidatus Staskawiczbacteria bacterium RIFOXYC1_FULL_38_18
TATCAAATTTATTTTCGTGAAAATCAATCATTGCCCGTAAAATCAAGTCGGCATCGATATTACCCTTGGGTTTTTTATCGTCGACAACCGGCTTAAAAATTAAGGTGTAGCCATATTCCTGAAACGCATTATACATTCTTTGATATTCAGCAACAAAACCAAGAAAAATGTATGTCTTTGAAACGTTATACTTATCTTTCAGGTATATTTTAAATCTTTTCATATCCAAAACCCATCCCATACTCTTTACGCCAAGGTTTAAATTCTGCCCGTCTATGTATGCAAAATTATTTTCTTTTTGAATCATTTATAGATTATCAAACCCTGACTGCATATAAATTCTTTTATTATATCACAATTGTGAAAAAACAATTCACCACTTATCCACAACGTTAGTTTGTAGTTTGTAGTTTATAACACCTTCGCGAAAGCCCGGCATTCGCGAATTATTTTACATTTTTAATTTCTACAAATTACTCACTACTAACTACAAACTATCTGCAAGGTTTTTCCAGTCTTCAATACGCAGGGTTTCGGCGCGTTGGGTGGACTTAATGTTGTTCTTTTTAAGCCATTCCTCAACGCTTTTTCTATCTAATTTTAGCGTTGTTATAAAATTATTTGCCAGCTGTTTTCTGGGATGGGAAAAGCCGGCTTTTACAATTTTAAAGAAAAGCTCTTGTTCGCGGGTTCTGGATTGCTTCGTCGCCATGGCTCCCTGCCTGCCGGCAGGCAGGCTCGCAATGACGGGGGTGTGCGGGGTGATTTTTATTATGGCAGAGTCAATTTTTGGCGCAGGCAAAAAACATGATTTTGAAACATAAGAAATAATTTTTGGCTCAGCGTAAAATTGCACAGAAACCGCCAAAAGACTCATTTTGGGAGGTTTTGAGCAAATTCTTTGCGCAACTTCTTTTTGGACCATTAAAATTATTTCGCTTGGCGGATTTTCATTTTCCAGCAAAAACCTTATCAATGGAGAGGTCAAATAATATGGTATATTTGCAACGACCTTATAATTTACAATTTTCAATTTACAATTTTCAATAAATTCTAAAATATCACAATTCTCAATTTTAATGTTTTTATAATCTTTAAGAGTTTCGGCCAGTATTTTTACCATTGTTTCGCTTTTTTCAACAGCAATAACCTGTTTCGCTTTTTTTGCCAGTTCTTGCGTTAAAGTCCCAATGCCTGGCCCCACTTCCAAAATAATATCATTGGGTTTTATATCGGCCGACCGGACTATTTTTTCTAAAACATTTTTGTCTATTAAAAAATTCTGTCCAAGCCCTTTTGAAGCCTTGGTTTCATGTTTTGTTAATAATTCTTTTATAGTTTTAGGCGAGGTTAAGTTCATTTGTGTATTATAGCACACTTGATAAACTGGGGATAAAATACTTGACCTGGGTCTTTGAAAATGGTAATTTTAATATAGTTTTAATATTTAAGTTTAAAGCTTATCTATAAAATTTTTAACAAGATAAAGGGTTTCAAAAATTTAAAGGGATTAAATAAAAATCCCCTGTTTTTGTTTGGCGTTTTGGCTTTTATTTTGTTGGGAGGCATATATTCTGCGTGTGGCAGTTTTGCTTCTTCTGCAAATTATGGGGCAGGCCGAATTATTTTTTCAGATGCTTTTTCAAACAGCCTAGGAAATAAAAATACAGACAGTTTGTTTTTCTCCCAGAACGGGAAAACATCTTTGGAAACCCCGGATTTAAAAATAGTCCAAGGAAACACAATTTCCGGGATATCCGCGCCAAGCGTTGTTTCTGCAAAGGTTTTGGGCGATGTTTTTGGCGGAGGCCAAGGCACTAAAAAAGATATTATAGACTACATTGTCCAGCCTGGAGACACATTCCAGTCCATTGCGGAATCCAACGGAATATCGGTTAACACTTTGCTTTGGGCAAATGAATTGTCCTTGTCTTCTGTAATTAAAACAGGGCAAACCCTAACAATTTTGCCCGCAGACGGAATTTTGCACGTTGTTAAATTGGGGGACACGGTTGGGGCAATAGCCTTAAAATATAAAGCGGGTTTAGATGATGTGATTGCCTTTAACAGCCTGGCAAGCCAGGACGATATTTATATTGGAGATATTGTGATTGTGCCTGGGGGCGTGATGCCAAAGAAATCAGCTGTGCCGCTTGATATCCATGTTCCGCTGGCCGATAATTATTTTATTTTCCCGGTTCAGGGAAAGATCACGCAGGGGCTTCATTTTTATAATGCCGTTGATGTCGCAAACAAATGCGGAACCCCAATTTACGCCGCAGCAGCAGGCACGGTGCAGAGAGTAAAGTATGGATATAATTTTGGCGGAGGGAATCTTTTAACAATTCTACACAGCAATGGAACAGTTACATATTATGGCCACTTATCGACAATATTTGTAAAACCGGGCGATAGAGTTGATGTTGGTCAAAACATCGCTTTGGTTGGCGGGGGCACAGGAGCAATTGGAGACGGCCTTTCAACAGGATGCCATGTGCACTTTCAGGTTACGGGAGCAAAAAATCCGTTGGCAAAATATCCGATTGGAACAAACATAAGCTATAAATAAAAAACAGCTCTTCGACTTTGCCTAGGGCTGTTTTTTATTGCCTCAAACTATTTTTGTCCGCATTTTAGGCAGGTTTTGGCTTCGGGAATTGCCTGCAATCTTTCTTCGCTGATTTTTTTTCCGCAATTTTCGCAAATTCCGTATGTTCCTGATTTTATTTTTTCTAAAGCCGAATTAACATTTTTTAGTTTTAACTCCAGGCTGTGTTCCACCGGAAGCATGTTGCCGTATTCTTGAACTTCGTCGGCCTCCTCTTCCATGTTTCCGTTTTCCCGATTTGGGTATTTTGTTTCCCAGTCGCCTTTTGGAATGTCATCTTTTTTTGCAAAAGTTTCCAATTCCTTTTCAATTGATTTTTTTTGCTCTTCCAGTTTTGTTTTTAACTCTTCTGTTAGCTTCTTGTCCATTGTAAAAATTTTATTTAATATTGCTTTGTTGCTGGTTTTGTTTTTGTTCTTTTTCTGTTGCTTGCGCCACATCTTGTAAAAACTTTTTTCTGGCCTCTTCCTCGGCTTCGGCCGATTTTGCCAGCTTTTCTTTAAAGGTCTCCGGCGCGTTATGCGACCACTGCTGGCGCTGGATTTTTTCGTTCTGGGCAGTTTTTGCTTTTTCCAAGTTACCGGTTTGCCTTTTTTGCTCCTCCAACAGCCCCCCTTTTTTGTCTTCTTCCCTGGCCAGCACCGCAGAATAAATTTCTCTTAAAGATTTATCAATTCCCAAGATTTTATCTTGCAGAGCGTTTTTATCTGCCACAAGCTGTTCTGAAGACCTGTTTGCTGTGGTTATTTTAGTTTCAATGCCTTGAATTTGTTTTTCAAGTTCCCATCTTTTCTTTTCAATGTCCTGAATTTGTTTTTCAAGTTCCGACCTTCTTTGTTCAAGGCCTCTTTTTTCCACAGGAATTGCGCTGGTTTGTTCTTTTTCAATTATGAGTTTTTGCTCGTCCTCCAGTTTTTTTTCTTGCTCTAAAACCGAACTTAATTTTGCCTGAATGGCCCGTATTTCCAGCAATAATTTATTTTTTTCCAATTTTAGCGCGGGGTCCTTCTCTTTGTCAATTTTTTCAGCCTCTTTTCCAATCTTGAATCTCTCTGACTCAAACAAAAATATTTGCTGGCGCTCCTGCTCTGTTGCATAGTTTTTTATATCTTTTTCCGCTTTATATTCTTGTTTTTTATTTCTTTGCAAAACTTCCTGCATACCTAATTTTTCTGCATTCTGCCTGGCTTGTTCTTGCGCCTCTAGTTGTTTTTGGTGTTCCTGTTGCTGTTCTTCTAAGGTTTTGATATGGGCAATTTTGTCCCTTTCTTTTAACGAATCATCCTCTCTTAATTTTGAGAGGTCTTTCTTCATTGTCCTGATTTCCGCCCTTTTCAAAAATTCTTTTGCTTGTTCTTGTTCGGTTTGCGTTGGCATTATTTTTTTGGTTTAAAACCTGCGTCTATGGCAGACAAATTTATTCTGCCAAGCTCGTCAATGCCCGTAACTTTTACAGGAATTGATTCGCCCTCTTTAACAACATCTTGAACGCTCGCGATTTTTTGCGGAACAAATTTTGAAATATGCACCAGTCCGGACTGCCCGCCCAAAATATCAACAAATGCGCCAAAGTCCATAATTTTTCTTACAGTTCCCTGATATATTTTTCCTATTTCAACTTCTTCCACAAGCCCCTTAATCCAGTTTGCCGCCTTGTCCACATCCTCCTGGTTTTGCCCAGTAACGGCAACCAACCCAGAATCTTCAATGTTAATTTCCACTCCTCCGCACTCGTCAATAATTTTGTTGATAACAGAACCTTTTGGACCAACAACCTCTCCAATTTTTGAAGGATTGATTAAAAAAGAAATCATCTTTGGCGCGTATTTTGACAATTCTTTTCTGGGCGCGGGTATTTGTTCTTTTATTATATCAAGTATTTTAAATCTTGCATCTTTTGCTTTTGTTAAAGCCTCTTCAATTATGTCTTTGTTTATCCCATCTATTTTAACATCAAGCTGAATTGCGGTAATTCCGTTTTTTGTTCCCGCCACCTTAAAATCCATATCTCCGTAATGGTCTTCGGGGCCTTGAATATCTGTTAAAACTTTGTATTTTCCGGTTTCTTCGTCTTTTGCCAATCCAACCGAAATTCCTGCAACAGGCTCTTTAATTGGCACGCCCGCGTCCATTAGGGCAAT
The DNA here is from genome assembly GCA_001822095.1 of Candidatus Staskawiczbacteria bacterium RIFOXYC1_FULL_38_18. GTDB lineage: Bacteria > Patescibacteriota > Minisyncoccia > Minisyncoccales > Staskawiczbacteraceae > XYD1-FULL-39-28. Next base: position 4,750 of record MHPP01000011.1, read on the forward strand.
ACAAGCGGCGCAGGTGGAGGCCATTGAGGTTGAGCCATTTGAAGAAACAGATTCGCAAACAATTCTTATTGTGTATGGAAAATCTTTAGCTTCCGGAATTACGGGAGACAATGCTTTTTCAGCCAAATGTCCGTGGCCTATCTCCCTTCTTTTTGGGCCCCTCATTGGCGAAACTTCTCCCGAAGAAAACGGGGCAAAATTGTAGTGCAATAAAAATCTTTTTTTCATTACAATTTCCATTCCTTCAATTATTTGCTGGTCGCCAGGTCCGCCCAAAGTTAAAACAGAAAGAACTTTTGTCAGTCCTCTATGAAAAACTCCGGAACCATGAGTTCTGGCAAAAACCCCGACTTCAGCAGACAACGGCCTTATTTCTTCCGGCTTTCTGCCGTCGGGCCTGTGGTTTTTTTCAATTATATTTTTAATAATTATCCTTTCAATTTCTTTTTCAAAATACGGCAAAACTTGCTTTGCCTTGTTTTGATTAGGATATTTTTCGTCTAAATATTTTATTAATTCCAGCTTTAAAATTTCCGTAGCTCCCAAGTTTTTTTCTCCTTTTGGCGCGTTGTTTATTGCGTCCGCCAATTTTTCTCCAAGCCATTCTTTAATTTCTTTTGCCATTTCCAAATCAACAGCCGGCTCAAAAACATCTTTTTCTTTGCCGATTTTTTTTACAGCCTTTATCTGAAAATCAATGAGTTTTTTTAGCTCGGGTTTGGCCGACTCGTAAGCAGACATAAAATCTTTTTCTATTGCTTCTTTCGCCCCCATTTCAATCATATTGATTAAAATGTCGCCGTCCCTTTCTAACGCAGACAAAGTTAAATCCATATCACCAGCTTTTCTTTGCTCATATGTGGGGTTAAAAACAAATTCGCCGGCAATTCTGCCCACTCTTATTGCTCCCAAAGGTCCGTTCCAAGGAATATTAGAACTTGCCAAAGCAAAGCTGGCGCCAATCATTCCCAAAATATCAGGGTCATTTTCGCCGTCCCAAGACAAGCAAGTTACCACAACCTGCACTTCTTTTTTAAAGTCTTTCGGAAACAACGGCCTGATTGCCCTGTCAATCATTCTGGCTGTTAAAATTGCTTCGTCTGAAGGCCTGCTTTCTCTTTTTATAAAGCGCGAGCCGTAAATTTTTCCGGCTGCGTAGAATCTCTCTTCGTATTCAACCATTAAAGGAAAATAGTCTATGTCGGGCCTGGAATTTGGAGAAATTACAGCTGTCACCAAAACCTCTGTGTCCCCGCACTGCACAACGCAAGAGCCCGAGGCCTGCTCGGTCCAGTTTGTTGTTTTGACGATAATATTTTTGTCTCCTACTTTTATCTCAAACGTATCTTTTACTGCCATTTATTTGAGAGCAATATCAAGATACTAAATATCATGCCGGTTATCCCAATAACTAAATTAGGAGAATTGGTATGTTATTTATATTTTGATACAGCTCTGATTTATTATTTAATTATTTTATTATTCTGCACTTTCGCCCGCCTCGACTCGCGTTTGCTCATCGACGCGAGGCAGGTATAGCCGGGCCATTCTTTACCCCCGTAACTAATTATTTATTTTATTTTCTTTGATAATGCGTATCAAACGCGCGAGTTGCTTTTTGGATTGCCTCTTTGTGTTTGTCAGGACTTTTTGTAGCTTGTACTAAGAACGCATTCATTCTATTACCAAGTTCTTCCCATAGTTTTAATATTTCCTCAGCGTTTGTTTTATCTGTTTTTGTTAAATGAACTTCAACATTTTCAGCCATTATCTTTCCTATTTGTTCCACTCTCTTTAGAACCTCTGGTCCAAATCTTTCCACAACTTCATTTTTTCTTTGACTATTTATTTCTTCTTTGATATTAACACCATTTCTGACTTCTTCTATCTCCGCTCGCAATTTTTCTTTAAGTCTCTCTATATCTTCTGGCTTTTGCCAGCCTGGATATTGGCCATTTTCTAAATTTTGTAATTGAGTCAATCTTTCTTGCAAACCTTCGGGATTGTTTGTTGGTTCTTGTGCTTCATTGGAACCAATGCCTTGTTCAACTTTTTTTGACATGTTTTTAAATTTTAATGATTTATTTTTTCAATAGGAATTTTGGCTAATTTCTGATTTTGTTTCTCCGTCGTCGCTTATAAAATATCCAATTGCCTTAAGCACGGGTTTCGGATTTTTGATTCCCTTCAGCCATTTTAAAACTTTCTTTTCTGTTTCTGAAGAATCTCCACGTTTAGATTTTTTTGTTGGTTTTGCCATATTACTTTGGATTACTTTGTCATTCTGGCGAAAGCCAGAATCCATGGTTTGTGCACTTGCTCCGGATTCCGGGTCAAGCCCGGAATGACGAGTATTATACTATGCCGTCATACAAATCTTTCCAGCCTGGATTATCTTTCTCAATTAATTCTAATTTCCATTTTCTTTTCCAATTTTTAATATTCTTTTCTCTTTCAATCGCAACTTTTACGTCGGTTGCCTGTTCAAAATAAACAAGGTTATGAATGTTGTATTTTTTTGTGAATCCTTTTATTAAATTATTTCTGTGTTCGTAAATCCTTCTTTCCAAATTGTTTGTCATGCCAACGTACAGAGTGCCGTTTCTTTTGCTTGCCAAAATATAGACATAATAAACATTTCCCATTTTCTGGATTCTGGCTTTCGCCAGAATGACTTCGTCACTTTTTTAGCAAAAATTTTGGCAAGCCTTCGTCCAAGTCAATAAATTCATCGGCAACTTCTTTTAATCTTGCAGAAGTTGTCCTTCCAAATGCCATTACCTCAACTCTTTTGCCCTGATTTTTTAAATATTCCACCAAAGCAATAAAGTCGCCGTCTCCTGAAACCAAAACAATTACATCCAATCCTGATGCCGTTCTTATGGCGTCAATTACAATGCCAACATCCCAGTCTGCTTTTTTGGCTCCGCCATACCATTCCTGCAAGTCTCTTACGCGTGTTTCAATTCCAATTTTGCTTAAAGCATCAAAAAATGGCGCTTCTTCGCCAGTTTTTGTACGCACAACATAACCAAAAGCCCTGATAAATTTTCTTCCGGAAATCGCACTCTTTAAAATTTCTCCATAATTAACCTTTGCATGATAAAGATTTTTTGCGGAGTGATAAAGGTTCTGAACGTCAATTAAAACTTCTACTCTTTGTTCTTTTGGTTTCGGTTGCATTTATTTTTTGAGTCCGATTGTTTTAATTAGGGCCAAATATCTTTTTTCCGAAGTTTTTTTAAGATATGCCAGTAATTTTTTTCTTTTGACAACCATATTTATTAAGCCCCTTTTTGAGTGCAGGTCTTGCGCATGCTTTTTTAAATGCAAAGCAAGCTTGTCAATTTCTTTTGACAACAAAGCAATCTGGACCTCGGTTGACCCGGTGTCTTTTTCGTTGGTTGCCACCTCTTTTATAATTTTTGTCTTCTCTTTTGTCTTTAAAGCCATCTTTTTATAATAATAAGGCGCTTCCGGCACCCTAAGTTAATTAATTTGAGTATACTCTATTTTTGTTATTTTGTAAAGTGCCCCCACTCAGAATCGGACTGAGATAGACTGCTTAAGAGGCAGCTACTTTACCATTAAGTTATGGGGGCGTAAATTATTTTTAACTGCAGGCAAAGTTTATGCCTTGGGTGTACCCGATGGCCTTTAATATTGTGTCAATAATTAAGTATGAGCAAAAAACCAAAACTAGTCCGATAATTGCAGCCCATAAGATTTTTTTTCCAATGCCCGACAGATTAGGATTTCCCGCAGAAATAAGTATCATTATTCCGCCAATTGTAAGCATTAAAACCGCTAATGGAGCTGCTATAAATTTGACAATAAAATCATAAATATTAGAAAGCATCTCGAAAAAACTGCAAATATCACAATCTGGGCCATTACATGGCACAATTCCTTGAGCGCTTGCTAAAACAGGAATTAAAAATAATAACAAAAATGAGCCAATTAGTAAAGACTTTTTCATATATTTTAACTTAATTTCTTGATTATATCGCTACGCTACTTCTTGATTATAACACAAAAAATGGTAGAATTCAAAAATGCCCCCGTGGTGAAATTGGATATCATATTTGGCTTCGAACCAAAAGTCTGCAGGTCCGAGTCCTGCCGGGGGCACACTTCGATAAACTCAGTGCAAACAAATTATGGTTATACCAAAAGAGGTCAAAAATATACTGGAAAAGCTTGAAAAAGCGGGTTTTGAAGCGTATATTGTGGGCGGATGCGTGCGCGATTTTTTGCTTGCCCTGAGCGAAGCCGAAGAGGTGAAGGAGCCACAAGATTGGGATGTAACCACCAACGCTAAACCCGAAGAAATCCAAAAAATATTTCCCGATAGTTTTTATGAAAATAATTTTTTAACAGTGTCTGTTAGAACTGGCAGCAAAAAAATACCGGAAGTGGAAATTACAACTTACAGATCCGAAGCCGGATATTCCGATAAACGCCATCCAAACCAAGTAAAATACGCAAAAACCTTGGAAGAAGATTTATCCAGAAGGGATTTTACGATAAACGCAATCGCGCTGGATTCAAAAAAAGAAATTACAGATTTGTTCGAAGGACAAAAAGATTTGAAAGATAAAATAATCAGGACCGTCGGCAAGCCAGATGAAAGATTTTCAGAAGATGCCCTAAGAATGTTGAGAGCTGTGAGATTTGCAACTACGCTTAATTTTGAAATAGAAAAAAATACAGCGGAGGCAATTAAAAAAAACAGCATTTGGCTTGGAGCTGTTTCAAAAGAAAGAATTCGCGATGAATTTGTAAAAATAATTATGGCAGATAAATCGGCTGATGGCGTTGAACTGTTGCGCGAAATGGGTTTGTTAAAATATATTGTGCCTGAGTTGCTGGATAATTATGGAGTGGCTCAAAGCAAACATCACATTTACGACTGCTATTGGCACGCTGTAAAATCTTTGGAATATACCGCAAAGAAAAAATTTAATATGCACGTAAGGTTGGCGGCCCTTTTGCACGACATTGCAAAGCCAAAAGTGAAATTGGGAGAGGGGGAAAATTCAACCTTTTATAATCACGAAGTTGTTGGGGCAAAAATGACATTCCAGATTTTGAATAATCTGAAGTTTTCAAAAAAAGATGTTGAAAAAATAACAAAACTTGTAAGATTTCACCTTTTTTATTACAACGTTGATGAAGTTGGAGAGTCGTCGGTTAGAAGATTGGTCAGAAATGTCGGGACAGAGAGCATGGAAGAATTATTACAGGTTAGGCAGGCAGACAGAATTGGAAGCGGAGTTCCAAAAGCCGAGCCGTATAAACTACGCCACTTAAAATATTTGATTGAAAAGGTTTCAAAAGATCCCATTTCTGTGAAAATGTTAAAAATTAACGGAGAAGATATTATGAAAAATTTGGGAGAAAAACCCGGGCCAAAAATTGGACAGATTTTGGATGTTTTGCTTGGCTATGTGTTAGACGACCCTAAAAAAAACACCAAAGAATTTTTGGCAAAAGAGGTTGCAAAATTGGCAAAATTAAGTGATAAAGAGCTGAAAGACCTGGCTGAAAAGTCCAAAGAAGAAAAATCAGAGGTACAAAGCAAAGAAGACAAAATGACAAAGTCAAAATATTGGGTTACGTAAAAAATAACGGGGTGGAGTATGCCGGCAGTACGCAGCGTTCGGGACGCTGTAGACTGGGTTCA
>MHPP01000011.1:10477-11061 GCA_001822095.1 Candidatus Staskawiczbacteria bacterium RIFOXYC1_FULL_38_18
TAAAACAGAAAATATATTTGTAAAGACCATTTGCTGACGCAACAAAATGGTAATGTCTTTAGTGCCATTCTGGCGAAAGCCAGAATCCAGAAAATGACTAATACTTATTATGTCTATATTCTTGCGAGTAAAAGAAATGGAACATTATATATTGGAGTAACAAACGACTTACAAAGAAGAATTTACGAGCATAAAAATAATTTGATAAAAGGATTTACGCAAAAATATGATATTCACAATTTGGTTTATTATGAAGAGACAAATGATATAAATTTAGCAATTGAAAGAGAAAATAACCTAAAAAATTGGAAAAGAAAATGGAAAATAGAATTGATTGAAAAAAGTAACCCGACATGGAAAGATTTATCGTTGTTGTTCTGACTTGTATTTTGTCATTCCGGGCTTGACCCGGAATCCAGAGCAATCACAAACTCCTGGATTCTGGCTTTCGCCAGAATGACAGAAAGAGGTTAAAATGAAAAAATAAAAAGTTGCCGAAAGAAGTGAAGAAATTAAAAAAATAATCAGCGATATTAAAAATTGAAAATTAGAAATTGAAAATTCCAGTTTTGCGAAAGCAAAAT
>MHPP01000012.1 GCA_001822095.1 Candidatus Staskawiczbacteria bacterium RIFOXYC1_FULL_38_18
CAAAATTGGGGCAATAATTGGGATTAAGGCAGGAATCATCATTTCTTTAATTGCCGCTTTTGTCACAATGTCAACGCATTTTCCATATTCGGGTTTTGCTGTGCCTTCCATTAAGCCCGCAATGTTTTTAAACTGCCTTCTTACTTCTTCAACAACTTTTCCGGCTGTTCTTCCAACAGCTCCCATCAAAAACGAAGCAAACAAATAGGGGAGCAATCCTCCAATTAATAATCCTGCAATAACTTTTGAATTTGTTAATGCAAAGTTTGCCGCTCCGTTTATTCCAACCTGCTCTGAATATGCTGAAAACAAAACCAATGCGGCTAATCCTGCCGATGCAATTGCATAGCCTTTTGTAACTGCTTTTGTGGTGTTTCCAACTGCATCCAACGGGTCTGTAATATCCCTAACTTCCTTTGGCATTTCAGCCATTTCCGCAATTCCTCCGGCGTTGTCTGTTATTGGGCCGTAAGCATCAACTCCAACAACAATCCCCGAAACCGAAAGCATTGCCACCACTGCCATTGCCACTCCATAAATACCTGCCAGCCAGAAGCTCAAAATTGTCCCCAGCGCAATTAAAAGCACCGGGTAAGCAGTGGACTGCATCCCAAGCCCAATTCCCCTTATAATGTTTGTGGCATGGCCTGTTTCAGAAGCCTTTGCAATTGATTTTACCGGGCCATAACTTTTTGAGGTGTAATATTCTGTAATCACAAACATTCCAATTGCAATTATTAGCCCAACCAAAGTTGAAAGATATAAATTCATTACTGAAATTGCAGTTCCCTTCATTAAGCTTGAAATTACAAAATAAAAGGCAATTGCCGACAAAATAACCGTTGCTCCAATTCCTTTGTACATTGCTCCCATTATATTCTGCGATTTTCCAAGTTTCACAAAGAAGCTTCCAATTATAGAAGTCAAAATTGCAACGCTGGATAAAACCAAAGGCAACAAAACAAATTGCGTGCTTTTTGGAAATAGCAAAGCTCCCAAAATCATTGTGGCAACAATTGAAACAGAGTAAGTTTCAAAAATATCTGCTGCCATTCCGGCGCAATCTCCCACGTTGTCGCCAACCTGGTCGGCAATAACAGCCGGGTTTCTTGGATCGTCTTCGGGAATTCCTTTTTCAACTTTTCCCACCAAGTCAGCTCCCACATCGGCTGCCTTTGTGTAAATTCCTCCGCCAACTCTGGCAAAAACAGAAATTAAACTGGCTCCAAATCCCAAGCCAATTAATCCTGTTATTCCTGTGAGCATATAATATACCGAAACCGACAACAATCCCAGGCTCACCACCATCAAGCCAGTTATTAATCCGCCTTTAAAAGAAATATCCAAAGCTTTAGCCAAACCTTTTTTTGCCGACTCAGCCACCCGAGTATTTGCCTGAGTTGAAACAATCATTCCAATAAATCCCGACAACCCCGACAAAACCGCTCCAATTAAAAATCCAATGGCAATTTTCCACCCCATAAAAAACAGGGCGATAAACAAAATTACGCCAACTATAGAAATAGTCTTATACTGCCTTTTTAAATAACTCATTGCGCCCTCTTGAACAGCCGCAGTAATGGCAATTGCCTTGCCTCCCGCAACAGGAGACTTTCTAATTTGCGAAGCCAAAAACCACACAAACGCAATGGCAAACAACGAAACGATTATCGGAAAATATATGAGACTCATATGTTTTCTTTATTAATAATATTATTATTTAATTTTATATATTTTTATCCTTTTCTGCGTCACGCACAGCAACAAATTGTTTTACTTCTTCGTGGCTCATCTGTTTCGGCCATAAAAGATTCCCATTTTCATCGTAAACCGGTAAAAGACAATTACTTTTTTCCATTTGTGCAATAATCGCATTCAAATTAATGCTTCCTTTTACCACAACCCCCTTAAATTCCGATTGTTCAAGTTTTTGTATCGTAGACTTAAAACCAAATTCGCTATCTGGGTTTGGACGTCCTGTTTCACTTATTAGATTTGTCTTCCTAAACTCCTCGAAATGGGGGTCGTCTGCTGGAATTACGCCATTTTTCAAATAATTCTCTATTTTTCTAAATTGATGAAACTGCGGTGTATATTCTCGATTCTTCTCAGTAATTTCTAAACTCCCTAAATTTATTTCTTCACAATTATTTAAATCAAAAATAATAGCTACAGCATCTTCCGTGCTTCTAAACCAATAACTTCTGCTCATTTCAGAACGGCCGGATTTCATATCCTGGGCTCGTCCGGTAATGTTAAAATACACTCCTTCATTATTTGCCAACCCATTGGATAAAGCCCATTTGAGATTATCGTGAGAATGTTCTGATTCTCTTGATACAACCGAATAGGCCAAACCTTTCCGGTTAATATCTTCAAGTTTTTCCATAACTAAGTCCGTTGTTTCTGCCGGTTCTTTTTGCTCTGGGTTTGATTTCGACATAATTAAAAATAATTTTAATTAATTTTACTAATTTATTTGATGTCTTGACAAGCACGCTTCTTAAATGATAAGATAAAGACGTTTATTAGGCAATGTTACATTCTTAAGAATGGAGCCAGAAACAGCATTTTCAGCTTTGGAAGTGCTGTTTTTTTGTGTTATAATTTATCTGCGGAGGTGTGGGAGGTTGAAATCAGCCGGGCTGATCTTTGCCTAATAAACAAAAGGTTCTATTTACTTAGAATGTGGTTCGACACCACCGACCTCCGCACAAAGAATCTGCAGAAATGCGGATTTTTTGTTATTATTTTTTTGATTTTATTGCTTTAAATTCCATCTCAACCTCATTTTTCTTTTGGCAAAATTTACAAACGAAAAAGTTATCAAATCCCCACTGATATGGTAGACCCATTTCATTAAACATTTCTTTCTTATTTACAAGATTATTTTTCCTTACCGCAGTAAGCACAATTAAGTTTTTTGACGTAATAGGTGTCTGTCATATTCTCTGGATTCCCGCTTTCGCGGGAATGACAATTACTTTGTTTCTTCTGGGCCTTCGGCTGTTTCGGCCGGCTTTTCTTCGGTTGCGTCGTCAACTTCTTCCGGGGTTGATTCTTCAGCCTCGCCGTCGGTGCCAACTTCTTCTTTGGTTTTCTTGGCTTTTTTAGCTTTTTTCTTAGGCTTCGAGTCAGCAGACTCGTCCTCCGAAGCCTTGGCGGAGGAGGATTCCTCAACTTCCTCGGTGACTTCTGAAGTTTTTATATCTATTTTCCAGCCGGTCAAATTAGATGCTAAGCGCACGTTTCTGCCGTCTTTGCCTATTGCCAAACTCAATTGGTCAACAGGCACAAAAACAACAGCTGTGTTTTTGTCTTGCACCTCAACCCTAACAACTTTGGCGGGAGCCAAAGCATTTGTAATGTATTTTTCCGGCTTTTCCTCAAAATGCACAACATCAATTTTTTCTCCTCCCAATTCGTTTATTACAGCCATAATCCTTGTGCCTCTCTGCCCAACGCAAGCTCCAATTGGGTCAACGCCTTCTTCGTTTGAAACAACAGCAATTTTTGTGCGGAAACCCGGCTCACGAGCAATTGATTTTATTACAACCGAGCCCGAAGCTATTTCGGGAACTTCAAGCTCAAATAATTTTGAAATTAATTTGGGATATGCGCGGGAAAGCACAACAACCGAGCCCTTGGGGCTGTCTTCAACTTTTAAAATGTAAAGCTTTATGCGCTGTCCTGGCCTGTAAAATTCTCCTGAAATTTGCTCCTCCCTGTTTAAAAGCCCCAAGGTTTTGCCAATATCAATAAAAATTGTTTGGCCTTCAATCCTCTGCACAATTCCTGAAATAATTTCACCTTCCTTGGATTTATATTCTGCTGAAATTGTTTCTTTTTCAGCCTCCCTGATTTTCTGCAAAATAACCTGTTTAGCTGTTTGGGCGGCAATTCTGCCGTAATCCTGTTTTGAAACCAAGGGAATTTCAATTTCCTCCCCGGCTTTAATTTTAGGATAGTCTTTTTTGGCATCAGCCAACATAATATGTTTTTCTTCGTTGAAAACATATTTCTTGGGCGCTTCTTCCCCTGGCCTTGCCTCGTCTTGGGGGACCTCTTTTCTTTCCTGCATCTCCTCAAGCTCTTCGTCCGTGTAAAGCATTGAGTTGTCCATAACCAGTTTTATTTGCCAAAACTTAACATCACCCGACACCGGGTTAAATTTTGCCTTAATTTTCTGGCCTTTTTCGCCGTAATCTTTTTTGTAGGCCGTGGCAATTGCCACCTCAATGGTTTCTATAACTTTTTCAGAAGAAATTCCCCTTTCTTCGGCAATTTGAGCCAACGCCCTTTGAAATGATTTGATATCCATATAAAAATAAAAGTCCGTGGTCAGACGGACAGATTAGTTAATACTCTGTGTTAATTAAGCTTATAAAAAAAGCGGTGCCGTGTCAAGTCTTCGCCTTATGGTGAAGACTCAAGCCTTGGCATCGCTATGCGATCTTCCTGGCGTTTTCATGGCCTATGTTCCCAAGATCCGGCAGCCAGGTTATGTCTTCTTCTACGACACCGGGCACAATCTCTCGACCCTTTTCGTAAATCATCTGTAAAAGCCTTCTCCCCTGCGCCTTCAAATGGTCTGCATGTTTTGGCTGCCATCTTATCGCAAAGGATATTTGCGAAGAAAAAATAAAAGCAATGTTCTGCAGTATGCCTACGTTATCCAGAGGAATTTGGCAATAATCTTGCCATTTTACCCTGGGACCTCTACAGGCTGGATCATCATTGTTTTGGATATAATGTTCCAGCCAAACGCGCGCCTCGCCGATATCGGGGGCTTCGGCCATCAACATTTCAACAAATTCTCCAACGGTCATTTTTGCAGATTGCTCTTGTCCAGATGACATGATTTTGCCCTCCGTAAAAGTTTTAGGTTCCAGGTTAACAATAGTACTTTAAAAGTTTTTGTCAAATTCAGCCGGCAATTATGTTTTTGTGATGAGTGAGCCGCTGTACAGAAAAATCGCCAGAACCTGGCGCCCCGTGTTTATCACGGGGCTTAAGCACTATACATATTGCGTCTATTCTGCAAGAGCCCTGCCATTTTGCAAAAGCCGTGTAAGATTTTGCGTTTTGCAAAACTTTCCAAAGCTTGGCTTTGTTTATAGTGTCTTCCGGAGTACCCCATTGTTCGCCCACTTTTGTCCTAACCTCCACAAACACCAATTTTGGCTTAGTCAAAAATCCCTCTGACTTCTCGGCCACCAAATCAATTTCAGCATATTTTGTTTTATAATTTTGCTCTAAAATTTTATATCCGTTTTTCTCCAAATATTCCCGCGCTAAATCCTCCCCAATTTTTCCAACTTCATTATGTTGCGACATAACAATTTACAATTAACAATTTTCAATTTTCATTAAATGTTACAATTACCCAATTTTTAGTTTTATCGAGATAAATCAATTTCTGTATAGCCGCTATCTAATAAATCTAAAAATGCTGGTAATGCTTCAAGCATCAATTGTGCACGTAAATTAACCTCCAATTTAGACATTTCTTTATATTCTTGCGAACCTCTTTTTAAGCCCAACATTTTATCATTGCAACCCATTCTTTCTCTGTTCCTTTTTGAAAAATCTTTAACATCTATTCCACTATTTACTAAATAATGTTTTATATCTTCATAATATTGTCTTACTGTTGTGTTAAAATATTTTTCAGAATGTATGCCTCTTGCAACAGAATCTGCAATTTGTTTTTCACTCCATTTATCTACCTCTTTTATGGGCAAATCAAAATCTTCTCTATCCTTAGAATATTCTGCTTTTTCTCCGCCCGGGGTTTTGTGTATAAAATTATTGAAATGACAAGGGAAATCTGCTCTCTCTTCTACGGACCATTCTGCAAATGGTTTTTTTACATAAGGCGCACGCTCCTCTAACTTCTTCACAAATTGTTCTGATTTTATTTTCGCCGATTCGTGGTTTTCTGGACTTTGCATAATTTTAATTTTTATTTCTTAATGAATTTGTGATTTTTTGGAAAATCATGGTCAATTCTTGGGCTTCTTGCCATAATTTCCTCAATTCTTCTGTTTTTTCTGGGTTGCATTGACTCATCATTCTAAACCAATGCTTTGTTTCTTGGGACTCTTTCTTGCAGATAAAAATTTTATTGGTAAAATCTTTGCGGGAACTTGCTCCGTTTGCTTCCATGTAGTTTGCACCCACGCTTGTAGACGACCTAATTAACTGATTAATCAATGGCTTATTTATAGCATCTTGTGTTATGTTTTTGCAAAAGACAATAACACTTTCTCCGAACTTCGCAGTTCTTTCCTCCAAATTATAACCTCTGTTTGAAAATTGATTTATTGAGTCATTCATTGAAAATTGAAAATTGCTAATTGAAAATTGTAGCGCTATGCGGTTTCGTAGTTTTTTGGTTTGTATTGCAAGGCTTCAAGCATGTGGGGGAGTTCAATTTCTTCTACGCCGGCAAGGTCGGCAATTGTTCGGCTCACTTTTATCATTTTCATATAACTGCGCGCGGAAAGCTGGAATTTTAGGCTAGCCTGGCGCAAAATTTGCTCAACTTCTTTTGAAAGCCTGCAATATTTTTTTATGTGCTCATTTTTCATCTGGCTGTTGGAATGTATTGCTTCGTCTGCAAAGCGAGCCTGCTGTTTTTGGCGCGCCAAAACAACCCTTTGCTTTATTTTTTCAGAAGATTCCAAAAATTCCGAATTTTCCTGGTTATTTGAAAACTCTTCAGAGTCAACCGGCATTACAGAAATGTGCAAATCAATTCTGTCTAAAATGGGTCCAGAAATTCTTTTTTGATATTTTGCAATTTGATTGGGGCCGCAAGTGCAATTTTTCTTGGGATGCAAAGCATATCCGCAAGGGCAAGGGTTTGCTGAAGCCACAAGCATAAAATCGGCAGGATATTGAATACGCTGTTTTGCGCGGGAAATGGTTAAACATCCGTCTTCAAGCGGCTGGCGCATAGCCTCCATTACGCTTCGGGGAAATTCATTAAATTCATCAAGAAAAAGCACTCCGCGGTGAGCTAAGCTTATTTCGCCAGGCTGTGGTTTTGAGCCTCCGCCAACCAAACCAGCCAAACTGGCGGTGTGATGTGGCGCCCTAAATTGCCTGCGGATAATTAAACCTCCTCCGGGCGGAATGTCTCCGGAAGCTGAATAAATTTTGGTCACCTCCAAGCTTTCTGTTTCGTTTAAGGGCGGCAAAATACCGGGCAAAGCCCTGGCCAGCATGGTTTTGCCCGATCCAGGTGAGCCAATCATAATTAAATTATGTCCGCCCGCAGCTGCAATTTCCATTGCCCGTTTTGCTTGTTCTTGGCCCAGCACTTCTTTCATATCAAACTCAGCAAAAGTAACAATATTTTTCTTCTCTTCTTTATACTCAACAGGAAAAATTTGGTCTTGTTTTGCAAAATGCCTGCAAAGCTGGGTTAAATTTTCAACTGGAAAAACTTTCAGGCCTTTTATGCAGGCAGCTTCATTGGCAGAATCTTTTGGCACAAACAAATTTTTAAATCCAAACTCTTTTGCGTACAAAGCCATTAAAAAAGCGCCCTTTGTGTGCCGAAGCGATCCGTCAAACGACAGTTCGCCCAAAAACAAACTTTTATCTGGCACGGGAAATTCCATTACACTGCTTAAAATTCCAACAGCAATGGGCAAGTCATACATGCTTCCTTCTTTTGGCACATCTGCCGGCGCCATGTTTATGGTGATTTTTTTCTGGGGAAACTCCACGCCACTGCTTACCATTGCAGTCCTGACTCTTTCTTTGCTTTCTCCCACAGACTTGTCTGGCAGACCCACAATTTCAAACCCAGGCAGGCCCCTGTTTGCCAAATTAATTTCAATGTCCACCAAAATGGTTTCCAGGCCCATATTGGCCACACTCGGCACTTTTATAAGCATAATTTTAAATTTTTATTACTTTTTTAATTATATTTCGCTGACAATATTTATTTCTTTTTTTTGGATAACATCCCCTTGCCCAAATTGAAATGTTGCTTTCAACAAGTTTCCATTTAAAACCTCGGGCACCCAATAAATATCATCTGGCCACATTTTTTTAAAAGGCAACTCGCCAGCTTTAAACCATTTTGGAAGCATTTCTTCGCTTTCTTGTGGCTCACCCTCCCAGCTCTCAACAAAATAAACATGAACCGCCTGGTCCCAGGCAGGATTGTGTGGGAAATAAAAAGATAATTCTGCAATTTTTTCAAGCGATTTGGGCAAAACATTGATTTCTTCTTTTGTTTCTCTTAAGGCCGCCTGTTCAATTGTCTCGTTAAATTTATCTCCCACTTTTCCGCCAACTCCATTCCACCTGTTTATGCCAAATCCGCGTTTTTTCATTGCCAAGCAAATGTCGGTGATTTTGCCTTGCGATTTTTTTACCAAAAACACAAGTGTGGCATCTCTTAATTTATTGTTTTTTGTTTCCATAAAATTTAATTGATGTAGTATTTTCCGTTGTCCAGATTAATAAATCCTTTAAGTTGCATAAGCGACAGGGCGGTGCCAAGTTGGGCAACTGGAACTGCAAACATTCTCGCCATGTCGTCTGCCTTCATTGGCTCACGGCACAGTTGGTCAAGGATTTTTTCTTCGAGCGAGCCCTTTTCCGTCGCGCCTGCGGGCGCGGCGGCAACACGTTTTTGCGACACTAAAACTTTATAAAAGCTCAAAATGTCGTTTGCCTCGCAAACGGGTTCAGCTCCTTCTTTTATAAGTTTTATTGTGCCTTTTGAAAGCTCGCTTGTTATTTGCCCAGGCAAGGCAAAAATCTTTCTACCGAATTTTTTTGCATAATTTGCCGTAATCAATGAACCAGATCCCAGTGCCGCCTCCGTTACAAAAACCGCCTTTGCCAGGCCGGCAACAAGGCGGTCTCTTTGCACAAAAGAATAATTTACAGGCTTAAAATTGCCCTCATATTCTGAAATTATCAAGCCGTTATTTTCTAAAATTTCTTCGTAAAGTTTTTTGTTCTGCGGAGGGAAAATTACATCAATTCCGCAAGGCATTACTGCAATTGTTCTGCCTCCGCAACGCACAGCCGAGGAATGCGCCGCTTCATCTCCGCCAAACATAAAACCTGAAACAATTGTAATGCCCGCGGCAGCAATCTCTGTGACAATTTGCTCGGTTGCCCGCCTGCCATAGCTTGTTAAGTGGCGAGATCCTACAACTGCCAGGCAATTCTTAAATATATTCCCACCCCCTTCGACTTCGCTCAGGGCAGGCCAATTCCCCTTGTAATATAACTTTTTAGGCCATTGGCTTGGAATTAAATTTTTCAACGCATCTTTTAATGCCTTAGGATATCTTTTATCATTGATTTCAATTACCTCGGCATTTTCTTTCATTATTATTTTGTTTTGCTAAATGGGGGATATAACTGTTTGTCTATTGTTCTTTCAAAGCAAACTCTGCCGGCTGAATGCTGCCAATTGTCCTGCTGGCCTTTTGCGGGAACTGCAAGTGGCCTGGCTTCGCCATACTGTCCATATTGGTCGTTTCCTTCTTTGTTAAAATTTGCGCAAAGCTCAAAAGATAAATTATTTTTATCTTTTATGTTGTATTCATAGGGCTGGTTTGTTTGCGGGTCGTTGGGCACCATAAAGCTTGAAATTGGGTCGTTTAGGTCAGACAAAGAATTTGGTAATGTTTCTTTTTTCTGCCAATAATTCACAACTTGGTACTGAATGTTTTGCAAATCAGAAATTTTTTGCTGGTCAAATTGCATTAATCTTGCGGTCTGCGGAGAGCCGACAACAAAAAAAGCAGAGACAACCGCAATCAGCACCAAGGCACTTGTCGCCCACACAAAATATTTTCCGGTTTTTGCGGGTTTTTCGCGCCTTACGTCATCCAAATAATATCCAAAAACTAATCCTGCCACCAAAAGCACCGACAGGGCTTTTAAAACAAACCTTACTGTTATTTCCCCGCCCAGGAAAAAATTAATCACCGTGATTAAATCTCCGATTATAACCAAAGAGGCCACAAAAAGAGTAAAATAAATCAGCCATTTCCTTATTTTTGACTCCCTAACAGCAGACTCTCTCGCATAGATTTTATTTAGATACCGCGACACTAAAATAAAAACAGGGAATACTATAATTAAAGAAGCAACGGCAAACCTCATTAAACCGCTAAATGCAAGCTGGCTGTAATAGCGGTTTAAAGCATCCGGGAAATAATAGTTTATAAATTGCCACAAAAGCGTGACAAAGCTTATCGCGCTCCAATAAAGCGTAACTATTGCCAAAAGATGCATAAACACATCCCTTGGCAAATTCCTCTTAATTTCATCTGTCATAATTTTATTTTTTAATTATATTTATTAA
>MHPP01000013.1:0-5436 GCA_001822095.1 Candidatus Staskawiczbacteria bacterium RIFOXYC1_FULL_38_18
CAGGCACGTCAAAAGACCGGCCGGAAAAAGAACAGCTTTTAATCTACCAAATGGCGGCAGAAGAAGTTTTGGGTTTAAAAGCAAAACAGCTTTCTTATTATTATTTGGAAGACGGGAAGATTGCCTCATTTTTGGGTTCTGCAAAGGAGCTTGAAGACCAGAAACTGAAAATAACCGAGCAAATTGAGAAAATAAAAAATTCAGAGTTTAAGGCAACTCCAGGCTGGCAGTGTCAGTATTGCGACTTTAAAGACATCTGCGACTTCGCCCAAAGATAAATTATCTTACGGATTTGTATCCGCCGGGGACGCCCTGCGGAGACAAAGCAATCTGCCACAATTGAGTTTGGCGAGATCTAAAATTTCCTGCGCACGAAAGAATATAGTAATTCCACATCCGGTAAAATCTGTCGTCATACGTGTCTTTAAATTTTGGCCACGCCTCTAAAAATTTTTTGTGCCAAGCCATTAAGGTTTTATCATAATCGGCGCCAAAATTATGCACATCCTCAATGATAAAATATTTTTCAATGCCCGTTGTAATTTGCTTTAAGGAAGGAAGCGCCCCGTTTGGAAAAATGTATCTGTTTATCCAGGGGTCGGTGCTGTGCCCGGATGTTAAGCCAATTGTATGGAGCAAAAACAGCCCGTCATTTCTTAGGCATCTTTTAGCCGCCTCAAAATATGTTTTATAATTTTTTAACCCAACGTGTTCAATCATTCCAACTGAAACAATATGGTCAAATTTTTCATTTAAATCTCTGTAATCCTGCACCCTAATTTCCACAGGCAGTTTTGCACACAGTTTTTTTGCAAATTCAGCCTGCTCTTTAGAAACCGTAATTCCAACAACAGAAACTTTATAGTTTTCTGCAGTATATTTGGCAAATCCTCCCCACCCGCACCCAATATCCAAAATCCGCAGATTTTGCCCTGAGCCTGTCGAGGGGCGTGCCTTTTTTAGGCCCAATTTTCTGCAAATTAAGTCGTATTTTGCAAATTGCGCAGAATCCAAGTCCTTGGCTTTTTTCCAATATCCGCAACTGTAGGCCATTGTTTTGCCAAGCATCGCAGAAAACAATTTATTGTCTAAGTCGTAATGCCTCTCGGCAATTTGAAAGGCGCGCGATTTTTTTTGAAGATTAAATATTTTTGTCGCAATAACTCCCAAAACAAGGGGTATGGAAAACCCGACTTTTTCTGGGATCTTTGCCAAAAATAATTTGTAAAAAAATTGGTCTAAATTATTACAATCCCACCATCCCTCCATGTAGGATTCGCCCAAACCTAATGACCCCTCGGCCTTAATTCTGTCATAAACACGCTGATTCAAAATTTTTATATCCCACGGATTTTCGCCATTTATTTTAATTCCGGAAGGCTCCAATAATTTATTTATCCATTCTTCATTTTTGTCCATATAAGTACAAATTTAATTACCTTAATTTATAATAACAAGCTTGCAGGAAATTTCAACACGCGTTAGAATAAATCATAAAAAGCATTATTATGGAGACAATAAGTTTTGATGATTTTAAAAAACTTGATATACGCATTGGAAAAATATTATCAGCTGAAAAAGTTGAAAACAGCAACAAGCTTTTAAAACTGGAGGTAGATTTCGGCGCAGAAAAGAGGCAGATTTTGGCCGGAATAGCCAAGTTTTACGAGCCAAAGGCCTTGGTTGGCAAGGAGTGCCCGTTTGCGTTTAATTTGGAGCCAAAAAAATTGGGTGAGTTGGAAAGCCAGGGAATGATTTTGTGTCCCAGTGACAACGGAAATCCAGCTTTGCTTCATCCCGACAAAGAAGTTCCTCCCGGCAGTGTTGTAAAATAATTTTTATATCTCACACCCGTGCGCTAGTGCACGGGTGTGTTTTTAGTTGTGCCCAAAATACTACGATCGTGAAAATTTGGGCACAACTTTTGAGAACACGTGTCGCTTTTATTGTGCGACATTTTAGTACTATCGACCCGTCGGTGGTACTTTCATTTGTTGACTTTTTATTTTTTTGTCGTAATATCAAAATAGTTCTCGTTTTTCTAGGCCTAGATAGGTTTTTCATGTCCTATCTAGACTCACTTTACCCCATGCGGGTAGAAAGGACGTATCATGAAATTGGAGATGAGGTTTTGTCCAAGCATAAGGGCGGCGATTGATTTTGGCTTGCAGTTGTTTCAAGGTCGCCTGGATATCGATCCTGATCCGTCGATTCCCAGCTTCACGTTTTTCAGTGACATTCAGGCTGAAGGCGTGTACAAGCCGGCGGGCGGTAAGCCGTGGGGCCGGACGGTCTACCTCTACTACGAGAGTATCCGCGTAGCGATCCTTTGGGTGGCCGGAGTTAAGAGGCCAGGCGAAGAACGTCGCTCCTGGCGCGTGACCAAGTTTCGCTATCTCACAAGCCTTGTAGACGGAGCCTTTTCCGGCGACATCACAGTTTCATTTTGACTTCACAAGCAATGCAGAGTGATCTGAGGCCCAAACGAAGAAATTCGCGCGGGCTATTTTTTTGCGAAAAATTTTGATAAGATAATATAAATATGGAAATAGAGAAGGACCCTCCTTCGCCAAGGCTACGGACGGGCAAGTAAAATTTATGGATATTGATAAAAACAAGATATATTCTGTGTCAGAGTTTGTGGCGTTTTTAAATGATGAGTTGAAGTGGATAAAAACAAAGATTGTGGGGGAAGTGGGCGAGGCTAAGGTCGGGCCTACGGGGCATATTTATTTTACGCTCAAGGACGAAAAGGATGGTGCCATGCTCAACTGCATAATGTGGTCTTCAAAATACAGATTGTTTGGAATTACTTTGGAGCCGGGCAAAAAAATTGTGGCGTTTGGATGCCCCAATATTTATGCGCCTGCGGGTAAACTTTCTTTTATTGCCGACACAATTGAACTGGCAGGTGAGGGCGATATAAAAAAGCAGTACGACGAGTTAAAAAAGAAGCTGGAAAAAGAGGGGCTTTTTGATGTTGCGAATAAAAGGCCAATTCCAAGATATCCGCACAAAATTGGTGTGATTACTTCGAGGCAGGGGGCCGTAATACACGATTTTTTAAACAACATTGGAAAATTTGGTTTTGACATTAAAATGATTGATTCGCGGGTTGAAGGGCAGGGGGCAGTAGAAGATTTGCTGGCCTCAATTAAAACTTTCAGAAAAACAGACATAGATGTGCTTGTCATTATAAGGGGAGGCGGGTCAATGGAATCCCTAATGCCGTTTAACAATGAATTATTGGTGCGCGAAGTGGTTGGGTTTCCTGTGCCCGTGCTGGTTGGAATTGGTCACGACAAGGATGTCCCCTTAGTGGCGTTGGCTGCAGACAAAAGTGAATCTACTCCAACTGCTGTTGCAAACTTATTAAACGAATCATGGGAGCAGGCATTATTGCTTTTGGAAAGACTGGAAAGAAGAATTTTTTCAAGCTACGGATTAATTTTTGAAAAATATAAGGCAATTGAAAATAGGTTTAGGGTGTCTCTACAAAACTTTAGAAATAATATTTTAAATGTAAAATCGGGTTTGGATAAACATGGCAAGGAGTTTATTTTCGGGCTTGGTTTATTGTGCGACAGGGCAAAAACGGCCTTGCAAAACATAGAAAAAATTGTAGAATTCAACAACCCTGAGCGAAATTTACGACTTGGCTACAGCATTGCTGTATTAAAAGGAAAAATTATACGAAAAACAGGCGATGCAAAAATAGGAGAAATTTTAGACGTTAGAGTTTCAGATGGTATAATTAACTCGCAGATTAAAAATATTAAAAAATATGGAAAATAATAACTTAAAAAGCAGTCTTAAAAAGCTGGAGGAAATATCAAACTGGTTTAATGACCAGGAGGAAATAGACGTAGAAGAGGGGTTAAAAAAAGTAAAAGAAGCGGTGGGGTTGATAAAAACAAGCAAAGAAAGACTAAGGGAAATAGAAAACGAGTTTGAGGAAATTAAAAAAGAAATGGACGCAGAAACTAACGATGCAAAATAAAATTTTAGCCCGCTCGGGCTGGTATATTATAATTATTTTGTCCTTGGCGCCTTCAGCGTTTTGGTTCTTGGAATTGCCCATAAGCGCAAGGTTTTCCGGCGCGTCCGAGGCAACTCAAAGCCTGGGGCAAATTGCCGGATTAACAGGCATGGCGATGTTTTCTTTAATGATTATTTTGTCTGCAAGGCTGAAAATTTTTGAAAAAGTTTTTGCGGGTATAAACGAAGCCTATGTTGCCCACCATTTCTTTGGGGGATTAACTTTTTGCCTATTACTATTTCACCCACTGCTTTTGGCATACCAGTATTTGCAGATATCCTCCAGAGCCGCGGCGTTATTTTTGTTGCCAAGCGCATATTGGCCGCAAAATTTTGGGATAATTGCTCTTTTAATAACAACAGTCACGCTCGTAATTACCTTTTATATAAAGTTGAAATACCAGATTTGGAAATTTACCCACAAATTTATGGGGTTAGCTTTCATTTTTGCTTTTTTCCACGTATTTTTAATAGGTTCAAATGTCGGGTCTAACCAGCTGTTAAGAACATATTTATTCATTTTGGGAATGGTTGCAATTGCGGCTTTTTTGTATAGGGCAATGTTTGGGAATTATTTTATAAGGAGAATACCTTACGTTGTGGAAGGGGTAGACGCCCTGCCCGATAAAATATTTGAAGTAAAACTTGTACCGCTTGGCCAAGAAATGAAATTTGTTCCGGGACAATTTGTTTTTGTAAAATTTTACAGCAATGCTTTAACAAGAGAGGCGCACCCGTTTTCAATGAGCTCTGCTAACGGAAATCAGTTGAAATTTGGCATTAAGGAATCAGGAGACTATACCAGCAATATAGGAAAATTAAAAGTGGGGGACAAGGCGGAAATAGAGGGGCCTTTTGGAGCCTTTAGTTTTAGAAACCACAGCAACAGGAAGCAGGCGTGGATTGCCGGCGGAGTGGGGGTAACTCCCTTTATGAGCATGTTGCGAAGCCTTAACGGAGAAGATTCGGGTTTTATGATTGATTTTTACTATTGCGTAAAAGACGAGGCTGGATTTGCGTTTAGGGCGGAAATTGAAGAAATAGTAAAAAAAAATAAAAATTTGAGAGTGATTTTTTGGACAACAGATACAATGGGATTTATCAACTCGAAGGTCATAAAAAATAAAACTCCAGATATTAACAATAGAGACGTTCTAATCTGCGGATCAGACATAATGATGTCGGAATTAAAAAAGCAGTTTTTAAAACAGGGAATTAATAAAAACCAGATTCACACAGAAGAATTTAAATTGTATTAACTGGACAACCGCGCAAAAATTTGCCAAAATGACGATAAATATAATATAATAATTATTAAGAAAAATTTATGAATAAAGAAAATATAATAGCTTTAGTAATAATATTAATTATAGTAGCCGGCGGAACTTATTTTTTGAT
>MHPP01000013.1:5487-9822 GCA_001822095.1 Candidatus Staskawiczbacteria bacterium RIFOXYC1_FULL_38_18
TGATATTCAAGGAATGGAAGTTAAAACTTTGCAACAGGGAACCGGCGAGGGGGCAAAAGCGGGTGACAAAGTAACAGTAAATTATGTTGGCACTCTTGAAAACGGCACAAAATTTGATTCATCAATAGACAGGGGAACGCCCTTTGTATTTACCTTGGGCCAAAACAGCGTAATTCAGGGCTGGGAGCTTGGGGTTTTGGGAATGAAGGTTGGCGAAAAAAGAAAACTGACAATACCTCCGGAATTAGCATATGGAAGCCAGGGAGCGGGCGGAGTTATTCCTCCAAATGCCACGCTGAATTTTGAAATAGATATGCTTGGGATAAACCAATAAAAGCGTGAAGCAAAAATTTTACGCATATTTAACAGATAAGGAAAAAGGAGTTACAAATAATTGGGACGAGTGCAGAGCGGTTGTTTCCGGAGTGACTGGGGCAAGGTTTAAAGGCTTTACAAGCCGGGAGGAGGCGCAAAAATGGCTTGAAGCCGGCGCCGATTATAGCATAAAACACATTATCGCCAAAAAGGGGATTTATTTTGACGCCGGAACAGGGACGGGAAACGGAGTTGAAATTAGTGTAACCGATGAAAAAGGAAAAAGCCTCTTGGGCAAAATTTTGCCAAAAAACAAAATAAACAACAGGGGCTTTTGTTTGTTGCCCAAAGACGTTACAAACAATTTTGGCGAATTGCTTGCGCTGAAACACGCCTTGCAAATTGCAATAAACGAAAATATAAAAAATATTTTTGGCGACAGCAAGCTAGTTATAGAATATTGGTCTAAAGGTTATATAAAAAAAGATAATGTTGCCGAAGAAACTATTGAGCTGGCAGGCGAAGTAAAGAAAATAAGGAAAAAATTTGAAGCATTGGGGGGAATAATAGAATTAATTTCCGGCTCAAACAACCCTGCTGATTTGGGTTTTCATAAAGGATAGAGATATAATATATTAATTATTAAGAGAGACTCAAAAACCCGCATGGAATTATGGATTTTATATTCGCTTCTGTCCGCAGCATTTGCGGGCTTGGTGGCGATATTGGGTAAAATTGGGCTTAGCGGAATTGATTCAACGCTTGCCACAAGCGTCAGAGCTATTGTTATGGCTTTGTTTCTGTTTTTTGTTTCTCTGTCACTGGGCAAGTTTAACCTTTTACATACTATAAAAAACAAAACCCTCTTGTTTATTGTTTTGTCTGGAGTTGCCGGAGCCATGTCTTGGCTGTTTTATTTTTTTGCTTTAAAGACAGGCATAGCATCCGGAGTTGCGGCGCTCGATAGGTTGAGCGTTGTTTTTGTATTAATTTTTGCAATTTTGTTTTTGGGGGAAAGGTTTAGCCTGTATTCAGCCACCGGAGCCTTGTTAATAACAATTGGAGCAATATTAATGGTAATTAAAAAATAAGGGTGTTTTTTTACGCTCTTTGTCAATTTGGTTTCAATTGGAAAGGAGTCCTGTATGTGCGCATGCAAACTTTTTGAGGATCGGAGCGTTGAGACTCTCGGTCTGGCGTATGTAAGGGCAAGCCACCTTGACGCGATCTGTCTTGAGCTGAATATCGAGGCCTGGGTTGCACGGGGAGAAGTTTATATGTTCATTTTTCGCGAGGAAGATCGTAATTATCTTCCCACGGTATTGGATCGGTTTGCCATTGCTCCCGATATCGACTTTAGCTGCGAAGACGCAGATACTCTGAGATGGGAATTTGGTTGCCAATAGTTTTACCCCGACTGCGGTTGGGGCTTTTTTTTAAAAAATTGTAAAAAATAACAAGTTGGTTTATAGTAATAATGGTTCTTCACATTTCAAATTTCAAAGCGAGGACAAAAAATGATACACGTCGTAATATCAGATAGGGTGGGTTGCCCAATGTGCTCACAGCCGGTATATTTTACGTGCGTTTGGTATGATGCAGAAGCGGATGATTTGGAACATTCGCAAAGCGAACCGGGAAAAAAGGGCGAGGACAAACCCGGAGATTATATTGAAAAAGACGCGCCGAAGGTGTTTGTTGGAAAGTGGATAAAATGCTCTGCTCACAAGCATCTCGTTGGAGCCGAGATAGAGGAATGCAGAATGTCCGGTCATGCTCCTGAAAACCTAGGAATATTGGGCAGTATGGCAAGAAGGATAAAAAATGGGTACGGAAAGCCACCATTTCGACCGGGCGAAGACGAATTTGCCAAAAAGAGTAATGCGGGGCATCATCCGCAAAGAAGCAAGAAGCAATGCTCCGGCAGACAGGCAAGGAAGAAGGTTTCGCACAAGAAGGCATACAATGAAGAAAGCGAAAGAGCGCCGGGCGAAAACTTTGACCTGTATCAGGAGGTCTTACGAGATTTGCGTCGTAGAGGCTTAGTATGATCTGAAGAAATTCAGGTCTTTTTTTATCACTCTTGACAAGGGACTGATAATTTTATAGAATGAGCTATGATAACAGAGCGTCAGGAAAAATTACTAAACTTCCTGATTAAGGAATATATTGCTCAGGCCAAACCGGTTGGCTCTGTTGAGTTAAAAAAAATTACAGATTTAGACATAAGCGCCGCCACAATACGAAATGATTTGCAGGAACTGACAAAAAAAGGATTTATTGAACAGCCCCACACATCAGCCGGCAGGATTCCTACAAAAAAAGCATATAAATATTTTGCCGACAAAATTACCGCCCAGCAGGGCGAGCCTCGCCAAGGGCGGGAAAACGAGCCACAAAGAGAGTTCGTTTATTTTGAGCAATTTATTGTGCGTCAGGTCAGGTTTGCGCATGAGGAGATGGAACAGGAAATGAAATTTATGGAAGATTTAATGGACACGCTTGAGAAAGATAATTTATTTGAAATATTAAATATTTTAGAAAAATGGCACAAGAAAATAAAATAGTAAAAGTCGGGCATCGCGGAGCAATGGGCTACGAGCCGGAAAATACATTAAGGTCATTTAAAAAAGCAATGGAGCTTGGAGCCGATATGATAGAGCTTGATGTGCATATATGCAAAAGCAGGGAATTGGTGATAAACCATGAATTTAGTATTGACGGCACTGATAACGGCAGGAACATGGTTTCAGAAAAAACATTATCAGAGTTGAAGAACCTGGATATGGGTAAGGGAGAAAAAATCACAACTTTGCCGGAGGTTTTGGATTTTTTTGATAAGCGCATAAAGGTTAATATTGAGCTTAAGGGCAGAGTCACCGCAAAACCGGTGGCAAAAATAATTAAGGAATATGTAGAAGAAAAAGGCTGGAAATACAACGATTTTCTTGTTTCGTCGTTCTTTTTTGACGAGCTGGAAAAGATAGCGGAATTAAACCCGGAAATTAAGACAGGAGTATTAACTATGAAAATAACGCCGGAAATGGAAAATTTTGCAAAGAAAATTAAGGCGCATTCCCTAAACGTATCAATGGAAAAAGCAACAAAGCAATTTGTGGATGAGGCGCACGCAAACGGATTTAAGGTTTTTGTTTGGACTCCAAACACGTCCGACGAAATTGAAAAAACAAAATTAGCCGGAGCGGATTATATTTGTTCTGATTTTCCTGAAAAAATTTAAGATAATACCCATGGAAGAAGAAATAAAAAAAGTTGAAAAAATCTCAAAAGAAGAGGAGTATCTAAATGGTTGGAAAAGAGAACGCGCGGATTTTTTGAATTATAAAAAAGAAGAAATGGAAAGAATTGGCCAGTTGGTAAAATATGCCAACGAAGAAATAATTTTGAAAATTTTGCCTATTTTAGATAATTTTTATCTTGCAGAAAAACATTTGCCAGAAAATCCAAAATTTGCAGACGGGTTTGCGCAAATCAAAAACCAGCTTTGTGATTTTTTGCAAAAAGAGGGGATTGAGCCGATTGAAGTTTTGGGCAAGCCGTTTGACCCCAACACAATGGAAGCCGTAGGCGAAGCCGAAGCCGAAGCCGAAGGTGGTGACGAAGGAACCATAGTTGAAGAAGTTCAGCGTGGGTACACAATGCACGGAAAATTAATCAGACCGGCCAAGGTCAGGGTTACAAAGTAACCATTATCTTATTCGTACGAAAGGTATAATAAAGAAATTAAATAAAAATAACTTGGTTGTCCTAGGACAACCTAAAAAAATATGGATAAAAAACAACTTATTCAGCAAATAGAAAAATTAAGAGGTTCAAAAGTTATAACATATCTGACCAGCGATAGACAAGGTCCAGTCAACGCAAGAATTGCAGGGGATATTATACCAATCATAAGCAATCAGCTCCGCAAAATTGGTAAAGTGGAAAATATAGACCTGTTTTTGTATAGCACTGGCGGAGATACTTTAGTACCGTGGAGGCTAGTTTCTATGATTAGAG
>MHPP01000014.1:0-75606 GCA_001822095.1 Candidatus Staskawiczbacteria bacterium RIFOXYC1_FULL_38_18
TAATAATAAGCGGGGTTAAGACAAACTATGTAACAATAGGGGAAGGCAAACCCTTTTTGATTTTACATGGATGGGGTTCAAACACAGAAAGATGGGCCGAGGTTGCCGAGCAGATTTCTAAAAATAATTTTAAAGTAATAATCCCAGATTTACCGGGTTTTGGAAAATCCGACACATTGGCCGTGGCATGGAATACGAACAATTACATTAAATGGCTGGAGGAATTTGTGAAAGAGCTTGGGCTTGTCGAATTTTATTTAATGGGACACTCTTTTGGCGGAGCGCTGGCGGTAAAGCTTGCAATAAAATATCCCCAACAGGTGGAAAAATTATTTTTGATTTCAGCCGCATCTGTTAGAAAAAGAACCTCAAAAAAGTCCGCGTTTAAAAATTTATCAACGATTACTAAAGCGTTTTCTTTTTTGCCAGGTTACACATTTTTCAGAAAAGCGTTTTATAAATTCATAATTAAAAAAAGCGACTACCCCTACGTTGATGGGACGGTAAAAGAAACCTATATAAATGTTGTGCAGGAAGACTTGTCGCAGTTTACAGGATTTATTAATGTGCCGACAGTTATTATCTGGGGCGATAAAGATAAATCAACTCCGGTTGAGGACGCTCATTTTATGAACGAAAAAATTAAGAGTTCAAAATTGGTTATTATTGAAGGCGCAGGACACGCATTAAACCGAGAATGTCCGGAGGTTTTAGCAGAAAAAGTTTTAGAGAATGTCTAATTTGTTATATTTTTTATACGGGCTTTGGTTTATAAGAACATTAAAATATGTCCTGTTTTGGGTTTATTTGTGGCAATTAAAAGAATATCACATTGGCAGATTTTTGGACCATTTTAATACAGAAAAAGGTAAAAAATTGCTTTTAAACCCGTTGCTGGATTTCAAAATTATTTTTTTGTTGTTTTTTATTTCAACAAACGATATTTTTATCTCTTTTCTTGTGTTTGTTTATCTTGCTGAAACGATTATTTTTTTAAGGCAGATATATTTAAAAGCAATAAAAAAGCCGGTCAGAACAGCGAAGTCACTATTTTTAACAGGAGTTTCTGTTTCTGTTGTTATTTTGTTTTTAATATGGTCGGCTAAGAAAAACCCCGCTTGGATCTTGGGATTTGATATTTTTTTGCCGGTAATTATTTCTTTGATAGTTTTGCTATTTCAACCAGTTGCGGTTTTTTTGAGAAAAAAAACCTTAAAAAAAGCTGGTGAAAAAATAAAACAGTTTCCGGGTTTAAAAGTTATCGCGATAACCGGAAGCTACGGTAAAACATCAACAAAGGAATTTTTAACAACTATACTTTCAAAAAAGTATAAGGTTTTATCAACCTCAAAGCACCAGAATGCGGAGATAGGAATTGCAAAATGCATACTGAACGACTTAAACGAAAAGCATCAAATTTTTATTGCCGAGGTTGGCGCTTATAACAAGGGAAAAGTAAAGGAGGTGTGTGAAATTTTAAAACCAAAAATTGGAATTGTTACGGGCGTAAACGAACAGCACTTGTCGCTTTTTGGCTCTTTAGAAAATTTGTTGACCGGCGAAGGGGGCAGAGAACTGGCGCAATTTCTTGAACAGAATGGATTATTGGTTGTAAACGGAGACAACAAATATTGCCTTAATCTTATTAAAAAGTTCAATGGCAAGGAAAAAATTTATAGCGAAAGTAACAGAGCCTTAAATGCCGATATTTGGGCAGAGAGCATAACCGTGCGCAGAAATTATGTTTCTTTTATTGCAAAAAATAAGGCTGGCGAGTTGGCTGACTTTAAGGCGAATGTTTTGGGAAAACAAAATGTGCAAAATCTTTTAGGGGCTGTTTTAGTGGCGAAGGAACTAGGGATGAGCTTTGGAGAAATTTCAGACGCAATGACGCATATAAAACAAGAGCAGGCGGGAATGGTTTTGAAACAGGGGAAACACGGAATTGATATTATAGACTCGTCATATTCTGCAAACCCGGACGGAGTTTTTGCTGATTTGGATTATTTAAATATTTTTGGCAACCCTTCGACGGGCTCAGGGCAGGCTAAAAAAATAATTGTTATGCCCTGTTTGATTGAACTTGGAGAAAAATCAAAAATAATACACGAACAAATTGGCAAAAAAATCGGCAAAGTTTGCGGAATGGCTATTATAACGAGCAAGGATGATTTTGAGCAATTGAAAAGGGGCGTAATGGAATCGGGCATGAAAGAAAGCAATATTTTATTTTTAGAAAAACCGGCCGAAATATATTCGGTAATTACGCTTTTTTGCAAATCCGGCGACGCAATTTTACTTGAAGGCCGAGTCCCAAATAAATTAATTGAGCTATTACTAGGTTGAGGAATTATTTTAAACCCATATCAATCTCACTTTCGCCGAATGTGGAAAAAGACGACGTAGCGCTCGCCTTAAATTTGCTTATACGGCCATGGCTTTGGAGAAAAGGAAAGGGGATTAAAGAGCTGGAGGAGAGCTTTAAAAATTATCTTGGCGTAAAATACGCTTTTAGTTTTAACTCAGGCAGAAGCTCGCTATACGCAATTCTTAAAGCTTTAGAACTCCAGAAAGGGGATGAAGTTTTGTTGCAGGCGTTTACATGCAACGCAGTACCAAACCCCATTTTATGGGTGGGTTTAGAGCCGGTTTATGTTGATTGTTCAACGGAGGACTTTAATATAAATTTGGATGACTTAAAGGCTAAAATTAGCCCCAAAACCAGGGTTTTAGTAGTTCAGCACACATTTGGAATGCCGGCCAATATGGACGAAATTAGGGCTATCTGCGAGGCTAAGAATATTATATTAATAGAGGACTGCGCCCATGCGCTTGGAGCTGATATTAATGGCTTTAAGGTTGGAACTTTTGGCAAGGCATCATTTTTCAGTTTTTCCAGAGACAAGGTTATTTCATCGGTTTATGGAGGAATGGTTGCAACAAATGATCCTTCTCTCGCCGAAAAAATCAGGCGAGCTCAGGACAAATTTGGAAGCCCAAATTCGCTCTGGGTTTTTCAGCAGATTTTGCATCCGATTTTGTTAAACTTTATAATTTTGCCGGTTTATAGCTTTTTAGATTTGGGAAAAATTATTCTGGTTGCCTCGCAGGTTTTCCATGTTTTATCGAAGGCCGTGAGTTGGCAGGAAAAGAGAGGATTGAGGCCTGGTTATTTCCCAAACGCCTTGCCAAATGCAATAGCTATGATGGCAATAAACCAGCTCAAAAAAATAGAAAAATTTAAAACTCACCGCCAAAAAGTTGCAGATTATTATTTTAAGGAATTGGCGGGAACTAAATTTGAATTGCCCAAAATTTATGATAATAAAAATAATATATATTTACGGTTCAGTGTGAAACATAAAGACGCACACGAGATAATTTATGAAGCCTGGCACAAACAAAATATTTTATTGGGGGACTGGTATACAACCCCAATTGCGCCGTTTGATACAAAAATTGAAGAGATGAAATATATAATGGGAATGTGCAAAAATGCGGAATATTTGGCAAAACACACGCTAAACCTGCCCACACACATAAATATTAAAAAAGAGGACGCAGAACGGATAGTGGGTTTTTTAAAAAAATGGAAATAAGAGAAATTACAAATAAAGACGAGTGGGAAGATTTTTTGGGGGGTTGTACAGAAAAAACTTTTTTGCAATCGTGGAATTGGGGAGAATTTTGTGCCCCAGGCGCACCAGCCTCGGGCTTGAATTTGGGAAATAAAATTTGGAGGTTTGGGATTTTTGACAACGAAAAATTAGTTTCGGTTGCGATGGCAATAAAGGTTTTAGCTAAACGGGGTACGTTTTTATTTATTCCCCACGGTCCGGTTTTTAGCGAGAGTTCGAATATTGCTGGTAAAAAGCAAATCTTAGAACTTATAATTATCAGGCTAGACGAAATCGCAAAAGAGGAGAAAGCGAGCTTTATAAGAATTTCCCCATTGCTTTTAAAAAACGAAGAAAATAACCGTATATTTGAGGATTTAAATTTTAGGCCGTCCCCGATGCACTCATCGGCATATGAAGCCACATGGAAACTGGATATTTTTTTTGAAGAAGGCGAGTTGCTAAAAAATATGCGCAAAACCACGCGCTACTTGATTAGAAAGGCCACTGAAAATCAGGATATTTCAATTGAAATAAGTGCCGACCCCATAAATATTGAGGTTTATCAAAAACTGAATAAGGCGGTTTCAAAACGCCAGAATTTTATTCCGTTTTCGGACAGCTCAATTAAAAATGAATTTGAGATTTTTAAAAAAGATAATCAGGCTGTCTTTTTGTTTGGCAAATATAAAGGCGAGACTGTTGCGGGGGCGATGGTTATATTCTGGCAGGGGATTGCCTATTACCACCAGGCGGCATCTGTTGGGAAATATTCTAAATTCTCAATTCCGTATTTACTGCAATGGCGGGCAATTTTAGAGGCTAAAAGACGAGGCTGTAAAATTTACGACTTCTGGGGATTTACTGACCCGGAAAAATTTCCCCATCACCCGTGGGCAGGGCCCACGTTGTTTAAAATGGGCTTTGGAGGGTATAAGGAAGAGTATGTGCAGACCCAAGATTTTGTTTTGTCGCCAAAATATTGGTTTAATTATATAATAGAATTAATCCGCGCCAAAAGACGCGGGTTATAATTAAAAATTTAAAATTTTAAATTTAAAATTCGCCTGTGTCATACAGAAAATATCACATAAAAAATAAAATCCACAGGATAAAGCCCCAAAAGCCAATTTTTGTAAATCTTTGGTTTTGGATTGTAATTCTAATTATAATAATTTTTTTGACCTTAGTGTATTTTTTGTTTTTTTACCCCGGATTTCAGGTGCAGAATATTATAATATCGGGCAACCAAAAAGTGGAAACTCTTCAGTTGCAAAACGTTGTGTCCCGAGAAGTTAACCGGAAAATTTTTGCACTGGGGCCGATTCGTGTTTTTTCAAAAAGTATTTTATTCGTTGACAAAAATTCTTTAACTACAGGGCTCTTGAAGGATTTTCCGGCAATTGACACCCTGGCAATAAAAATAAAATTCCCTCATACGCTGGCATTGGATATTTTTGAAAGAAAGCCAGTGGGAATTTTTTGCCCTTCGACAGGCTCAGGGCAGGCGAGCGAGAGGTGCTTTTTTGTAGACGGGGCGGGGATTATTTTTGAGGAGCTATCGGGAATTCCCGATAACATGTTTATCGTGCGACAGGAAAAAACAAACGGCCTGGAGGCAGTTGAGGGACAGAATGTGGTGGGACAAGACGTCATTGATGCGATTTTAAAAATCCAGAAAGAGCTAACCGATAAATTCAAAATAAATATAAAAGAGGCGCTCGTTGCCACGCCCATACGGCTGGATATCAAAACAGGGGAGGGGTGGCAGATTTATTTTGACCTTTCTTCGGGCCTCGGCATAGATATGCAGGTGGCAAAATTGAATTTACTTTTAAAAAATGACATAACTCCCCATGTTCGTAAAACATTGCAGTATATCGATTTGAGATTCAAAGACAGAGCATACTACAAATAATACTTGACAGGGAATGGTTGTTGTGATATAATCAAGTATAGGCATGAATTACGAATTAGGAGAATTTAGGCTTGATGTACAGAATGTGAGGAAATTTTTGTTAAGCAATATTTTGCTGTATTGCGCTGTTTTGCTTTTGGTTTTAAAGATTGCCCTTATTGGCGTCTCGCTAAACATTCCATTTAACATATTTTTTGCCGATATTACAAAAATAACGCTGGAAAATTTGGCCAACCAAACAAGGCAATCGCTGGGTTTGGGCGTATTAATCCGTAGCCAAAAATTGGACGAAGCCGCCAAACTAAAGGCGGAAGATATGGTAAAAAATGGGTATTTTGAGCACACAAGCCCAACAGGAGTTTCTCCGTGGTTTTGGTTTTCAAAAACAAGATATGACTATAAGTATGCTGGAGAGAATTTGGCAATCGGATTTTACGACTCAACAGAGGTTTACAATGCCTGGCTGGATTCTCCCGCGCATAAGGCCAATTTGCTAAACCCCAACTATAAGGAATTTGGCACAGCGATAGCGGGAGGATTTGGAAACAATAATACGGTTGTTGTTGTCCAGCTTTTTGGAAGCCCCAAACCCGAGATAGCATCTCCGGAAAAAAATTCAGTTGCTGTAAAATCTCCGGAAGCCGTGCAGCAACCCAAGCCCATAATTGAGCCAAAGGAGATTTTGCCTGAAAAGGTTTTGTCGCAATCAACCCAGGAGATCAAACCATTTGAGGGCGCAACAAAGCTAGTCCAGGATATTATTTTTGGCGTATCTTTGGTTGTTATTGGCGCATTGCTGTTTTTACTGCTTTTTAGCACGGATTTTAAGACAGATAAAAAGCTTGTCCTTAGGCCACTGGCTATTTTAATTTTTTTGGGATTTTCATCTATTATTAATAAAGACTTGATAATTTTAATAATTCCGCACCAGCTTATAATATAAAAATGGATAATTTAAAAGCAAGAAAAATATTAAAATTTGCTATAGCTATCTACGTTGCCAGCTTTTTGGTTTTTAACTGGAATAATGTTTCGTGGATTTTCAATTACAAGGCAGTTGGAGGAATTGTGAGTGATTTTTTTAATCCATACCCCAGCATATCGGCGTCATCCATGGGCGCATATTTCTACCCAAACCGTAATTCGGGATCTGGCTCAGGCCTGATGAACGTTAGAACAACCTACACCGATAAACAAAATACTCTTGAGATACCAAAATTATCCCTTTCTACGCCCATAATTTTTTCAGCCAGCACAGAAAAAAACGTTCTGGAGAAAGATCTTGAATCTGGAGTTATATATTATCCAGGCTCTGTGTATCCCGGGCAAGAGGGGCAAATTGTTATTTTGGGACATTCGGCGCCAGTAGGCTGGCCGGACATCAAATACCAATGGGTTTTTACAAAACTGAACGACCTGGTAGAGGGTGACGTAATCCTAATTAATCTAAACAACAAGCAATATACCTATATAGTAAGAAAAAAAACAATAATTAAAAAGGGGGCGGACGTGCCCGCGAGTGGAGCTACAAACACCAACGAATTGGTTTTGGTGAGTTGCTGGCCTCCAGGGAAAGATTATCAGCGAATTGCGGTGCAAGCCGAGTTAAATTAACATTGACATATTTTACATAACGTGATAATATCTAAAATAATTTAGTAAATAAAAAATTAACAAAAAAGTATGAAAAACGCACAAAAAATATTAATCATATCAATTTTAACAATATTAATTGCCGGGGGCTTTGTGTTGCCGACAGATGAAGCTGTCGCAAGCGTGTCTTGCGCCAACGGAACAACTCTGACTGCGCAGGAGCTTTACAATGCCGTATGGTCGGGGAAGTTAATAGCAACTTTTTCCGAACAGCCCGGCCAGGTGGTGGCAAGCGTAAATAATTTAACAGGTTGCACCGCGCCGGTGATCGGAGCGTCATACAAAATGTATAATGCCTATGGAACCCCAGGCTGGCTTGATACTCAGCAATATATAGGCTCGTCAGTCATGGTAAATATTAATGCCAACGGAATAACCACCATAACTGTTCCAGTTGCGTCATGCAGAACTCAGGTTGATTTGTGGTATCAAGCTGCTCCTCAACAGCTTTATGATAGCGTGGATTATGGATCTTATCTTGACGCAAATTACGCGTTTGCCGCATATGCAACTCAAACCGCGCTTTGTACCGCCACCCCGGTTTGCACGCCTAGCTGGCAAACCGGAGCCTGGGGAGAGTGCATTAACGGATATCAGACAAGAACAGTAACTGACGCAAATGCTTGCGGAGTTGAAACCAGCAAGCCATCCACAACTCAATCTTGCGCGGTTGCGCCAGTAATAACTCCACCAGCTCAAACCCAAACTCAGACCCAAACCCAGGTAAACACTCAGACAGTATATGTAAACACAACAGGAGGTGGAAATAACAATACTTGCTCAAACCACGCATACCAAAGATGCTCGGGTAGCAATTTGTATTGGTATGACTCGTGCGGAAACCAGCAAGAATATCAGTATTGCCCAAACGGGTGCTATAACAACGCGTGCCAAAATTATACAAACACCTACGGAAGCCTGACAATTAATAAGACTGTCAGAAATCTCGCTTCAGGCAGTACAAATTTTGCAAGTTCGGTTTATGCCAATCCGTTGGACACGCTTATGTTTATGATAACTCTGCAGGCAAACGGAAATCAGAATATGCAAAATGTTTTTGTAAGGGATTATTTCCCCGCCAACTTAATTTACCAGAACCAGCTTATAGTTTCAGGAGGAAGCAATTACTACAATAATAATTCAGGGAATATTGTTTCAGGGATTAATATAGGCACAATATCAAGCGGTCAGACAGCTACAATAACCTATCAGGCGCAGGTTGCCTCCGCTCAAAATTTTGCCTATGGCGCGACAACATTGAATAACAGCGCCTCTGCAACAAGCTCGGTTGGAAGCACCCCAACAGCCTCTGCCTCTGTAATTGTTAATAGGGCGGCGGTTTATGGGGCAAGCGCCATTTCAACAGGCTTAACAAATAATTTTTTGGTTGATTCCTTTTTCTTGCCATTAATGATTACCCTGCTTGGCATTTTGATGTTAAAATCAGGAATGTTTGCCGGAGCCGAGAAATGGTTCTATGCCAGAAAGAAAAATGGAAGAGAATTTAGAGCCAGCAGAGAATTAAGCAAGAAAATTTCGGAAATTAGAAAATTTGGAAGCTAAAAATTAAAAAGCTAATTTTGCCAGAAGGCGTGCAAAAGCGCCTTTTTGGCTGTATAATCAAAGTCATATGACGCACGAAGAATTCGCAAAATTAGTGGGAGAAGCGATTGATTCAATTGACGAAAAATTTTTGAAAAAATTAAAAAATGTGGAAATAGTTATTGAAGACGACCCCACGCCAGAGCAATTGCAGAAACTTAGCTTACGGGGAGGCACGCTTCTTGGATTATACGAGGGCATACCTCAAATAAAAAGAGAGCAGTACGCAAATGTTTTGCCCGATAAAATAACGATTTTTAAAAATTCTATTGAGAAGGTTTATTCCAGCCCGGAAACCATAAAAAAAGCAGTGAAAGACACTGTTTGGCACGAAATAGCTCATCACTTTGGAATGGACGAGCACCAAGTCCGAAAAGCTGAACAAAAACGCAAATAATTATTTGCGGCCTTCAAGCGCAGATTCCAAAGTTTCCTCGTCAGCGTATTCAAGTTCTCCGCCAACGGGTATGCCCTTTGCCAGATGGGTGATTTTTACATCAGAAGTAATTTCTTTTATAGAGTTTTCAACCAATACAGAAGTTGCCCTGCCTTCGGGGGTGGGATTTAGCGCAATAATTATCTCAGAAAAATTGCCGTCTTTAATGCGTTTTTTCAATTCCTCAATTCTTAAAATTGGAATATCTTCTTTTCTCATTAGCGAAACCGTTCCGCCCAAAATAAAATAAAGCCCGTTGTATTTTTTAGTATTTTCAATAGACAATAAATCAGTTTCTTTTTCAACAACACAAAGCAAGTTTTTATTTCTTGATGGATTTTTGCAAATCTGGCATAAAACAGAATTATCATAGGGCTCAAAGGGATTAAAGCAAAGCTCACATAATTTTATTTTATTTTTTAATTCTTGAATTGCGCCAATCAGCTCGTCAACCCCTTCTTTGGGAAGCTTCATTAAGTAATAAACAAAACGGCCGGCTGTTCTTTGGCCAACCGTTGGAAATTTTTTAAAAATATCTTTTAGTTTTTCTATGCTATCCATTTATTAGTTTTCATTAGCATACTGACCTTTATCTAAATTTTTAAAACTTACTCTTTGCTTGTCAAAGAATAAATCAACATATCCGGTAGCTCCATTTCTGTGTTTTTCAATTAGAATTTTTGCCATTCCCGGGTTTAGGCTGTTTTCATTATAGGCGTCTTCGCGGTAAATAAACATAACCACATCAGCGTCTTGTTCAATTGCGCCAGATTCCCTTAAGTCTGACAATCTTGGAATTTGCGGAACGCGTGACTCAACAGCGCGGGATAATTGCGACAAAACCAAAACCGGCACGTTTAACTCCTTTGCCAAAATTTTTAAAGCCCTTGAGTTTTCGGAAACCTGCTGGACGGGCGAGGCGTATTTATTCATTGGCTGCATTAATTGCAAATAATCAATTACCAGTAAGGACAACCCTTTGTTTGCCTGCAGTCTGCGCGCCATTGCCCTCATTTGCAAAATATTTACAGAGCCGGCGTCATCAATATAAATAGGGGCTTCTGATAAAATTCCCATTGCATGCTGGATTCTTGAGTAGTCATCGTCCTTCAGATGCCCCGTCCTTAAATGCCACGAATCAATGTTTGCCACGCTGGAAATCATCCTGTCGGCCAGCTGGTCTTTTGACATTTCTAAAGAAAACAATCCAACCGGCTGGTTTGTGCCAATAGCAACATTTCTAGCAATATCCAAAGCCAGAGACGACTTGCCCATTGCCGGCCTTGCGGCTAAAATTATCAGGTCGGACTTTTGCAAACCCGCCAGCATATTGTCCAAATCCTTAAATCCTGTTGGGATTCCGCGCAAACCTCCGGACTGCTTTGAGAGCATGTCAAGCCTCTCAAATGTTTCGGGCAAGATGTCCTTTATGGGGGTGAAAGTTTGTGTTAATGCCCGTTGCCCAATTCCAAAAATTGTTTTTTCTGCCCTGTCAATTAAAACATCAACCTCTTCCTGTTCGTCGTCAAAAGCCGATAAGCCAATTTCTTCAGAAGCTGAAATTAAGTCGCGTAAAATCTTTTTTTGGCGGACAATTTTTGCGTAATTTGAAACGTGAGTGGCTGTCGGTACGGTATTTATAAGTGTTGTTAAATATGCCGAGCCTCCGGTTTCCTCCAGTCTTGTTTTTTCTTTTAATCTGGCGGAAACAGACAAAATATCAATTGGGTCGGATCGTTCGTACAAATCAAACATTGCCTGGTAAATATCCTGATGTATGCCCTTATAAAAATCTTCTGCTTTTATAAAATCAACAATTTTTACAATAGCCTCCTTATCCAACATTAAGCAACCCAGCAAGCATTGTTCTGCTTCGGTATTTTGAGGGGGAAGTTTTACCGGCATTTCGTTGACCATATTTCGTTAGTTTAGCAAAACCGAGAAAACAGAGCAAGGGCTTGACAATAAGATAGTATTATGATAGCATAATTTTAGTACGTTGATTGTGGTCGGACATCGGCTTTTTCGGGCTTTAGGGTAAAAATGGACAGATATAAATTTAACCAGCGACGTTATGTTCTGGTTCTGTCCCCCGTGTCCCTTTTCCCGAGGAGGTGTGCGATGAGTTCTGACCGAACGCTGGTTGGCAGTGGATTCGACCTTTTCTTGGCCGGACTGGCTTGCGGAGGGATCTCCGACGTCCAAGTCTGTGCAAGGGAAGAAACGATCCATGATGGATGCTATCCCGGTTGCGGAGACGGCAGCTGTTGCAGCCAATTGAGGATTGCCACCTTTAGGACCTCGTCTGGAAAGATTATGGTTCTGGAGGAATACCTCGACGAGGACAACAAGGTTCAACTGAGCTTTTACCCTCTTTGAGAGCAATTTTCAGCCAGCACAAAAAGAGCAACCCACTCTATAAAATGGGCAGTAATTCTTCGGGGAAGTGCCGAAGCGCTGGAGACGGCGGACACATCTAAGGGAGATTAGGTTCTCCTTTTGTTTCACAAAATTTATTTTGCACTGAACTAGTCGTAATATTCAGACCAATTCGCGCGAATTGGTCTATTAATTTTAAAGTATAAAAATAAGGTTACTAACAAAATTACTGACAAAAAAGTTTAATGGCACGTTTTATATCGGTCGGCGCGTTTTTGTTTAAGCCATAAAATACATGTCCTTTTTTTCCGTTACTTTCCAAAAAATTTAGGTTGTGTAAAATTATTAAATGTTTTGATGTTGATTTTACGGCGATTTCTAATTCTTCGGCTATTTTTGTCACGCTCAAATTCGTTCCGCCAGAAAGCATTTTAATTATTTTAAGACGATTAATATTCGCCATTGCTTTAAAAATATTAACCCATCGCTTATTCATGTTTTATAATTTAGCCTTTTGATAATAAAATAATTGCGACAAAAGCGAAAATAATTCCAACAATACCTGTGAGGCTTAATTTTTCGTTGAAAAGCAAAACGCCAATTAAAATTGTGGTCAGCAGGCTAAAAACCGACCACAGGGTTCCAACAATTGAGAGCTGATTTTTTTGTAATATTGCGGGAAGCCATGCAAGCACACCGGCGGAGTAGGCGATTAAGATATAAATTACGTAAATAAATTTTGGGCTTAACGCAAACCTTTTTGAGAGAAATTCACCAACTGCAAAAAATATTGCGGAAATAATAAGCCAAATAATGTAATTTATTGATGAAAAATTCATATTATTACTTAATTTTAGCAAGTCCTATAAATCCCCGCAAGGGCTTGACACGAACACATAATAGTGCTATAATAAATTATAGGCTAAATTAGCCTTTGCACATCAAAAAACACCGCGACGTAGCGGTGCAAACACTAGTTTTAACTTTTTTTTAGAAGGGTCATTACCAATGGCTTCCGCTACGATTGCCCACACCGACGTCTTCGCTATTCGCGAGTTCGTGGACACGGAGATGATGCACGCGTCCGACACACGTTTGGTCGATTTTTACCTCGCCCACGCGGAGGTGATTGAGGTGCTGGCCGAGGAGGGCGATGCTGACGCTCGGGCGTTCATCAAGACGGCCGAGCGGGCGCAGGATCGGCTCAACGAAGCCGCACAGGCCGAAGGGGTTAAGGAGCGACGTCAGCGCGAGAACCGCCAAAAGTTGGCGGTGGTGCTGGAAGAAAACGGGTACACCGAGGCGTCGGCCATCATCAGCTTGCTCGGGGAGATTGTCGCCAACAAGGTGGCAGTT
Source organism: Candidatus Staskawiczbacteria bacterium RIFOXYC1_FULL_38_18 (assembly GCA_001822095.1). Lineage (GTDB taxonomy): Bacteria > Patescibacteriota > Minisyncoccia > Minisyncoccales > Staskawiczbacteraceae > XYD1-FULL-39-28. The sequence goes on from MHPP01000014.1 coordinate 12,962, forward strand.
CCTGGGGCAAGGCAAACGCTCGGCGAAGCTCTGACGGCTGGTGGCGGAGGAATTTGGACTCGCGCCGGCTGGGCTGTCTATTACAAGACGCTTCGACCGATTGCCGAGGCCGTCGAGATAGAGAGCGACCAGTCCGCGCAGGCTGAGCAAGACGCTCGGAATGCCCAGGAGGCGGAACAGAAGTCCGCCACCGAAGAAAAGGCACTCTTCCTTCTCGGGTTCTTGCTCCGGGCCCTTTCGGCGGTCAGCAATGACTCGCTGGCAAATGACGGCATCCGGGGTGCAGAAATTGCCCTGGAACGATCGAAGCCAGCCAGGGAGTGGAGCTGGTGGTTGCTCTCCGCAGTGGATCGGCTTATTGCCAGGGGCGAGCTCGTCCCCTGGGACGAGCAGAGCCAAAAGGCCGAGGGATTCATTGCTCGACTTCAGAGTGAAGTTGAGAAGGGGATTAATCTGCACCGCGCCGCCAATAATCAGCGCAAGCTGGAAAAGCAAGCTCGGCAGGCTGCTAATCGTGCCTCGCGCAATGGCTCCTGCAAGAGCGGAAAGAAAAAATAGCGGAGACCCGTTCTCCGCCAGTCCCTCCTTCGCGAATTAACTTTCGCGGGGGAGGGAATTTTTTTATATTTTCTTAATAGTAGCGCCGAATTTTGTGTCCTCAATCATATAGCCCTGTTTTTCAAGTTCCTTGCGAATTTCGTCGGATTTTTGCCAGTTTTGATTTCTTCTAGCTGTTTCTCTTTCCTTCAAAAGTTTTTTAATTTTAGCGGGGACTGTCAGACTTATTTTTTTAAAATCAATAATCCCAAAAATTTTATTTATTTCCTCAAAAAACTTATAGATTTTGGTTGATTCTTTTTTGGAGATTTTTTCCTCATCTAAGAGCTGGTTTGCTTTTTTAATAAATTCAAACATAACCGCAAAGGCTTTTGGGGTGTTAAAATCATCGTCAAGCTCTTTATAGAAATTTACTTTAAAATTCTTAATCAGGTTTTTTATTTTTTTTGCTCCCCTTATTGTTTTTACTAATTTAATTCTTCGCAGAAACTCTTCAATTTTGGAGACAGCAGACTTAACTTCAATCATTGCGGATTCGGAATAATCCATTGGCGAAGACCATAAATTTTTAGAAACATAAAATCTCAAATAATTTGCAGGGCATCTTTTTAAGAAATCACTTATGGTAATAAAATTTCCTGAAGACTTGGACATTTTTTGTCCGCCCACAGTTAAAAACCCCACATGCATCCAATATTTTACCAGCGGGCTCTTGCCTGAAATAGCCTCCATTTGGCTTATCTCCGCTTCGTGGTGGGGGAATATTAAGTCTCTGGCGCCTCCATGGACATCATATTGCGGGCCAAAAAACCTCTCTGTTATAGCGGTGTCCTCAATGTGCCAGCCTGGGCGCCCTTGACCAAGGGAAGAAGCCCAGCTTGGTTCTAATCCTTCCTGCTTAAACTTCCACAAACAAAAATCGCCCCGGTTTCTTTTATTTTTGCTGTAATCAATTCGCGAAACGGCGTCTTCAGCGGCCAAAGCCGTACGTCCGGAAAGTTTACCATATTTTTTAAATTTTGAAATATCAAAGTAAATTCCGTCCTCGGCAATTTCATAGGCAAAACCTTTTTCTTGAAGCCTTTTTATTTGACTTATTATTTCCTTAATATAGCTTGTAGCCTTGGCATATTTTGAAACGCTTGTAATTCCAAGATTTTTCATATCTTTTAAATATTCATTTTCAAAAGCCACTGCCAGATCCTTTGGACTAACGCCCCTTTCTCGCGAACGCGCAATTATCTTGTCATCCAAATCTGTTACGTTTTGCAGATAAAAAACCTTAAAGCCAATATGTTTTAAATATTTTACAAAAATATCAAAAACAATATAATTTCTGGCGTGCCCCAAATGAGAATAGTCGTAAACCGTCGGGCCGCAGACGAACAGATTTATTTTTTTACCGCCAACAGGCTTTATTAGGTCTTTTTTTCCGGTTAAAGTATTAAATATTTTCATTGAAGTTTGTTGAGTTGTTTGTTTATAAGTTTGTTTTTAATATACCCCTTACTTTTTAGGTCCATTACTCGCGTGAGAATGCTTAAAAATGTGAAAATAAGGCTGAACCATAAGGTATCAATAAAAATCTCAGACGGAGCCTTGGGAAAAGCCAGTAAAATAGCAATAAAAACAATTGATTGCAAAACCATTTTTGTTTTGCCAAAAATATTTGACTCCAAATAAATTTCTTTTGACTTATAAAATATTGAGGCAAAGGCGTTTATTATTTCCACTAAAATAATAGCCAAAAGGAGCCACTTGTGTTGTGAAAATAAGCTATAAACCGCAATTGGCAGGATCAGAAGCCTGTCGGCGGTTGAGTCAAGCATGGCCCCAAATTCTGTAACACGGTCGGTGCCTCTTGCCACCGGGCCGTCAAGAAGGTCTGTAAACACGCCGATGCAGAAAAGCGCGAGTATTAATGTTTTATTTTCCACGTTAAAGAAAAATAAAAGAGCAAATAAAAGCACCGCCAAAAAAACCCGCGTCCATGTTAAATGGTTTGGTGTAATTTTTCTTGGCCAGCGTGGCTTTATGAACAAAAATAAGAATTTATCCCGATAGCTGTCTACCTTTTCCAAAAAATTTTGAAGATTGCCTAAAAATTTTTTCATAAGCGAATTATGCTATTTTAGCAAACTTCCCAAAGAAGTTCAATTATGATAAGCTTATTTAAGGATATGAAACTTTTTAATGTAATTTTTGCGCTTGTTACTGGCGTATTTGTTGCCTGGCTGGCAAGTGATTTTGTTAGCGCGAAATACAACGTTTTTTTGTTTATATTTTTTCCGGTTTTTTCCGTGTTTTGTCTTTGGCTGGCTGAAATAGTGGGCAGAAAGATTTTTATTGTGCGACAAATGGCGCGTTTTGTGCTTGTTGGCGGATTTGCGGATATAATAGACATTAAGGTTTATTTATTATTATTTTGGTTAATCCCTGCGAGTTTATTAATTAAGTCAATTTCCTTTTTAATTGCTGTGGCAATAAAATATTTTGGAAATAAATATTGGGTGTTTAATAATGATGCGGGGCATAGTATAAAAGAAATGAGTAAATTTTTGGCTGTTACGGCAATTGGATTAATAATAAACGTGGCGAGTTTTTATTTTATTACGCAAATTAAAACTGGTTTGCCGATGAAAATTTGGACAGAGATTTCCATAATAATCGCAGCGCTGGTTGCGTCAGTCTGGAATTTTCTTTGTTATAAATTATTGGTTTTTAAGAAATAAATTATGGAGCAGGAGATAAAACAGTGCCAAAATTGCAAGAAAGAGTTCGTCATCGAGCCCGACCGCCCGGAAATAGTTTACTGCGAAGCTGTTACAACGCAGAAGTAGCATAAATAGAAACGATTGCGATACTATTATTCCAAAAAAAATTGGAATGACACTAAGAAAATGGAGGACAAAGATTTAATAAAAATTTTAAAAGCTGTGGCAAATGAAAATCGTTTTATAATTTTAAAATGTTTGTGTAAAAGCAAAGAGTTATCGGTGGGGGATTTAGCCGAGATGACCAAATCGCCGTTTAGAAGCGTTTCGAGCGATATATCTGTTTTGAGAAAGGCTAATTTAGTCCAAACCAGAAATCACTGCTCTAATCGTCTTTATTCAATTAATAACTCAAGTTTCCTAAAAGGGTTATTCCAATATTTTCTGGAATAGCAGATAGAAAATGACAATGTAATAAAATAATAGGTGATAATAAAAAATAAAAATAATTATGGCGGTTTTATATAGAAAATATCGGCCACAGAGTTTTGCGGAAGTTATAGGGCAGGAGCACGTGGCCCAAACCTTGACTAATTCAATAACGGGGAAAAATATTTCTCACGCCTATTTGTTTTGCGGACCAAGGGGAAGTGGCAAAACAACAATTGCCAGATTGTTTGCTAAGGCAATAAATTGCGAAAAACCGGATGGAGCCGAGCCTTGCAACAAGTGTTCTTCGTGCATGGAAATTATGCAGGGACGAAGTATGGATTTGATAGAAATTGACGCGGCTTCCCACACCGGCGTGGACGACGTGAGGCAATTAATCGAAGGAATAAAATTTGCCCCGGTAAAGTCAAAATATAAAATATTTATTATTGACGAATGTCACCAGCTCTCAAAATCTGCCGCAAACGCTTTACTAAAAACCCTGGAAGAGCCCCCCACTCACGCGATATTTTTGCTGGCAACAACCGAGGCCCACAAAATGATTGCAACCATAATTTCAAGATGCCAAAGGTTTGATTTTAAAAAACTTCAAATATCTGAAATTATAAAAAAACTGGAATTTATTGCAAAAAAAGAAAACGTAAAATTTGATGATTCGGCATTGTCTTTAATAGCCCTAAACGCGAGAGGCTCCTTTCGCGATGCCGAATCCTTGATGGACCAGTGCATAAATTTTTCTGGAAGCGGAGCAACCGTTAAAACGGATGACATAAAGGAGCTTTTGGGAATTGTTGAAGTGGGCCAGATTTCAAAATTTGTTGATTTGCTTATTTCAAAATACGCCAAAAACTCTATTTTATTTTTAAACGAAATGGCAGAGGGTGGCGTTGATTTGCCTGAATTTGCCAAAACACTGGTTTTTTATTTGCGAGAGTGCCTGCTTTTGAAAATAAACCCCGAATTTTTGAATGCGAAAGGATCCGGCTTGTCGGGCGAAGAAATAGAGAAAATAAAATCTCAAACCGCAGGCCTTACTGACAAACAAATTCAAAATATGCTGGAATTATTTATTGACGCGGAAAACAAAATGAAATACTCGTCCATAATCCAACTTCCCCTTGAATTGGCGGTTATAGATGCTACAAATGCCGAATAAAAAAATTATTGTTGTGATGGCAATGGCCGGTTTTTTATTGTTTTGCGCGCCCCATGCGGAAAGTTTGCGCGGAACACTGGACAAAAAATTAGAAAAAAATTATGTGCGGATTATGTTTGCGGGGGATTTGATGTTTGATAGAGGAATTAGATATTATGCGGAAAAAAACGGAGGAAACGACTATATTTTCGAAAAAGTTTCAGACCTGCTAAAACAAAACGATTTAAATGTTGTAAACCTAGAGGGACCCATAACAAACAATAAATCCGTAAGCTCGGGAACTGCTCCCGGGAGTGAAAATAATTATAAATTTACTTTTGACAAAGGTATTGCCAAAACCTTGTTTGACCAAAATATAAAAATTGTAAATTTGGGAAATAATCACATTGAAAATTTTGGTTATGCCGGGCTTAACCAAACTAAAAAATATTTGGACGAGGCAGGGGTAGATTATTTCGGCGCCCCTGATTATCCGCGTAGCATTTCAACGGAAATTAACGGAATAAAAATAACTTTTGTAAACTATAATGAATTTTCTGCGTTGCAAGAAAACGAAGCGCCAGAAACAATAAATGAAATTCAAAAAACCAAAGGGTTTTCCGACCTAATAATTATTTATTGCCACTGGGGAGTTGAATACGCGCCTGAGCCAACAGAGGAACAAAAACAGCTGGCTCGGGAATTTATAGACAGCGGAGCAGATTTGGTTATTGGCTCGCATCCTCACGTAATTCAAACAACAGAAACATATAAAAACAAGAGAATTTATTATTCTCTTGGAAACTTTATTTTTGACCAGTATTTTGACGAAGGTGTGCGCAAGGGATTGGGAGTTGTGGTAAAAATAGACAAAACAACAAGAGGGATGGGTTTTGCGGAAAAAAACTTTTATTTGCAAACCGGCGGGCAGACCATAGTTTTATCTCCTGCGCTTTTTCCTGAAGAGCAAAAATAAAACCAATAACGCGCCAGGTATGCCAAATATATAATAAATTGAAGCCTCGCTGTTTAGAAGCCTCGCTAAGGCGTCCATAAGAGAGGCGGTTGTTTTTGATGGGTCTATGGGAAACTCATCCTTTAAATCATCTGTGCCATCTTTGTCTGTGTCTGCATCTGCCGGGCTTGTTCCGGAAATAATTTCCTCTTGGTCTTTTATTCCATCATTGTCGGTGTCTGCTGATAATGGATTTGTTCCATAGTCAAACTCTTCCTCAAAATCAAATATTCCGTCGTTATCATCGTCTAAATCTTTAACATCCCCAAGCCCATCTTTGTCGGTGTCTTGCCATTCGGTTTTATCTTTTGGAAAAGCGTCGGCACCGTCTTTTGCATGGTCGCCGTCTGTATCGGCAAGCAGGGGATTTGTGCCGGAGCTTATTTCCTGGTCGTCACTCAAGCCATCGTTGTCGTCATCCGCATCCTTCTGGTTTCCGGACCCGTCCTTGTCGGTGTCTGAATCAACAAAATACTCCTTTTTCAGCGCGGTGTTGTTTTCCAGATTTTCGTCGCTCGGGTTTTCGGAAATAATTTTTGCTGTTATGCTGTGCGAACCCGCGCTAATCTTGTAATCAATAAAAACGTCGTCATAGTTATTTGTTCGCACAGAAATTGGTTGCGGATCTGATATTTCCTTACCGTTGCTTAAAAAAACAACATGCCCGTAAACATCTGTGTCGCCGGTATTTAAAACCCGCGCGAACATTCTTATTATTTCGCCCTCCATGGCGTTTTCCTTTGAAAACGTAATGTCATTTTCGGTTATTGACAAATCTGTTTTTGCAAGAGAAACGTCCGCGGAAAACAAAATAACTAACGAGAAAACAACAATAAAAAGGAGAAGTCTTTTCATTATTATATTTTACCAATAAAAAACAGGGGATTCAACCCCTGATTTTTTTCGCGTTTGGATTGTATCTGGCTTTGGCTTTCTTTTTTACTTTTCTTAACTGTCTTTTTCTATTTGCCCATGTCATATGTCTTTTGTTTATTTAATAATAGCTTAGCTGCGGGACTTGGATTCGAACCAAGATACTAGCCTCCAAAGGGCCATGTCCTACCATTAGACGATCCCGCAATTAATTATTTATATTTTACCTTATTTTATCAAATATTTCAATATATGAACAAAAAGCAGGGAATCTATTGACAGGGTATACCCCTATGGAGTATAATTGTAATATGGAACATAAACATAATAATTCTCATGCGCAAAAGGCGACAAGGCGCCTTAGAATTGTTGCGGGGCAAATAAAAGGACTGGAAAAAATGGTTCAGGAGGATAAATATTGCGTTGATATTATCAACCAATCCCTTGCGGTAAAACAGGCCTTATCAAGCTTTGAGGATTTTATATTAAAAAACCATTTGTCTACCCATGTGGTTAGCCAAATGAAGTCCGGCAACTCCAGCAAAGCGATTGATGAAATACTTTCTATTTATCGCCTGTCTAAAAAGAAATAGGGCAAAGTAAATTAATATTATTTAATAAATTATTAATGGACAACAATCAAAACAATAATAATGACATGGGCGGCAAAATGATGTGGATAATGATGCTTTGCTGCATTGCGCCGATTTTATTTATCTTTTTAAGCGGGGCCATAGCCAGCAGAGGAAATTGGATTACGATAGTTATTACGGGAATTTTTGTAATAGGATATCTTGTAATAATGAATAAGATGCACAGTAGCCACGGCCATAAATCAGTCAAAGGAAAATCAGACGATTCACACAACTCACACGGCCACGGATGCCATTAGTTTATTAATTAAAATTTTTAGTGTATTATTGGCTGGTCAAACAAGCTAGGGGGGACAACTCACGATAATGGAAATCAGGCGATAGATATTTTAAGAGAACGATACGCGAAGGGAGAAATCAATAAAGAGGAATTTAAAGCTAAGAAAAAAAATTTAAGCTAATACATATCTATGAAAATTTGCATTATTCTACAATCAAACAACCCTGAACATATTTGGAATACATTTCGTTTTGGAATCACTTCTTTGAAGGCAAAACACAGGGTAGTAATTTTTTTAATGAATGAGGGGTCTGAACTTGACGCTATTGAGGACGCTGAAATCTTTGATATTTCCAATAAAATTGCTGAGTATAAAAAATTAAAAGGAGACATATATGCCTGCGGGACTTGTTTAGAACTTCGCGGCAAAAAAGGAATCGGGATTTGTCCTGTTTCCACGATGTCAGATTTGCTAAAAATAGTTGAAGACAGCGATAAGGTTTTAGTTTTTAGCTAATAATTATGGATTGTTGTAATTCAAAAACTTATTTGTCAAAAGAAGTTGTGAAAGGTTTAAAAATAGTTCTTTACATTGCGTTTTTTATTAATGCTGGAATGTTTTTAGTTGAATTGGTGAGCGGAGTTATTACTCACTCTAACGCCCTTTCTGCTGATTCGTTAGATATGTTTGGAGATGCGTTTGTGTATGGACTAAGCCTGTTTGTTTTAACTAAACACCACAAAGTTCAAGCAAGAGCATCTATGGTAAAAGGGGCGGTTATGCTACTTATAGGATTGTATGTCTTCGCAGAAGCCTTTTACAAAATGGTTCATCCGATTGTGCCACCGGCGCAAGCAATTACGCTGATTGGTATTTTGGCATTAGTTGCAAATGGCGTATGCCTATTTTTACTAACAAGGCACAAGGATAAAAATATAAATATGAAGTCTTCGTGGATTTGTTCCAGAAACGATATGTTTGGGAATGTCGGCGTCATTATAGCAGGAATTTCGGTCGCCTATTTTAATTCTATGTGGCCGGATATAATCGTCGGCATGGGAATAGCCGGGCTGGCTGTTTATTTTTCGGCGGGGATCATAAAAGACGTGCATATGCACAATGTCAAATATCAGACTCTACAAAATAATTTTATGGTCAAAGAAATAGAAATAAAAAACAAAAAATATTACAAATGCGAAGAGTGCGGTTTGGTTTATCTTTATAAAGAGATAGCTGAAAAGTGCCAAAATTGGTGCAAAACATACCACACCTGTAATTTAGAGATTATTAAATATGCACAGCGATTGACATAGTAAATAAAAGGCGTAAAATAAAGTAATATATATGAATTCGTTAAGTAAAAATTTTATCATTATTTTCCTGATAATCTGCGTTGTGGGAATTTTTGGTTTTCATTGGTTTTTGATCAGCGATATGATGCCCATTGGCGAATGTTTTTCTGTTGATTGCGTTTACACTCCCGCCCAAACGATTCCGCAGGGAACACAAAATATTCTGCTAATTGCTTTAATGGCAATCCTATTTGGCGTGGCTACGCCTTTGGCAATATTATCGGATAAAAAACTCACAGAACTGCCGAGGCGGATGTTTCTTGAGTGGAGAATAGGCGGCTTTTGCCGTAAACTGATTTTATGGCTTAAAATTTTAGAAAAAAGGGATCCTCAAACCGCATTAATTGCGGCGCGGATTTCAAATTTTAGCCAATAAATTTTAATTATTTAATTTGCTATAAATTTCAAATTTTCGCGCCGTTGTTATGGCGTTTTTTGTTAAAATAAAAAATAAAAAATATTATGTTAAGAGAAATAAAACACAAGATAGAAAACATAAAATCCTTAGAGGATAAAATAACAATTGAGGCGGAGATTGAAGTATTGAACGGCGTGGACAGCGCGGACATAGACGAAGCGAGTGGAAATTGTCATATAAAATTTGACGGAGAAAAAATTTCTTCGGGTGAAATTATAAAAAAAATAAAGGAGCTTGGCTTTGAGGTGGCAGCAGATGAAGTTCTCTCAGCTGAAATATTGCCGAGAGAAGAATCTTTACCGGCTCAAAAAGAAGAGTGGAGTAGCAAAAACTTGAAAGAGCATGTTTACAAAGTGGAAGGGATGCATTGTGCCTCCTGTGAAATTTTGATTGAGAAAAAGCTCTTGATGATTCAAAACATAAAGTCTGTTGATGCTTCAACTCCAAAAGGAGAGGTCGTAATAGAATACAGCGGAGACAGGCCAAATCCGGAGAGATTAAGCAAAATATTTAAGGGAGAAAATTATCAATTTGACGATATGGACACCGGAACGCAAGCTAAAAGCAGGGAAGAAAATGAGTCCGGAAAAAAATCAAGCCCGACCTTAGTTGCTTTTAACATAGCGATATTTGTGATCATTGCGTTCTTATTTTTGCAAAAAATGGGAATTGCTGATTTTTTGAGTGTAAGCTCCGGGTCCTCCTTTATGACATTCGTGGGATTCGGGCTTTTGGCGGGGCTTTCCTCGTGCGCGGCTTTGGTTGGGGGAATTATTCTATCGATGTCAAAACAATGGTCATCGCTTTATTCTCAAGAACAAACTACATCTCAGAAATTGCAACCACATGTAATGTTTAATGCCGGCAGGGTTGTTTCTTATGCTATTTTTGGCGGAGTACTGGGTGTAATAGGAAGCAAGCTCCAGATTTCTCCGCAATTTACCGGTTATTTAGTTATTGGCATATCTCTATTAATGATTGCTTTGGGACTTCAAATGCTGGGGGTTAGGGCGTTCAGAAAATTTCAGATTGCAGCTCCAAAATTCGCAACAAGATATATTGCTAATGAAAAGAATTTTCAAGGGAAGCAAATGCCGTTTATTATGGGAGCCTTAACTTTCTTTCTGCCTTGCGGTTTTACCATTACAGCTCAAAGCTTGGCATTGCTTTCAGGAAACGCATTTTCCGGAGCGTTAATAATGGGAGCGTTTGCACTAGGAACAGTGCCCTCGCTTTTATTTATCGGACTGTCTAGCGTTAAGTTTTCATCAAAACCGCACTTAGCTGAAAGATTCGCGAAGGTAGCAGGGTTTTTGGTTTTATTCTTTGCTTTGTATAATATGTCGAATCAAGCGACTGTTTTGGGATTTACGGGGTTTGGTAACATATTAGCTTCAAGCCAAGCCCAAGTAAAATCAGCAAAAATTGATGTAAAAGATTTACCCCAAATTATTGATGGCAAGCAGGTTATTAAAATGACAGCCTACGGCTCAAAGGATGTTCCGAATTCCTTTAAAGTAAGGGTTGGAATTCCTGTAAGATGGGAAATAACAGCCGACAGAACAGCAGGCGGGTGCAACGGTTCAATCATCTCAAACAGCTTGTTCTCAGGATCAATTGATTTGATTCCCGGGCAAGTTTCAGTAAAAGAATTTACTCCGCAAAAAACAGGAAAGTTCAGGTTTTCCTGCCAAATGGGCATGATTTCTGGAATTATTGAGGTTGTGAATGCGGATACTGCCACTGGTTCAAATAATTCTGGGGTGCCGGTCGCTAATGCAGCAACGCAGGGCGGCGACGACGTGGTTCCATCTGGATCAACGGGATGCGGTTGTGGAGGAGGCGGAGGCAGTACCTGTGGCGGTAATTAAATTAAATATTTTTTAAAATCATGAAAAATAATCTAATAATTTTATCTGTAATAGTTGTAGCAGTAGCGGGCATTTATTTTTTATCGTCAGGGCCTAAATCCGGCTCGCAAAATTACTTATCAGGTGAAACCGTCGCCGTTGCTAGCTTAAATCAACAAAATCAGGTGATGTTCAGCATAGATGCTAAAAGATGGCAATTTACGCCGGACATTATTAGGGTCAAGAAAGGCCAGAATGTCAAAATTATCATTAACAACACCGATACCGTGCATGGGATTAATTTGCCGGAATTTAATGCTATTAGTGACGATTCTATTGAGTTTACAGCATCCAAAACAGGCGAGTTTACTTTTTTCTGTAAGAATTTTTGCGGCGAGGGGCATACAGGTATGACAGGAAAAATTATTGTTTCAGAATAAAATATGAAAAAAACAAAATTTAAAATTCAAGGCATAAAATGCAGTAATTGCTCTTTGCTGATTGAAGAAAGATTAAGAAATGTAAACGGCGTTGTTAGGGTTAAAGTTGACCAAACCTCAAACAAGGGTGTTGTCATTTATGATGAACAAAAAATAACAGAAAGCGATATTTATCAGGCGATTGAGAGCATAAATGATTTTCATTTGGAAAAAATTGAAGAAGCAATTACGCCGGTACCGAAAATTTTAGAAACGGAAAACAAAGGATATGATTTGGGTATCAAAAAAGCAAAGTTTAGAATAAGGGGGTTAAAATGCAACAGCTGCGTTCTTTTGATAGAAGGCAGGCTTAAAAGCAAAGACGGCGTTGTTAAAGTTAAGGTTGACCAAACCTCAAACAAGGGAGTTGTCATTTATGACGAACAAAAAATAACAGAACAGGATATTTATCAGGCGATCGAGGAAATAGGCGGGTTTAAAGTGGAAAAGATTGAAGATGGAGCAGAAAACAGCGTTGAAAATATAAATTACGACAATCCCAGCATTGTAAAAGAGGAAAAACCTCCAATTGAAACTTCAGCCACTAAAAAAGTTTTTGTGGCAGCAGTTGTTTTAGTTTTGATTTTCCAGCTCTTTACATTCGGAAATAAAAATAATCAGGGGAGCCGGGCAAAGGAGTCCGTAAAAAACACCGTGGTTCAGGAACAACAGGTTAATAACAACCAACAGGCGCCGGCGGTAAAAACAGCAGAGAAAAACGATAATCCTGTTTTGGAGGCGTATGTAGTCAGCCGGTGCCCTTTTGGGATTCAAATGCAGAGAGTTATGGCAGATGTGATAAAAAATATTCCATCTTCTGCGCAATATATGAAAGTAAGGTATATGGGGAGCGTTTCTAATGGAATAATTACTGCTATGCACGGAAATGCGGAGGCGCAGGAAAATTTGAGGCAGATTTGCCTGAGAGAGGAACAGCCGACAAAATACTGGCCGTATGTTTCCTGTCAAATGAAAGGTTCTGGTCAGGAGGTAGCCTGCGAAAAACCGTCGGGAGTTGATTCGTCGAAATTATCAGCATGCGTTTCAGATGTCAGCAGGGGATTGGCTTATGCTCAAAAAGACTTTGATTTAAACAGCAAATACCAAATACAAGGCTCTCCAACATTAATATTAAATGGTCAGCAAGTTTCAGAATTTAATTTTGGTGGAAGGACTTCCGATGCGGTAAAAAATGTGATATGCAACGGATTTAACAGTCAGCCAGAATTCTGTTCAACAAAGCTGACCACAGCTAATGCGGCAGCAAGTTTTTCCGCTACGTATTAGCCCAAAATAAATAATTTAAATGGAAAATAAAAAAATAAAAACAAAAAAAACCCGGCTCTCTGAAATTGAATCAAAAATCGACAAAATTTTAGATTTGGTTTCGAACGGGCCAAAAATCCAAAACCCGGCGGTTGCTGCGACAAAAGCCGAACCAGGCAAAGACCAGCAAATTAGCTTGGCTGTAAGCGGAATGCATTGTGTGTCGTGCGCGAAAATAATTGAGAAAAAGTTATTAAAGGTTCCCGGAGTAAAGGAGGTAAATGTCAACTTTACCGCTGAAAAAGCCAGAATTATTTTTGACAGCTCAAAAGCCACAACAGGCGATTTGATCGGCGCCATTGCATCCGCCGGTTATAAAGCATCATTGCCGGACGTTGCTGACCCTGAAGGGGAAAAAAAGAGAAAAGAAAAAGAAATTAAAAATTACCGTAATAAATTTTTAATTTCTTTTGGATTGAGCTTGCCGATGCTTTATTTCATGCTTTTGGATTTCTTTAATTTTTTACCATTAAGGGATTTCCTGATGCCATGGATAGGCGTTGTTTCTCTGTTACTGACCATACCCGTTCAGTTTATTATTGGAGCAGGATTTTACAGAGGGATGTGGAGTAGCTTGAAGATGAAGACTTTCAATATGGATAGCTTAATTGCAATTGGAACAAGCACCGCATTCTTTTACAGTTTGTGGCAATTTTTAAGCTATGCGATAAGTAATGGAACGCTTATTGGATTAAACGGCGCTAAAATTCCGGAGTTATACTTTGAAACAGCAGCTTATCTGATTACGTTTGTGGTGCTTGGCAAATGGCTTGAAACAAAAGCAAAAGGCAGGACATCTGAGGCTATTAAAAAATTAATGGGTCTTCAGCCAAAAACCGCAAGAATAGTCAAGGGGGGTGAAACATTTGACATACCAATTGATGAGGTAAAAAGAGGAGATGTTGTTTTGGTCCGGCCCGGAGAAAAAATTCCTGTTGATGGTGTAATTTTAAAAGGCAGGTCTTCTGTTGACGAATCAATGCTTACAGGAGAAAGCATACCGGTTGAAAAAAATGCCGGAGACAAAGTCATTGGAGCTACAATAAATAAATATGGCAGTTTTGAATTTGAAGCCACAAACGTTGGCAACGAAACCGCCTTGGCTCAAATAATTAGGTTGATTGAGGAAGCCCAAGGTTCAAAAGCTCCAATTCAGGCAATGGCCGATAAAATTTCAGCCTGGTTTGTGCCTGCGGTTTTAGTTTTGGCAGCTTTAACTTTTGTTGTTTGGTATTTTGCTTTAGGTGCAAGTCTCTCATTTGCCTTGATGGCATTTACGTCAGTAATTGTTATTGCCTGCCCGTGCGCGCTGGGGCTTGCAACACCAACCGCAATAATGGTTGGAACCGGCAAAGGGGCAGAATATGGGGTGCTTATTAAGGGCGGAGAACCCTTGGAGGCGGCCTGCAAGGTTAAAGCAGTTGTATTTGATAAAACCGGCACTTTGACAAAGGGTAAACCGGAAGTTACAGATATTGTGGGAGCGGAATTGAGCGACGAAAACAAGATTATCGGCATTACGGCATCCCTTGAAAAACTTTCAGAACATCCATTGGCCGAGGCAATAGTCAATTATGCAAAAGAGGAAAAAATTCATTTGCCCGAAGCCTCAAATTTTAAAGCAATTCCAGGCCACGGCGTTGAAGGAAAAATTAGCGGAAAAAAATATTATTTTGGCAACCGCAAGTTAATTACCGATGTTGCCGGATTGGATGTGGGCGAAAACGAAAAGAAAATAAGCAAGCTTGAGAGCGAGGGAAAAACAGCAATGATTCTGGCTTCAGAAAAAGAGATATTGGGGATAATAGCCGTAGCAGATACAATAAAGGAAAACACAATTGAAGCGGTAACTGCCTTAAGGAAAAAAGGGATACAGGTGTTTATGATTACAGGAGACAATAAACGCACCGCAGAGGCAATTGCCAAACAAATTGGAATTACAAACGTGCTGGCTGAAGTTTTGCCAGAGGACAAGGCAAGTGAAGTAAAAAAACTTCAAGGCACAGGGATCAAAGTTGCAATGGTGGGGGACGGCATCAACGACGCGCCTGCGCTTGCCCAGGCAGATTTGGGGATTGCCATGGGCGGAGGCACTGATGTTGCAATGGAAACAGGAGGAATAGTAATCATTAAAAACGACCTGCGAGATGTGTTGACAGCCATAAGTTTAAGCCGAGATACAATGGGTAAAATAAAACAAAATATGTTTTTTGCCTTGTTTTACAATGTGATTGGCATACCGATTGCTGCCAGAATTTTTGCGGAAATGGGCCTTGTATTAAGGCCGGAGCTGGCCGGATTGGCAATGGCCTTCAGCTCCATTTCTGTGGTGTCTAATTCTTTATTACTTAAATATTTTAAGCCCAATAAAAGGAATTATGTATCAATGGTTGCCCCAATTGTTCTGGCATTAGTTTTCTTGTTTATATTTATAGAATTTGGCAGGCTTAGCTCTAATATGGCATAATTTATTATTAACTTAATTTGGAAAAATGATAGAAAAAACAATACTAGCAATTTCCGGAATGCATTGCGCGTCCTGCGCAAAAATTATTGAGGCCACTCTTGAGGAAAAAAACGGGGTAAGCTCAATTTTAGTAGATTACGATTCTAAAAAGGCTTTCTTAGAGTTTGACGGGCAGAAAACAAACCTCTACGACCTTAAAAGCGAAATAGAAACACTGGGTTATAGGGCGTTATAGATTAAAATTAAAAACACTCCCTCACCGGGAGTGTTTTTAATTTCTATTTAGAACTATGACAGGTGTTTTGAAACCAGTTTTGTCATCTCAAACATATTCACAACGCCCTTTCCTCCAAAAACTTTTTTCAGTTTTTCATCGGCGTTTATGTTCCTCTTGTTTTTAGGATCCTGCAGATTGTTTTTTTTAATGTAGGCCCAAAGTTTTTTTACGACTTCCGACCTTGGCAACGGACCCTTTCCTACAACTGCCTCTAAATCGGCAGATACGGCTAACGGCTTCATAAAAGCCGAGTTTGCTTTTCCTGGCATGCGATTAATTTTCAATTTTCAAGAGAGTTGCGAAGTTACGAATAAATTAGCAACTTAATGATAATTGATAATTTAGTTTACTTATAAATTATGAACATTAAACTATTATACCTCTAATACTCCTCTAATGCAACGGCTCTGTCAAGTTTTTACGCTCTTTGGCGCTAATTTTAATTAAATATTTAATCAAATATGTTAAATAATAAATTATTATTAATGTTTTTTTAAAAAAAAAGAAAAGTAATAATTATATGAAGAAAAATTTAAAAAGAATTTTAATAAAATTTTTCGCATTTGTTGCGATTATGAGTTTTGCTTGTAATCCAGTTTTGATCTTAGCTAAAACCGCCAGCGTCGCCTCGGAATTTGCGCCAAACGCGGGCTGGCTTCCTGTTGCCGGGGACTGGGATGGAGACGGCACAGCAACAATTGGGCTCTATAACCTAAAAACTTCTATTTTCTACTTGAGGAATTCCAACACAACAGGCGTTGCCGATATCACTTTTGGATATGGCGCGCCAAACGCGGGCTGGCTTCCTGTTGCCGGGGACTGGGACAAAAACAAAACAGCCTCCATCGGTCTGTATAACCCGTTAACATCGGTATTCACGCTGAGAAATTCAAATACAACGGGTATTGCCGATATCACTTTTGGATATGGCGCGCCGAACGCGGGCTGGCTTCCTGTTGCAGGGGACTGGGATGGAGACGGCACAGCAACAATTGCTTTATATGATTCGCTTTCATCAACTTTTTATTTAAGAAATTCAAACACTTCAGGATATGCGGACGCGACGTTTAGTTACGGTGTTGAGGACGCGGGCTGGCTTCCTGTTGCCGGGGACTGGGATGGAGACGGCACAGCAACAATTGGGCTCTATGATTCCACTGCGTCGATATTTATGCTAAAAAACCAAAATACTTCGGGCGTTGCCGATATCACTTTTGGATATGGCGCGCCGAACGCGGGCTGGCTTCCTGTTGCCGGGGACTGGGATGGAGACGGCACAGCAACAATTGGGCTCTATGACCCAAAAACTTCTATTTTCTACTTGAGGAATTCCAACACAACAGGCGTTGCCGATATCACTTTTGGATATGGCGCGCCGTTTGAACCATTAATACCGGGCAACTTAATTCTCAATCCCTCAATGGAAAGCGGTTCTTCTGCGCCAGATAATTGGCATGGCGAATTTTGGGGCTCAAACAATGTTATTTTTTCCTATCCAACAACTGGTCACACGGGTAACGGCTCCAGTATAGCAACTCCGTCCTATACAGACGGTGACGCGAAATGGCGTTTTGACGACGTTAAGGTTGTCCCCTCACAACAGTATGTTTTTTCCGATTTTTACAAATCAACCATTAAAACAACTGTGACATTAAGATTTACCCTAAATGACGGGACGTTCCTTTATGCTGATATGGGATATCCCGAACCTTCTACTGATTGGAGCCAATTTTCGGGCTCGTTTGTAGCTCCACTAAATGCAGTTTCGGTTACGGTTTTTCATTTAATAAATTCCGCCGGTTATTTATCTGTTGATGACTTCTTTCTGGCTGGAGCTTCTCCTGGTACCGCTTTTCCGCAAGGAATGATATCAATAAATTTTGACGACGCATGGACAAGCGCATATCAAAACGCGTTTCCGGTTCTTGATGTTTTTGGAATAAAGGCAACGGAATATGCTATATCGGGCGCGATTGGCGACACAGCAAATGGCTATATGACACAGGGTCAATTATTGGACCTGCAGAATCGTGGACACGAAATTGAAGCGCATTCAAAAACCCATCTCGACCTAACAACCTTAACGCAGGCCCAGATGACCGATGAAATTTTGGGATCAAAACAGGCGCTGGAAGCGATGGGTTTTAAAACAATCACTTCTTTTGATTATCCTTATGGCGCCTATAATTCAGCAGTAACACAAACTGTTAAAAATGCCGGTTATCTCGGCGCCAGAACAGCCGACAATTATGAGCAGGATATAGGCGACAATTATGCTAGCCAAGACCCGTATTTGTTAAAAACCCAGGTTGTGGTTTCAACCACCCCAATAAGCATAATTCAGCAATGGATTAACAATGCAATTGTAAGCAAAACATGGCTGATACTTGTTTTTCATAAAGTTGACAACAGCGGAGAACAATATAGTTACACCCCGATGCAATTTTCGCAGGTGGTTGATTATATAAACCAGACGAAAATAAAATTCATCACAATGACTGAGGGATTGGGCTTGCTTGCGAACTAAGTTATATAAAAAACCAGCACGCTTTATTGTTAACATGCTGGTTTTTTGTTATAATTAAAATAGTATTATTAGTAAAATTAAAAAATATGGAAACAGCAAATTTTTTATCAGCTATTCTTGGGCTTTTTTTGGTTTTTATTCCTTTGTCGCTGCTTATGAATCCAAAAAAAATAAAAACATTATTTTCCGCAATGGAAAATGACGTTACGGCCTACACATGTGGCGTTGTTTCATTTGTTTTAGGGTCAGCCACGGTTTTGCTTAACAACGTTTGGGCATATGACTGGCGGACTCTTATAACAATTTTTGGCTGGATTTTGATTATTCGCGGGCTTGTTTTAATGTTTTGGCAGGAAGGGGCGTTAATGTTTATACGTAAAATTAAGGACAAGGAACGGCTTTCTTACGCCCTATTGGCCGCTGTATTTTTGGGGCTAATTCTTGTTTATTTTGGTTTTGTTGGGAAATAGCAGATTGTATTGTTGGTTTTTATTTGGTATAAGGAATAAATAAAATAGTATTTATATGATTTCAATTACTCCCAAAAAAATTATAATAACAACCATGGTAATCGCGTGCGCGGGAGGCGTTTTTGTCGGAGGAGCTTTTTTTGGGAGAAAAATGACCTACCAAGTCCCGCAGTCGGGGACGATAGACTTTTCCCTTTTTTGGGACTCTTACAACAAGCTTCAACAAAATTTTTTTGACCCGTCAAAAATTGACAGCCAGAAAATAATTTACGGGGCAATTGAAGGAATGGCAAAATCCCTTGACGACCCATATACTTCGTTTTTTAACCCCGAAGAGGCGCAGAAATTTATGCAGGATTTGTCTGGGTCTTTTGAAGGCATTGGAGCCGAAATTGGAATTAAGAAGGAACAACTGACAATTGTGGCGCCCCTAGAAGGAAGTCCGGCGCAAGCGTCCGGAATAAAAGCCGGAGACGTGATTATAAAAATTGATAACACCGAGGCGTCTGACCTGACAACCGACGAAGCTGTTGGTTTAATTCGCGGAGCAAAGGGCACTGTGGTTACCCTAACGATTTTTAGAACAGGGTGGTCTGCCGCAAAAGATTTTAAAATAACAAGGGACACAATTATTGTGCATCCTGCAAAATGGTCGCTCAAGAATGGAAATGTTGCCTATATCCAAATTACCCAGTTTGACGAGAACCTTGTTGCCGACTTCCAAAAGACAGTGGCCGAAATTTTACAAAGCCCCGCAGAAAAAATAGTTCTGGATTTAAGAAATAATCCTGGCGGATACCTTGAGGTTGCCCAAAATATTGCGGGCTGGTTTTTGGAAAAAGGGCAGATTGTCACAATTGAAGACTTTGGTGGGAAAAAGGAGCAACAACTCTATAAGTCAGACGGAACAGCCGAGCTTTTGGGATACCCGATTGTTGTGTTAATAAACGAGGGTTCTGCTTCTGCGTCAGAGATATTGGCCGGATCAATAAGGGATAACAAGGGAGCCAAGCTTATTGGAACAAAATCCTTTGGCAAAGGTTCTGTGCAGGAAATTTTAGATTTGCGGGGCGGGTCGTTTTTAAAAATAACAATTGCCAAATGGCTTACCCCGAAAGGTGCGTCAATTTCCGAGGTTGGCTTGTCTCCGGACGTTAAGGTTGATATTACCGATGAAGATGTGGAACAAGACAAAGACCCGCAACTTGATAAAGCCCTTGAAATTGTTAAATCTATCCCCACAGGAAAATAGAAGCTACTTTAATTTGAGACTCCCAGTAAATTGCAGAGACGAAAGATACAATTAAAAGTAAATCAATTAAGCCCGAATAAAATTGGGCTTTTTTGTTATTATTGAATTCAAAACCAAAAAGTGCTAATTTTAATAAATAAAATAGGTAATAAATAAAAATATGAAATCTATTGTAATATGTGGAAGTTCTCGTTTTACAGAAGAAGCGAGGCAATTCGCAACTAAATTAAAAGAATTGGGTGTTATCGTATATGAGCCTCATTTTTACAGAGCTTCTGGTGGAAACTGGGCGGAAGTAAAAGATTTTGATAAAAAGTTTGTGGCTTTAGGTTTGGTGCACGACCATTTCCAAAAAATGAGATTAGCGGATGTAATTTATATTTATAACAAAGACGGATATGCAGGAGTAAGCACAAACATAGAAATAGGTTTTGCTATGGGTTTGAACAAGCCAATTTATGCCTTTTGTGAAAATGACGAAGAACCGCACAGAAAAGTTTTATTCAATAAAATTGTTTCAACCCCAGAAGAGTTATTAAAATTATTAAATTAAATAAAAAATGAAAATAATTTTAGGTACAACCTCACCATATCGCATAGAAGCATTTAAGTTTTTGGAAATTGATTTTACAGCAGAGGGAAGCAAAGTGGACGAGTCTCAAGTAGACAGAAATAATCCAGAAGAATTAGTAAAAGAATTATCAAAATTAAAAGCAGAAGCAGTCGCAAAAAATCACAGTGATGCGATTATTATCGGGATGGATTCAGTAGGCTATTTTAACGGAAAAATTCTTGAAAAACCAAAATCAAGAGAAGAAGGTTTTGAAAGATTAAAATCTCTTTCAGGAAACAATCACCAGTTTTATACTGGAATTCACATAGTAAATACCGCCTCAAATAAGGTAATTTCTAAAATAGTAAAAACAGAAATTTATTTAAGGAATTTTTCAGAAAAAGAAATTGAAACCTATCTCAACCAAGATAAATTCTATAATACTTACGCTCTTGGATATGACCCTTTGGGACATTAC
Source organism: Candidatus Staskawiczbacteria bacterium RIFOXYC1_FULL_38_18 (assembly GCA_001822095.1). Lineage (GTDB taxonomy): Bacteria > Patescibacteriota > Minisyncoccia > Minisyncoccales > Staskawiczbacteraceae > XYD1-FULL-39-28. The sequence goes on from MHPP01000014.1 coordinate 34,030, forward strand.
AGCTCAACTTTTGCCGAAAGGATAGAAGGAAGCTATAACAATTTTTTGAGAGGTATCCCTCTTGAAATTATGCCAGATTTAATTACTAATGCAAACAATTAAAATGAAAATAGCAATCGTTGGCAGTTCTCATTTTTGCACAGAAATGGTTGAATATAGGGATAAATTGAAAGCTTTGGGACACGAATGTGAGTTGCACGAGCATTATGTTGCCAGGGCAAGCGGTCAAATGAGAGAATTGTGGGAGAGAATGCAAAAGGAACACGCAAAAGTTAAAATTGAGCACGATTATATCAGGTATCACTACAACGAAATTCTTAACAGCGATGCGGTTTTGGTTTTGAATTTTGACAAAAATGGAATCAAAAATTATATTGGTGGCAATACCTTGATAGAAATGGGTCAAGCGTATGTTAATAATAAAAAGATTTTTTTGTTAAATCCTATACCAGATATGCAATACAAAGAGGAAATTGAGGCATTGCAACCAGTTGTAATTAGTAGCAATCTTGATTTAATAAAGATATGAACACTAAATTATTAAAACATACAAAAGAACACTGCTTAAAAACTCTTGCGAAAAATAAAGTTTCTTTTGGTTCTGCAAAAGCCGACTCATATCTCCCAGGACATATTAACGAGGTTGAAAAGTGTGTGGAAAGAATTATTAAAGATTATCCAGCAGATAGAGAAATAGTTTTATTATCTGTTTATTTGCACGACATTGGACACGCACTTGGAAATCATAAAGACCACGAATTAAAGTCCGAAGCCGAAGCAAAGCGTTTTCTAAAAAAGATGGGTTTGATTGAAGACAAAATAAACAGGGTCGCTCACTGTGTAAGAGCTCACAGGTGCAAAGATGTTCAACCCGAAACCGTAGAGGCAAAGATTTTGGCAACAGCCGATTCTTTAAGCCATATGACAGATGGTTGCTATATGGATATGTTAATTGATAGAAGAAAGGATTTGGCACTTGGAAAACTTGAAAGGGATTATAGAGATATTGGCTTGTTTCCAAAAATAAAAAAAGAAATTATGCCCGTTTACAAAGCTTGGAAAGAATTGATAGAAGTATATCCTGAATGATATGGAAAACGATGAACAACCAGAGATAATAGTAAAATTTATTAATGAAACAGGCGGAAAAAAATTATCCGAAAAGGAAAAGCGATTACGTTATTCTGTTAGGGTATGGAAAAAAAGATTAAAAAGGAGGAAAGTAATAGAAAGACGTAAAAAACACATAAGACGTCTTTTACAGGGAAAACCTCTTTCTCTTCATAATGACATCAAAACGAGGGTGAGATATAATGATGTAAGAGCCCCTGAAGATTTTTCTTTTTTGACAAACACGGAGGAGACAATAGATTTTTTGAATAGGATAGAATCTTATTTTAACAAACGCAAGCAGGTGTTCGTTGTTCTTAAAAATGTAAAAAATATCGACCATAGTGCCATAACAGTTTTACTTTCATTAATGTATAAATTTAGAGTCGCCAAAATAAAATTCAATGGCGATTTTCCTGATGATTTAAAGGTGAAGGAAACAATCGTTGATTCCCAGTTTTTTAGAAAATTATTGTCTCCAATGTCGTCAGATATGGGTAATGATTATACTATGACAAAAAATAATCAAATTTTTGCCAGAGCAAACACAATAGTTGTTTCAGAAATGGGAGAAAAAATTATGGAGGAATCCACGAAAACAATTTGGGGAGAGAGGAGAATATGTAAGGGATTGCAAAAGACTTTGATTGAATTAATGCACAATACTAACAATCACGCCTCAAGAAGTGAGGACAACCAGGAGCACTGGTGGTTATCTGTTAACCACGATAAAGAAAACAAAAAGGTTGATTTCTATTTTGTAGATTATGGACAGGGTATTCTTAGAAGTCTTGAAAGAAAATCTAATCCTAAAATATGGAACAATTTTTGGGATAATTTTAAAAAGATGATAGACTTAGGGTCAGAACAAAAGGTCATCGAATGTCTCTTAAACGGAGAGCATTGGAGCCCAGAGCAAAGAATACAGCCATATTATAGGGGAAAAGGATTGCCTAGCATAAAAGATTCCTTGAGTAGGGGGCAAATAAGTGATTTGCAGATAATAACAAACAATACACGTTCTGAAGTCGATTCAAATAATTTTATTCATCTGTCGAAAAATTTTAATGGCACCTTCATCCATTGGAAGTTAGAAAAAAATAACGAAAATAAAATATGGAATATATAAAAATTTTAATAGCAAAAGATTTTTCAAAAACGCCTGGTCCTCGCTATAAAAAGGAGGGGTCTTTTTCCGCTGAGCTTTTTTTAGAACAGATATTGGAGAAAAAGTTTACAGATATTTTGGAAAAGAAGGATAAAAAAATAATTATTGATTTGGACGGAACGCTTGGCTATGGAACAAGCTTTTTGGAGGAAACTTTCGGAGGGCTTGCCAGAAAATATGGAGCGGATAAAGTGAGTGAAAAAATTGAAGTTGCCTCGAAAGAGGAGCCGTGGCTTTTGGAGGATATTAAGAGCTATATTGAAGATGTCAAAAAGCAATCCTGATGGAGTACTAATTTTTATAATAATCTTTTTGGTTGGGGCAATAATCGGCTCGTGCATTTCTCTTGCGTTTCTCAACAAATATTCAACTTCGCCATCTGTTTCGATAGACCCAATAGATGGTATTTCTATATTCGTTAACGTGTTATTGGTAATATATGTAACCAGGACGTTGACTCGCAAAAACGAAGAGGAGAGGGTCGAAAAAGAAATTTTAATAAAACAACTGCAAGATTTTCAGGATTGTCTCGATAACACTATTACTAGATTGCTTTCAACGGAAAAGCTAAAACTGGTTGCGGTTAATGCTAATCTTAAGACGCTTAGAAGGAATTTTAATTCAATTCGTGAGTTGCTTAAGAAATATAATTTTATTTCACAAGCTGAAGATAATGATATTTGTAACACCATAGACGCAATTCTAAGAGACATTAAGGATTTTTTTACTGATACGCCAAGAACTGGAGAAAATGGGGAAAAGGATGTTGGAGTTAATCAAGACGAAATTTCCTTAGGAGCACAGAATAGGCAGGGGATAGATGATTCAACTATGAAGGCAAAAGGAAAAATCTTTGAATTGGTTGTATTAATAAACAGAAAAGAATAGACGCTTATTTTTTATATTTTAGGGAGAAGAGGCAAAAGTGCCTCTTTTTTCGTGTTTTTGGGGTTGGTAAGAGTCGGATATTTTGGAGTTTCACGACTTGCAAAAAATATCAATCCGTTGTAATGTTTTAATATCGTAGTTTCGTTTCAGGGCTCTTTCACAAGGGAGACAGAAAGTGGACGGAGCAATTCTTGACCAGTTGACTGGCAAACAATACGATTTGCCTGTCTTTGAAAACGATTTGGTGAGGGTTGAATCTGCTGGGAGAGTTATCCGAGTCGGTATCAAAGACCGAGGGATGGCTTTCTCTTGGTGGGAACCGACTCATCCCTTCTCTGGTAACCGCAGTCTACCGCAACAGCGAGGTTGGGATTTTCAAGTGGAAACCCCCAACGAGAATGAGACCAGAGCGATTTTTTCAAAGGGAAGCGTGAGGCACGTTCTCACGCTCACCTGCACAAACCCCAACGTGAAGCCCAAGACCATTGAAGTGAAGTGGGATTAAGTTTTCAATTTTGAAAGGAAACGGCAATGACCACCGCAAGCGACATTAAGAACGTTGCACAAAGTACCGAAGAAAATCCTTCTCGACTTGGATGCTTCATCTTGAAACCTCCCGTGAGGCTCAAGTATAAGCCAAGTGGGAAAATCGTCACCGCTTCTATGGTGGATATCAGCGGGAAGTATCCCAACCACGTCCACACGGAAGAGATGGGATACTGGTATCCAGCCGATAAATTTGAAATCGGCACAGAAGTTATAACCGTGGAGCCAGCCCCGATTGAGGACTTGCTTAACTCGTAGTTAAGTAGGTCCAACCCGAGATAACGGAAATCGAAATCATAGCCCAATGACGGAAACGTTAGCAGGCTCTTTTTTTACAAACGGATAAGCTCGCATTTTCATTTATTTTTTGGTAGGATAAAAATATGAACGATAAGGAAAAATTAGTATTTTTTGCAAAACAAAATTTAGGCAAGCCGTATAAATACGGAGCAAAGCCATCAGAAGCTCCCAAGACTTTTGATTGTTCAAGTTTTGTTCAATATATTTACAAAAAAGTTGGTATAGCTTTGCCAAGGACAGCTCTTGAGCAGGCTCATCTTGGTAAAAAAGTTAAACCCAAAAGAGAGTATTTGCAAATAGGTGATTTGATATTTATAAAAGGTATGGTTGGTAGATATAATGAAGAGTTTCCGCAAGGAATAGGACACGTTGCAATGTATATCGGAGATGGCAAAATAATACAGGCTAAATATCAAAAAAATAAAAATGGGTCTGATGGTGGAAAAGTACAGGTAGATTCAGTCGCAAAAATAATAAATAGAAAAAATTTGGTTGTCATAAAAAGAATAATTTAATTAAATTTATGTCGGAAAATTTAAGACCATTTGAAGAACAACCAGAAAAGGAGCAAACCCAAGAGCAGATTTTAGATGCTTTAGAGTCGGCATTTGAAAAAGGAGCTAAAGCGGAATTAACCGTCTCGGAACCAAGCGGTGAGTTAAGGATAAATTCAGTTTTTATTGAGGGGCTTGAGGGTGGAATGCTTTTTGTTTCTTCATCAAAAGATTCTCCCGTAATGGGAATACCGATTGGTGATGTTAAAAGGGTGGTATAAGTCCCAAAAATATGGAAGATAAAATAATAAAGGTGTCCGAAACAATAAAAGTAAACGATTCTTGGAAGGCGAGAACAGAATCTGGCTATCTTGTCAGTTCAAATAAGACGAAATGTATTGATTTGATTTCACATTCAGACCTTGATGAAAATAATATCATAGATATATTGATTAGTTTACATATTATTCTGGAAGCTGGTCTGAACGCTTTTTACAGGAATATGGTGCTTATGTCGCTAAAAAAGGAGTTGGGCGAGTTCGAAGTTATGGAGAACGTGGACAGGGTCAGTTTTATAGATAAAACGGTCGCATTTATTTATTTCTCTAAGTTTGATTTTGAGGGAAAACTTGATGAGGCAAAAAAATACCACAGCATAATATCCGCTCTTAAGGATTTTTCAGCAATAAGAAATAAATTATTCCACGGACACTCGATAAGCACAATCTTCGATGGAGAAAAAAACCGTCACTCGGAATTAAAGGGTAAAATTACTCTGGAAATGTTGATAGAGCAAATGAGAAAGTTTAGGTTTATCTTAGAGGGAATGAGATTTTATTTTGATCGCCTGCAATCCAGTATGACTTCAAGTGGCAAGGAATCATTTAAAAAGGAGTATCTAAGCGATGAATTTTTACCGCATTTAGGTACTTTTGCAGACGTAGATGTAAAAGAATAAATAAATTTATGATTTTAGATTCGTCAATTTCATCAATAACAAATTTAATCGGTAAATTTACGACAGAGCCGTTTTATTTTAAAGGATTTTCAGCCAGTGTTTTACCAGGTACGGTTGGAATGCCAGGTTTTAATTTAAAACAAAACACAGATAATTTTTATATGATTGACTGGAGTTTGGCAATTAAAATGGCGAACTCCTTAAACGAAGATATTGTGATTGAGAATATAAAATCAGAATGGAGAGGAGTAAATGGTTTTGTATGTAAATCTGACGATTTCTGTAACAGTATTTATAGAGTAAAAAGCGATGGCGATGTTGACGCAATAGAAAAATTATTGGCTGGAAATAAACAAAAAGTTTTGCTACCGTTTTTAATGAAAAAGCAATCAGAAATTATTATTCAGGCGAATTTTGCGTTATACATATACAAAAAGAGGTTTTTGAGACACTTAGATATGGTCCATTTCAAAAAAATAGAAGTAAAAGAGCCAGACACATATCATCAATTGTATAGAAAAAGTTTAGTAAAGATAAGACTTAATGGTAAATGGAGGTCTTTAGTTCTAAAACCCCAGGAGTTTTTTGTTGCAGGCGATATTTTGAATATACCAGATACAAATTAAATAATAATATACTATGAGTAAAAAAATTCTAATAATCGCAGGAATAGCAATTTTATTAACACTGATTTTTGGCGTTTTTGTTTTGTTGCAAATAAACAATTTAAGGAAACCACAGGTAAGCTCGCTTGAAGCACAAGCGAAAGCAATTCAAAATCAGATACAGCAGATAGATTCTGAATACAGGCAAAAGATGAATGAAATAACCGATAAGCAGAAACAAAATAACTGCATAGAGTCAAAAGATGTTGAAATGATAAAGACGCTAACAGGCGAAAAACAAACAGAAAAACAATGGAGTATAGTTTCAATGGAGGGAATCTGTGGAGATTTATTCAATCAAAACGAAGCCTTGGCAAAAGAGAGGTCTTACAAAACAAGTCAGCTACAAACACAGATGGACCTTTTAACCGCCCGAACGGCATCAGACAGAGAAAAGGCAATGACTGCGATTAGAACTTTTATGGTTAAACCTGATTTGGAATTAGTGTATACTGGCACCAGACACCCATCCAATTTTAACGTTGGAGTTGTCGTAAATCGGGATGAAGGTGGCTACACAATGGAAGGTTTTAGTGGTTGGGAAAGAAGAGTTGAAGTTTACCAACAAACGGAATATATCAACGACAGATGCGAAGTTTACGAATATGAGGTGGATGTTAGAAATAATCAAATTGTAGAGATACACGTTCGTTATCCCGATGGGCTGGCAGGAATGAGTAGTGGTAAATGTACAAGCTACGGTTCAATGGAAGTTCCGTTAAAGACAAAAGACGAAATTGAAAAGGTAGCATTTGCGTATCTTAGCAGAGACCTCGAACACACAAAATTTTTAATTAGGTCTGATATCAAGCCAGAATATCTCCCAAGTAAGACGATAGCGAAAAATCCTGCAATGAACGAATGGCGTTGGGAAGATAAGAGTTACAAACTCCCAGAAGGACTAACAAGCGACCCGTTCCCGTATCCTATGATTAGAATTATCATTTCAAGCGGAGGAAAGCTTGTCTACTATCTGAATACGACAGAACTATTTAATTAAAGGGTAATTAAGTATATTTTTACAAATTGGGGCTAAATGCCCCTTTTTTATTACTGAATGTGTATGCCAAAACAAACCCAAGACAAATCCAAGGGGTGCCCAGTAAATCAAAAGGCAAAAGAGGTATGTTTGCTGGGGTGGAGGGAGTTAAGGTTTGATTGTGAGGTAATTTATGCTATAATTAATGTATTAAGGTAAGGTTTTTTTGTATGGTGGCTCTTTAATAAGATAATTGTGGTTTCGTTTTGTATCGTATGGTGTGGTTTTGATAAATTAAATAATTAAATCAAAAACATATCATTATGGAAAACAAAATAGGTTATATTGAAAAATACCCCAATATCCCAATGAAAAAAAGTTTACTCTGCCTTTTGCTTGGAATCGAGCTGGAAACGCTTAAAGAAGTTATTAGGTTATCCAATAAAAAAATATCACTTGAGAAGGCGGTTAATATTGTTTGGGAGGAAGGACAAAGACTAATGGCTTGCGGACAGCTAAAGATAGGCGAGCCAAAATCTGATAATGACCCAATACCCGTTTATCAAACCGAAACGGGAAAGAGAGAGTTCATTATTCGAGTTCTTAATAAAATTAACCCAAAATTGAGCAAGAAATTTAAGCAGGATAAAAAGAAGTAAAAGTAAAAATCCATTTAGCCCTTTTAGCAAGGGTTTTTTGGTTATATTGATTTTTAGCAATTTTGGCGGTAAGATTAAAATAATTTAATATTGGTTGCCTAACCCTTAAAATTTATTTTAAGGTATGGCAAAAAGTCGTTGTGCATATCAAACCCGTCATTCGGGGGTGTGCACAACGCTATACAGGGAAACTTGTATATGGGTCGCAAGACTCACCCCAGTGGCGGGTTTTATGTTGTGCCACAATTATTAAAAATATGGAAAATCAAACAGAAGAAACAAAAAGTAGTTTTTTTGAACATTGGAAGCGTTCAGTTTTAGTAATTGTAGGATTTGTAGCTATCTGCATATTTATTGGAAGCCTGCACTTATCCTCTGAACAAAGCGGGGCATTGGTGATAGCAATACCGTTATGTTTATTTTTATACTTCTTACCAGCATATATCGCTTTCAAAAAAGAAAAGAAAAATAAGGTTGCTATTTTTGCACTAAATTTGTTTTTAGGATGGACACTTATTGGCTGGATTGTTGCACTGGTTTGGAGCTTAACTTATGAAGAAAGAAAAAATATAAATTGAATATCATAACAATTATGAACAAAAAAATTAAGTATATTATAATAGCTGTTTTAGTCTTGTTTGTTGGCTTGCCCGCTATTGCGATGGGAAGCTCTATAACCAATTCTCTTATTCACGGAAAATCTATACCAGAAGCTATTGAGATTTTATCCACACAAATTGACTCCCTGATTAGCAGAGTTGAAATTTTGGAAACTAAACAAATCGAACAGGAGCGAACAATCGCCTGTAATTTTGCAGACGAAGCCCTGCAAAAAGCTCAAATGGAGGGTGGAATAATTGACGCTGATTTAAAAGGTATAGACGAGTTGATTACCAAAATAACTTACCAACGCGATAATTCTCCGCAAAGCCAATATGAAATGTGGCAATCACGGTTGGATAAGGTTCGGAGCATAAAAGAGCAATATGATTCTGCCAAAGAAAAATGTAAACAATAAGCATAAAAATAGTTGACACGGCTCGTTGAAGTGCTATAATTAAAAAGTAGAAATAGAAGTTCTACATAAAAAATAAACGAAGGGAAGGTAAAATTTAATATCTATACTAACCGTAGGTGAAATAAACTGCGGGAAAAAAATAAACATAAAAGGAGATATCTCCTCTGTTTGATTTTTTCCCAACAGACTCACTTATTGTAGTGGTTCTAAAGAAAAAGCGACAGAGATGTCGTTTTTTTCTGTTTTAGGGGGTCCGCACAAATGATATTAACAAAAATTATTTTATGGAAAAAGAAAAAGAGCTAATAAATATGCAGAGGTGCTCAAGATTTGAAAGCTGCGATATTGCAAGATGTCCATTGGATTATTTTATGGATGAAAGGGTTGAGCATAAAGAAGACGAAGTCTGCGTTTTGAGAAAACTGCAAGGGAAAGTTAGAACAAGGCGAATGAAAGGCATCCTGACACCCAAAATGAGGAGTCTTGCCAACTTTGTGTATAAGAAAAATTTTAAAATCAACCAGGGAGCGAATAATTAAATAACCTTGAATCAAAAATATGACAAACACAAACCAAAGCGTAGAAATTGAGGATGGTAGTAATGATAAAAAGTATTTTACAATAATACCAAATTATATTTTAAATCATTCCACGCCATACGACAGAGATGTTTATATTCAAATGAAAAGAATAGCTGGTGAACACGGAACTTGTTGGACATCCCAAAAAACATTAGCTAAACAATGTGGAGTTAGCATCAATCGATTAAAAAAATCATTGAGTTATCTTTTAGATAACAAATGGATAAAATATATGGGAACTAAAAAGGTTGGAACTAAAGGCGGGGGGCAGGAGGTCAACGAATACAAAATAGTTGATTTGTGGAAAATGAACGGTGAATTTTATGAAATCAAGGGAGTGTCGCCAGACGATATACCTGCAAAACAAGGGGTATCACTAATAGAACCAAGGGAATGTCACAAAAAAATCAGAGGGGTGTCGCTGGATGATAACAAAGAAGAACCCATTAATAATAAACCCATTAAAGAAGAGGCGGGCGATAAGGAAAATCTTATTAAAGAAGTGGTGGAGAAATGGAATTCTTATGCCAAACCGTTAGAGGGATATAGAAATAAAACACTGAATAAATTTGGTCTCCCGAAATGTAAAGGTATAACAGCGGACATTAGGGTCGTTTTTTACAGGCTTATGAAGGAAAAAAGAACAAAGGAGGCAATGTTGGAATCTATAAAAAATTATATGAATGAAGTAATTAATAGAAGCCCTGATAATGACTATGCGATTCACAGATTTTCGTTTTATGAGTTTTTTAATCAGGATAATGGTTTTGTAAAATTTAGTAACAAATAAAAAATTTATGACAGATTTAACTTGGCACACAGAAAAACGAAAAGTTAATGACTTACTCCCATTTAAGGGTAACGCAAGAAAAGAAGATGAAAAACAATCATTTGATTTAAGAAAGAGTTTTGAGAAGTTTGATTTAGTAGAAATACCCGCAATAAATACGGACAATACTACTTTGGCGGGAAACAGAAGATTAAGAATGCTTCAATTACTTGGGAGAGGAGAAGAAATGATTGACGTTAGGGTTCCGAACAGAGCTTTAACAACGGAGGAGGTGAAGGAATATAATTTAAGAAGTAATAAAAATACGGCTTCTTGGGATATTGGCTTGCTTGCAAATTTTGACGAAGGTTTGTTGAAGGAGGTCGGCTGGGAAGGTTGGGAGTTGGATGAAATATTTAGTCCAAATGTTGAAGATGATGATTCATTTGATGTTGAATCAGAGACTAAAAAAATAACAGAGCCAAAAGTTAAGTTTGGCGATTTGTATGAAGTAAACGGGCACAGAATTTTATGCGGAAATAGTCAGGACCCAGAACGGGTCGAAAAATTAATGGATAGAAAGGTCGCAAAATTAATTTTTACAAGCCCGCCATATAATATGGCTGGGAAGATGTATAAAAATTATTCTGACAATTTGAAAAGCGAGGAATATATAAAATTTAACCTTGATGTCCTCCAAAATTGTAAAAGGTTTTTGAAAGGATTTTGTTTTTGGAACATTTCTTATAACAAAAACGCCAGGTCTGAATTTATTGAAATAATCTATAAGATTATTAAGGATACTGGCTTGCAGTTTGTAGAGCTAATTGTCTGGGACAAGGGGCACGCCCTCCCAATAGTTTCAAAACAAGGGCTGACGAGAAGGTATGAGGACGTGTTATTGGTTGGCGATAACGAAAGTGTACAAAGTGATTTGGAAATATATTTTTGTGGGGCGAATGACAAAAAAGTATTTTTCAACAAAAAAAACCAAAAAGGAATCACAAATTATTGGAGAGTTAATACAAACCAAGCTCAACAGAAAAATCATTTGGCGTGCTTTCCAGTAGCACTCCCAATCAAAGGAATTGAATTGATGACACAAAGAGGCGATATTGTATTGGACCCATTTTTGGGAAGCGGGACCACTTTAATAGCATCGGAAAGAACTGGTAGAAAATGTTTTGCTTGTGAATTGGACCCTTTGTATGTTGAGTTGGCTCTAAATCGTTTTAAATATTTGTTTGGCAAAGAGGCGATAAAAATATGTTAGAAGATTCAAACGAATTAAATCAGGAACCTAATAAGATTGAGGCAGAAAATCTCCATAGCAGTGGTGGTTTTGTGGATAAGCCCGAGAGAGATGAGCAGGGCAGATTTGTGAATGGACATCCTAAATTGGGCGGAACGAGAATGGGCTATCTCTCTCTTCGAAAGGTTTTACGTGAAATGTTACAGGAAGCCAAAGAGGTAACCATTAACGACCGAAAAGAACAAAGGACAAGAATGGAAATTTTATTAGAAGTTCTGTTTAAGAAGGCTGTTGGCGGAGACCTGGGGGCAATTCGTGAAATATTTGACAGAATTGAGGGAAAACCAAAACCATTAGGCGTAAATGATATGCCTGACGAAATTAATCTGACACAAGTTTTTCAGCAAATATATAATCAAAGTGAGGAAGCTAGAAGGCAGAAGGAGGAAGAGAATAATTTAGAAAATAAAATTAAATAAGATTTTTAAAAATGAAAAGGAATGAATTAAAAACTAATTATACGTCAAAAAAGGATGAAGGAAGAAGAAACTTCGCCCTTAATTATATCGCTAACCATATTAAAAAGAATTTACAGAACCTATCTAAATTTAAGTGGGGAGGTGGGGGATTTGCTTGTTTTGTGAATTTGGAGCGACCCCACAGCGAACAAGAGGGTCAAGACAAAAGTAAATAAACTACCCTGGGTAAAATGAGTAGATTTTGAGGGTAATAAGGCAAAACAAACAATCAAGTGATTATTCAGTCCTGTCCGTAGAGAGAGGCTTTGACGCAAGGGTTGTCCAGCGTCATCATCACGCCACTGGTAAAGTAAATTAAAAAGCCAGTGTAAAAATATGGACAACAAAAAATGTGCTTTGTATCTACGGGTCAGCAAAAGCGACCAGACAACATTGAATCAAGAATTGGAATTGAAAGGTTATTGTCAGCGGAACGATTGGGATATTTTCAATGTTTACAAAGACGAAGGCGTGTCTGGCTCAAAGACATCAAGACCAGAGTTAGATAAAATGTTAAAAGATGTGCGGGACAAAAAGTTTGAAGCGGTGATTGTTTGGAAATTTGACCGCTTAGGCAGGTCAACGGCTCATCTTTTACAGGTTTTAGAAGAAATGAAGAATAAAGGAATCAGATTGATAGCAACAAGCCAAAGCATAGACACAGACACCGCAATGGGTAAATTCTTTTTTACAATCTTATCTGGGTTTGCTGAAATGGAACGAGGAATAATAACAGAAAGAATAAATTTGGGTTTAGCAAGGGTAAAAAAACAAGGGAAAAAGTTGGGTCGCCCATCAGGCTCAAAAGATAAAAGTTATCGTAAAAAGTCGGGATATTTGCTTCGCTGGCAAAATCAACAAAATCTAAAAGTTTCAATTTAAAAATATGAATCTAAAATCAGCAATCTATGGCAGGGTAAGTCCGAGTTCTAAAAAATCCATAGAAAACGAGACTATTGAAGACCAAACCGAAAAAAACAAAAAATTCATTATAAGAAATAATGATATTTTGGTTGATATTTATCCAGACGACCAATATTCTGGTCATTTGGAAAGAAGACCCAGTTTTGATAGATTATTAGAAGATGCAAAATTGGGTCGAATTGAATCTGTTTATATTACAAAAATTGATAGACTTGCGAGGGACCCTGGGACGCAGATTTATTGTCTTAAGGAGTTAAAAAAATTAAATCTAAAAGTTTTTCTTGGTGGAGAACTTCTTGATGACACACCCGAAGGAAAACTCTTGCTTGGTATACTCGGGCAATTTAGTGAATACGAGGCATCACAAATTGTCATAAGAACCACAAACGGAAGGTGGCGAAAAGCCAGAGCTGGAAAGATTATCGCCTCCGTTACTCGTTATGGTTTTAAGTTAGAATGGGTTAAAAGGGGAGATGAAAATATTAAAATAGTTTCGATAGATGAAAATGAATCTAAGGTAGTACTTTATATGTTTGATTTGATATTCAAATGCAGAAGCTGTCATCAGGTAGCTAAAAAATTATTTGAAGAGGGAATTAAAACGAGAAATGGAAAAAATTGGGACGCAACCACGGTAAAAGGAGTTTTGACAGATAAAACTTATACAGGAATTTGGCACTACGGCAAAAGATTAGCAGTAGAACCAAAGAAAAAGAGAAAGACATATTACAGGTGCCTTAATTCAAGCACAATGGCTAATCCGAACAAGGATGATATCATTTATTACAAAATTCCTGCAATAGTTAGTAAAGAAAGGTTTGACGCAGTCCAAGAGCTTTTAAAAGAAATTAGTAAAAGAAGAGTTGAAACAAAAAGATTTTATCTTTTAAACGGTATTTTAAGATGTGCGAAATGCGGAGCTAAAATGTATGGGAGGAGTTTGTATGATAAAAGATACAATAGATATTATACATATTATTATTGTTCGACCAATTCAAAACCTTTTCACAAGGCTCCTTGCCCCACGAATCAAGTTAGAAGTAAGGATGTTGAAAAAACGGTTTGGGAGGCGGTGCAAAATATCTTTCATAATCCTGAAAATATTTTGTCTTGCAACGAAGCATATTTGAAAGAAAACTATAATCAGGATAAAATAGCGGATGAGAAAAGGTTGCTACTTGCAGAACTAGAAAAAATAAGGCAAAATAAGATAAAGCAATTAGAGCTTTATGAGATAGACGATGTTATCGATAAGGTCGTTATTAAAGAAAGACTAAATTTTTTATCTGGTAAGGAGCAGTACCTAAAAAAGAAATTAGAAGTTATTGATAAATCTGCAACAAGTTCAGAGATGAACAAACATTTAGTTGAGAGCGTAAAGGAATTTGGTAAGCTAATGGAGATTGATTTGGAAAAAATGACCGATATTGAGAAAAAAGAATTGCTGATGGGAATGCTGGTATATGTGGAGTTTGACCCAGATAATATGGGCGTTAATGTTGTTGGAAGTATAGAAGGAATAGACACCGCAAATAAACTTGGGAAAAAGCTTGAGGTATTGAAATTATTAAGGACTTAAAGTAGAATACACGATATAATTAAAAATTTAAAATTTTAAATTCAAAATTAGCTATGAAGGTAATACTGCTACAAGATATTGAGAACCTCGGAAAAAAATACGAAATAAAAGAGGTAAAGGACGGATATGCCAGGAATTTTTTATTGCCTGGAAAAATGGCAAGAGCCGCTACTAGGCAAGCCTTAAAATGGCTTGGCGACCAAAAGGAAGTTATTGAAAAAGAGGCCGTGGAAGATTTAGCCAAAGTCCAGGCGTTGGCTTCTGCAATGGACGGGTTAGAGGTTTCTATCTCGGTAAAAATTGGGGAAGAGGGCCAGCTTTTTGAATCGATTAACAGCCAAAAAATTGCAGAAAAATTAAAGGAAATGGGATTTGAGGTTAAAAAATCGCAAATTTTGCTGGAAAACCCAATCAAGGAGACAGGAGAGTTTCCTGTGAAAATAAATCTTGACCATAATTTAGAGGTTGAGATAAAGGCGATCATTGCGGGAGAAGGCGGAACAAAAGAAGAGAAAGAAGAAGAGTAAAAAATACATGAAATATATTTTTGTTACGGGAGGCGTAATGTCGGGAGTAGGCAAGGGCGTAGCAGCTGCCTCTATTGCCAAAATTCTTCAGTCGCGCGGCTTTGGCGTCACAGCAATCAAAATAGACCCATATGTAAATGTTGACGCAGGCACAATGAACCCCACAGAACACGGTGAGGTTTTTGTTTTAGACGACGGCATGGAATGCGACCAGGACATGGGCAACTACGAGAGGTTTTTGGACACCAGTTTGTCATCGGCAAACTACATGACAACAGGAAGCGTTTATTTGTCTGTAATCAACAAGGAACGGGCAATGGAATATGGCGGAAAACAGGTGGAAGTTGTTCCGCGGATACCGCTTGAAGTAATAGACAGGATTAACAAGGCGGCAAAAAAAGAAAAGGCGGAAATCGTTGTAACGGAAATTGGGGGTACCGTTGGCGAATAT
The DNA here is from genome assembly GCA_001822095.1 of Candidatus Staskawiczbacteria bacterium RIFOXYC1_FULL_38_18. Lineage (GTDB taxonomy): Bacteria > Patescibacteriota > Minisyncoccia > Minisyncoccales > Staskawiczbacteraceae > XYD1-FULL-39-28. The sequence continues at coordinate 49,416 of MHPP01000014.1, forward strand.
GAAAACCTGCTTTTTTTGGAGGCAATTAAGATGCTGAAATTAAAGCATCACAAGGATGTGATTACGGTTTTGGTCAGCTATATACCGTCGCTGGGGGCAGGCGGAACTGAATTAAAAACAAAACCCACACAGCACGCTGTGCGAAATTTAAATTCAGTTGGCATACAGCCGGATATAATTTTAGGGAGAGCCGGCGTTCCGCTTGACCAGAAGAGAAAAGAAAAAATCCAATTTATGTGCGGGCTTGAGGAGGGCGATGTCATTTCGGCTCCGAACGTGGAAAGCATTTATGAAGTTCCGATTAATTTTGAAAAGGATAATATTTCAGACCGCATTTTAAAAAAACTCTCGCTTAAAGCCAAATCAAGAGACTTAAAGGAATGGAGGGGGCTTGTTGATGCCATACAAAACCCAGAAGGCGAGGTAAAAATAGGAATTGTTGGCAAATATTTTGGGAGCGGGGATTTTATTCTGACCGACTCATATATTTCGGTTTTAGAGTCAATTAAACACGCCTCGTATTTTTGGCGGAAAAAGCCGGTTATTGAATGGTTGGACGCGGGCGCATATGAAAAAGACCAAAAAGGCATAAAAGAATTAGATAAATATGATGGTATAATTGTGCCGGGAGGTTTTGGAAACAGGGGCATAGAAGGAAAAATTAAAGCCATAGAATACTGCCGAAAAAATAAAATCCCATTTTTGGGCTTGTGCCTTGGACTCCAGCTTTCCGTAATTGAATTTGCAAGGAATGTTGCGGGAATAAAAGATGCCACATCGAGGGAATTTGTTAAAAATGCAAAAAATCCGGTAATAGATGTTATAGAAGAGCAAAAAAAAATGCTTAAACAAAAAAACTATGGCGGAACAATGAGATTAGGGGCTTACGACTGTGAGGTCCAACCGGGCACCATAAGCCATAAAGCCTATAAGGACTGGATTAAAGCCGGAAAAGGCCCATACACTATTTCAGAGAGGCACAGGCACAGGTACGAGGTAAACAACGACTACCGAAAACTATTAGAAGAAAAAGGACTGATAATCGCAGGCATAAACAAAAAAAAGAACCTTGTGGAAATTATTGAACATAATGGTCACCCATTTTTTGTGGCTACGCAATTTCATCCCGAGTTTAAGTCGCGCCCGCTAAAACCACACCCGTTGTTTAAGGAGTTTATTTCTGCGGCAACAAAAAAGCCTCGATAAGCAGGGCCTTTCACCTAAATTACAGAGACTACTTTTGCAGACCGCCTGGATCCGTCAAAAAGCTTCTTGGTTTTTGCAGAAAAAGACACAACACCGTTTTTCATGGCATAAATAGTATCGTCAGATCCCTTTTTGACATTTTTCCCCAAAAGATAGTGGGAGCCTCTCTGTCTTACAATTATTTCGCCAACCTTTACGGTTTCGCCCGCATAGGCCTTAATTCCCAGTCTTTGGCTTTCTGAATCCCTTCCAAGCCTGGAAGAGCCTCCTTGTTTAGTTTTGCTCATGTTTATGTTTTAGATTTTAATAATATTATGTTAGCAAAAATTATAGACTTTGTCAAACGCTATTTTAGTGATATAATATTATTTATTATAATAGTTTTATTAATGATGCTTTCGTTTGCAACAGGATACATAACCGCAAAAAATATTCAAAAAACGCCAATAACAATAGAACAAAAACAATGACAGATAAAATTCCTCAACATATAGTTTTATTCCCGGACGGAAACCGGAGATGGGCAAAACAAAAAGGACTGCACACATTAGAAGGCCACAAAAAAGGATATGAAAACCTTTTGGATTTTTCAAGGTGGTGCAAAAATAGGGGAGTGAAAGTTCTCACCGCCTTTGGTTTCTCAACCGAAAACTGGAACAGGACGGAAGAAGAAGTGAGTTATTTAATGAAGCTTTTGGAAACAGGATTGATTAATAATTTTGAAAAATACCAAAATAGCGAGGAATACAAAAAAGAGGGGATTGGGGTAAGAGTCATTGGCCAAAAAGAACGCCTTCCAAAATCCCTACAGGAGGCAATAGAAAGAGTTGAGGAGGCCACAAAAAATAACGATAAATTATTTTTAAACCTGGCTATCAGTTATGGAGGCAGGTGGGATATTTTAAACGCTGTAAAGAATATTATAAAGGAGGGGATTGACCCGGAAAAAATAGACGAAAAATTATTTGAGACCTATTTATCAACTGCAGGCGTGCCCGTGCCCGACCTTATAATCCGCGCAGGCGGGGAAATGAGAATGTCCAATTTTGTGCTTTGGCAGGGGGCATATTCAGAGCTCTATTTTTGCCCAAAGCTTTGGCCGGATTTTACCGAGCAGGATCTGGACGCGGCGCTAGTCGAGTTTGACCGGCGTGCCCGCCGATTTGGAAAATGATTTTGCCATATCCAGCCACTTAGATTTTCTTGGCCGAGCCTTATATTTACAGCATGCTTTTTGAATTTCAATAAGAGAGTGCAAATCGCTTTTTTGCCAGGCAGCTAAATATTTGCCTTTGTTTTTTTGTATAATTTCAACTGCCTTGGCCCACATTTCAAAGTCTCTTTTTTTATCTCTAGCTAAAGCATTTTTCTTAAAAAACGGCACAACTATTTTAGCCACGTCGCTAATTTTCTGAACCGAAAACCTTGCCTGGCCTTTTGATATTGAAACTTCTCCGCAACATAATTCCTTCTTAATTTTGTTTAAAATTCTCTCGTTTTCCTTTGGAGCAGTCACAACAAATTGGGCCTTCCATCTGTAATAGGTGGGGGAGTTGGTTCTTTTGTGCCTGGTATCCTTGCGAAACTGCAAATCAAAACATCCGTCGCTATTTACTATTGTTGCAACGCTAAATTTTTCCTTTACCATTGTTTTTAAAAAATTACTTATTTTAAATTATTAGACCTATTATACTATTTTAATTGTGCGACAAGCAATAGCTGCTGCTATTGTGCGACAGATTAGATTTGAATAAAATTAAAAACTTGCGGCAGGGCCAGTTTTTGTTATCCTTGACATATTTTAATTGTATGATAGAATTTAGTTAGTCCTGACGGTGATAATGTGTCATCGTCCTGAACCAAAACAGAATAACGAGAGAAGGGAAGCTAGCAAATGAAAACGATCTTCAAAGCCTACTGGCCGACTGCAAAAAAGTATGGCTGGCTAATGCTGGTCATGCTGTTTTGCATGGTGATGAGCGTGTTGGCGAATGCCGCGTACCCATTTCTTCTGCGGCAGTTCCTAGACGGATTTACCTGCGATTCTGGCGATGATATCATCATGCAGACGCTGTGGCGCGTTTTCTGGCTGATTGTTGCGGCTAACGCGGCGTGGCTTGGCCTTGATTTGGCGACTGCTTACTTTGAACCTAGCAGTATGCGGGACCTTGACCAGCGCAGTTTTCGTGCCCTTCAGGCGCAATCCATGAGATTTTTTGAAGACTCATTGGCAGGAGCGCTTGCTAAGGTCGCCGGAAAATTCTGCAACTCTTTTGAGGGGATTATTGACCAAATCATTTACAGCCTCGGCCGTAGTCTAACCATGATTTTGCTGACATTTGCGGTGTTCATCTATGAGAGTCCGATGTTGGCCTTGGCCTTTGGCGTTTGGATCGCCATTTACCTTGCCATCAGCATCTACTTTGCTGTTTTGAGAATGAGGTGGGGCCAGGTAGTCTCCGAAAAAGACTCTGCCGTAGGTGGGGCTTTTACAGACGCATGTATCAACCAGCCAGCCATCAAGGCATTTGGAATGGAGCGCGAGGAACAGCAACGGTTTGACAGCACCACAGAAGATTGTTATGTGCACAGGAAAAGCACATATCTGCGAGGCATGATGCTTCTGCGCGTGCAAGGAATTGCGGCTGGCGCTTTCGAGTTCATTGTTCTCTGTATGCTTGTGCGAGGTTGGTATAACAAAACCGTAACCGTGGGAGATTTCGTATTTTTCCAAAGTTACGTGATAATTCTGATGTCTCAGATATGGAACATTGGGATTTCAACCAACCGCATCTTTCGCTATTTGGCGGATGCGAAGCAGATGGCAGAGATTTTTGCAAGGGAGTCTGAGGTGCAGGATGCTCCCGGCGCGCGGCCACTGATTGTTGAAGATGGAAAAATTGAGTTTCACTCAGTCAGCTTCAACTACGGCAATCAGAGTGCGCATCACGACAGCACCATCGAGGATTTCACGTTGCTGGTCCAGCCAGGCCAGACACTAGCCTTTGTGGGCCATAGCGGCGCAGGAAAAAGCACTCTGGCAAAACTTATTCTCCGCCTCTATGACATCCACTCCGGCTACATCCGCATTGATAATCAGGACATTGCAAACGTGACGCAATTGTCTCTGCGCCGGCAGATCGCAGTCGTGCCGCAAGATCCTGATCTTTTTCACAGAAGCCTCCGGGAAAATATTGCCTTTGCAAATCCCGAAGCATCTGAGGAGGAGATTATTGCGGCCACCAAACGCGCGCATGCATGGGAATTCATCCAGCGCCTTCCCAAAGGCCTGGATACTATTGTCGGCGAACGCGGCACGAAACTTTCTGGCGGCCAACGGCAACGGATTGCTCTGGCCCGGGCATTTCTTGCAGATGCTCCCATTCTTATTTTGGACGAGGCGACAAGCGCGCTTGACAGCAAAACGGAACACAAGATTCAGTCTGCGATTGCAGACCTGCTTGTGGGCCGGACCTGCATTGTCATCGCACATCGTTTTTCCACAATCAAGAACGCGAGCCGGATTATAGTCATGGAAGATGGGGCCATCAAGGAAGACGGCACGCACAAAGAGCTACTCTCTCAAGATGGCGTATACGCCAGCCTCTGGAAACACCAGAGCGGCTACATCAAGTAGTAATCGCCATGTCCCGGCACAGCAATGTGTCCGGGACTTTTTTATTGCCTTGCCTCGCCGGAGCTTTTAGCGAAGGCGGGTGCGACAAGTGATTAAATAATATATTTTGCAGAACATATATTTCGCGACATTTGTTTGACTTTTATAAAAAATAGAGCCAAGCTTAAATAATTGAAAAGTTATGAAAGAGCAAATAATACAAAAAGGAGATATTTTTGGAGAGGAATTAAAGCACCATATACTCCGCCGCCTCTCTGAAATAATAGTTGGAAAGGAGACAAATATTACCTCATCTATTTTAGAATTTTTAATCGAGCAAACTCTCTTGGAGAAAAGCGAGAAGGTAATGATATCTCGAGAAAAAATCGCCCTGGGAATCAAAGAAATTTTTTTACTTAAATTTTCGATAGAAGAGCTGGAAGAGCCACTACAAAACCTAATAACAGCTGGTAGGGTTAAGGCATCGAATAAAATTTTTTGTTTAGTAATAGACAGATTCGGAGAATTAAAGAAGAGGAACGCGGAGACAAAAAGGTTTGAAAAACAAATTCTGAATGAGTGGTGGGATAAAATATCTATTCAGTACCCCGAAATCGGTTCAAAATTTAAGGAGGATTTAACGGGGGATCTTCAGTTATATTTGAATAAAATATTTCTGAAACATGGGGCAGAATGCGCCGGTCTTATTTACCCTAAGGACTCTAAATTAGACGAATATATTAGACTATTATTGACAGAAGAAGAGTTTGAAAAATGTTTACCCAAAAGATCTGCGGAGATAGAGAGAGTTCGTAAAATCGAATTCCCACTTTTCCTTAGAAATATTGATAGTAAGAAAAAAAAATATCTATCTCAACTCCTCGACGGTACATTTATTTACCGCATTGTTCAAGCCGATCCGCAAACTAAAAAATATATTGCTACTAGCTTCAAGAGCTATTCTCTGTACCTAGATACTAATGTTCTCTATTCATTGTTTGATTTAAGCGTTAGAAATAAAACAACTGTCGAGAGAACGATTGATTTAGCCCGAGAGTTTGGAATGAAAATATTAGTCTCTAAAAGAACGGTGGAAGAAATGAAAAAGTCGGTAGAGAGCAACGGGGCCTCTTTATTGAAAAGTCCGGATATCAGGCGTGATCTAGCGGAAATTGCTGCAGATATTTCCGAAGAAGAAAATTTTATTACCGCTTATAGGCGTGAATATTATAGAACAGGAATAAACAAGACTGATTTTATAAACAAATTTACTCATGTTTCAGAACTTCTTAAAAATAAAGGCATAGAAATAGATACAAGAATAATCAATTTTTCAAAGGAAACTATAGAAAAAGAGACCCGGATACTTAACGATAATATACGCATTAAGAAAGACCTAGACGTTGCACAACACGATGCTTATAGTTGTTTATTAATAAGAAGGCTTCGTAAAGAAACAGAGGCTAATCAATCTGAAGGAAGGTACTGGTTTCTGACATTGGATTATCAACTACTGATTTATGGAGCAAAAACCAAAGATGCAGGAGAGCCTTCTTTCTCGTTATTACCACATCAATTATTACAGTTATTGCGTCCTTTTACCCAAAGAACTGAAGAATACGACTCTGATTTTATTGAGCTGTTCTCTCGCCCCCAGATAAAATCTGCACAAGGGATTCTACCCAATAATTTGGCAGAGAAAATAATGGCTAAAATTTCATCTTTTAAGGAAGTTAGGCCAGACATTGCTTTAAGCATTATCCTGAATGCAGAGTTTATTAAGGCTGTTTCTACCGAGAAAGACCCCGTTAAGATAGAAGAGGAAACAGCCAAGCAGATTGGGGATCGTCTCGCTATACGACTATCACAAGTGGAGGACAGGTTGAGACATATGGAGTTACAAAAAACACCTGCGCCGCAAACGGTTCGCTCTCTTAGCACAAGTAATTATTGGAACCTTGTTAATCCTCTCTGGCTTGTATGGCAATTACTAAAGTGGTTTTATAACTTAATTAAGAAGCATAAACTAATATCCGGTTTGATAGTTTTTATGGGTTTAATAGCAACGGATTACTCAATGGCCTGGCAAAACTTAAAAACGATCTGGAGGTTTATCAAAAACGCAATTGGGTTGTGAACTATCTCGTCGGTAAGAATGATTTTATTGTGCGACAAATTGGATAAAACAAAAAACTGGCCGAGGGGTCAGTTTTATCATTGTTATTTTTTGTCTGAAAATATTTTTTAATAAAAAAGGCGCCGATCGTTGAACGACAAGCGCCAGTGCGTGAAACAGCTTAGTCGTTGGCGTTAGCCATCAACAAGCTTTAATCTTTAACCGCATTCCTCGGGGAAGGGAGCGATGGATTGTTTCCCGAAGAGTAGATACGGTATTGAAAAGTCTCTCAAGAGAGGTGTCCAGACTTTGGATATGACTTTCGTCCAACCTGCCTAGCAAGATTTGGATTTCAGAATCCGCCATGTCTGTGTAGGTGCGAAGCTTGTATTCCATGCCTCTGGCTTGAGATCCCAAGGAGGCGATTTTCTCGCCGGCGTGATGATGACTGTTGCGCTGAATTCCTGAGACGCCTCGCAAAGCCGATGCAATATAGTGCTGAGCCTGAGCCAAAGACATCTTCTGTCCAATGATTTCCTTGGCAAGAGGAATTTGAGACTCGGCTGGCTTAACCTGCGAAAGTAAAAGTCCCAACTGGAAGCTAAGAGGAGCCTTAATCCTTCTAGAACCGCTGCTCACAGAACCGGTATCTCCGCCTTCCTTGCCTTTGACAACCGGAATCATCCAGTTTAGTACTGTTGGATGAAGTTTGCGCAGCATAAATTGCTGGCCAACCCATCCCACAGACTTTCCAAAGATGTCTGCGATATGTTTGTCGGTGCGCCCGTTGTTTTTCATGCGCAAGACTGCCGCCAGGCGCTCTACCGGATCGTGGTCGTGGCGATTGCAATTTGCTGCAACAGAAGCCTCAAAGAGGGTTTCTATGTCAGCGCCGCCTTCCCAGACGTAAGCTGAGATGCCCCGTTTAAGAAGCATGCAAGCTTTGAGCCGGCCTTCGCCGTCAACAAGTTGCGCGTCAAAGTCAGGGTTTCCGTCGATTTTCACGACAATAACCGGAACAAGCTGTCCAACAGCATCTATACTGTTAGCTAGCGAATCAATACCAAAAAATCGTTGCCGGATTTGGTTTTTCATCGGACGGATTTTGAATGGATTAAAAGCCTCAACTCGCGGCAGTACGACTTTGCTCATGTCAACTTCCGGAGTTGCATTTTGGGCGGGCTCGTTTTTGTGTTTGCCCTTGCCAGCTTTTGCAAAAATAGACTTGGCAGATGAAACTGGTTCCTCGCGATTGGCTGGTTTTGCCACGATATTGCCGCTGCGTTGCGCTGGGACGGAATTAAACATCCGCAGGCTAGCCTCACTAATGCCGGAATTACCAGCAGAGATTGGCTTTGCCGCTGCAATTGGGGCGCTTTTTGGCTTTTTCATAATTGTCCCTCTCGCAATAATAGTGACAACGAACTGCTAGATGCAAACTCACTACGGGCAAGTTCGCATAAAAATATTAGTTTAATATATAAAAATAATCTGCCATTGTCAATTTAAAAAAAGAGATTATATTTTTATTGTGCGACGTTTACTTTTTATCTGGGTCGGAATGGAACTGGTGGTGGATGTCACGGAGGCGTTTGTTGGTTACGTGCGTGTAAATTTGGGTTGTGGCGATGTTGGAGTGGCCAAGAAATTCTTGGATGCTGCGAAGGTCAACTCCTTGGTTTAATAAATCGGTGGCATAACTGTGGCGCAAAGTGTGGGGGGTTGTGAAAATTGGCACGCCAGAAAGCAAAGCATATTTTTTAACCATGCGTTCAATTGACCTTGGCGTCAGGCGGGCATCTGTATCATCTTTTTTATCGCGAAAGTTAATAAACAAAGCTTTTTGATTGGCATGATTAACACCATTTCTTATTTCAAGATATTTTTTAATAAAGTTTAATGCCCGTTCAGAAAAATAAACAACACGCGGTTTCCCGCCTTTTCCAATGACGCCCAACTCTATATCCTTTTTATCTTTTAGGCTGTTAAACTGTTCAAGATTTAATGATACTAATTCGGCAATTCTGAGGCCGGTTGAAAAAAAAGCTTCTAAAATAGCCCTGTCACGTAGGCTAATATCGTCTTTTGGCTCAATAGACGATAAAAGCTTACCAATCTGGTCTAAACTAAGGAATTTCACGCTTTTTAGGCCTTTATCAGCCTTTGCAAGGGCTATTTTATCGGGGGGCAGCGAAAGTATGTCTTTTGCCACAAAGTAGCCTAAAAGGCCTCTTAAAGCGATTAAATAGTAGTTTTGGGTGCCTTTTGACAGCAATTTACCGGTAGCAGGGCTTGGGGTGCGGGAAAGGTATAATCTATAGTCCCAAATATGGTCTGAGGTCAATTGATGGGGGAGTAAAGAGGATAATTTAGCGTGGTCTAACCAATGAAAAAACTTTTCTAAATATTTTTTATAATTATCTTGAGTATTTTTTCTTAAACCTTTTTCTACTTCGCAGAAATCTAAAAAATCCTGGAGATTTTCTTTAATTGGTTTGGTTGAATTTTCCATGTCTTTTTTTGAGTTGCCTTATTGCCCTACTCTACAACGTCGGTTTACCTACATTTTGCGACGTAGTATATATCTATAATAACGCTCCCCTAGGGCGTGTCAACCCCGTTAGAAATAGCCCGCCCATAGGCTCTTCGGGCGCGTTTCGCGCGGGCGAGATTTCTAACGGGGTCAATGGGGTTGTAAATTATTTTAAAAAAGATGATGCATATATCACCTTTCTAATCATATTATTATAAAAAATTTATTTTTGGAGAATATTTTGAAAAATACTATTTTTATTTTGGTTTGTATTTTGATCTACCGTGGTTTTTACCGGCTCTCCCCCGCCTTTCAGTCCCCCGCTGATTTTAGTATAAACTCCGGAGGCATTTGATACCGCCCAGCCCGATAACTTGGCCCAATAGATTTCTTTTTGGACTGCTATGCCTAGATATAATTTCTTTCCATATTCCCTTGCATACGGCTGCTGGCTCAAAAAAGTCGCACCAAGAATAAAAATTATAATAATTATATAACCTGCGCGGCTAAAATTCTCAAACATTTTTGAAATATAATTTATTAATTTATTAATAATCGTACTATCTGCGCTTACGCGCCATTTGCACAGACGGGGTTTATTCCCCATCTGTCGCACAATAAAACTACTCTGGCTGAGTTGTATGAGTGATTAAATCCAGGGGATATTTTGTGCCTGAAAAATAGTCTTTTACCATTTGTTTTATATCTAAATCTCGCAGCACATTTAAATCCATTTTTTCTATTTCTTCTGGTGCAAACCATTTGGTTTCTGATATTTCATCCTGTAAAAATTTTCCTTGGTTCTCTGAAATTTTACCGATATAAATAATTTTTATTCCATGATGAAAACTTTCAACATCGTTCTTGTTTTTGAATATTGAATATACGCCCAAAATATTTTTTGGATTAAAATCAAATCCAGTTTCTTCTCTTACTTCTTTTCTGACTGCATCAATGGGGCTCTCCCCCACCTCAATCCAGCCCGCAGGATGGCTCCATTTTCCTTTTGCCGATGGACTGTTCTCCTTTACCAATAAAATTTTACCATCTCTTTCTATAATAGCTCCCGCCACGCCGAATGTTTGGGTATATACGCGTTTTGTCATGTTTTAAAGTAATTTTATTGCTTGTTCTATGCGTTTTATTGTTTTTTCTTTGCCTAGAATATCTGCTATTTCAAACGGACTTGGAGAAAATTTCTTGCCCGACAAAGCCACGCGCAACGGCCACAACAAATATCCTTTATTTTTTTCAGGATATCCTTTCTGTTTATTAAACTCCCCTGCCCCGGCTGTCAGACCTGCCTCAATATTTTTTATGTCCCATATTTTAATTTCCGACAAAATTTTGTCGCACAATAAAAGAGCCTCCTTAATTTCTGTGTCCTGCATTGTTGACCATTTTAATAAATCTTTATCAAGACTTAATTTATCCGCAAAAAAGAAATCCGACAATTCAACAATATCAGAAAGTTTCTTCATCCTTGTTTTTGAGACTTCAACAATTTTTTCCAGCTGATTTTCGGTTACCTGCCCTGCAACCAGAAGCCCGGCTTCCCGCAAATATGGTTTGCAAAGTTCTGTTAATTTTTCAATATTTTTCTCTCTGATATAAAAGCCGTTTAGGAAATCCAGGCGGTCAATGTTAAAAACAGCGCCGGCTTTTTGCACTTTTTCTATTGAAAACTCTTTTACTAATTCAGATAGTGAAAAAATTTCTTTTTCCGTTCCCGGATTCCAGCCAAGCAAAACCATGAAGTTAACAAGAGCTTCGGGCAGATAACCGCTATTATGATAATCGGCTAATGCAACATCTCCCTGCCTTTTTGAAAGCTTGGATCTATCGGTATTTAGCATTAAAGGCAAATGAGCATAAATAGGCTGGTAAAAGCCAAGCGCTTTTTGTATTAAAATTTGCCTTGGCGTGTTTGGCAGGTGTTCTTCACCTCTTATTACGTGACTAATTTCCATTTCAAAATCATCAACAACAACAGCAAAGTGATATAACGGCGAATCTAAATCTTTTGCAATTACCACGTCGCCCAAAAGCCTGGCATCAAATTCCACGTCGCCACGTATTAGGTCATTAAATTTTATTTTTTTGTTTTCAATTCTAAATCTTATCACAGAAGATTTTTTTTCGGCTAAATTTTTTTCAACGGTTTCCTTTGATAAGCGTGCGCACTTTCCGTCGTATTTTGGAGCCACTCCCCTGCTCATTTGATCTTGGCGCTTAGCTTCCAAATCTTCCTCTGTACAAAAACAATAATAAGCCTTGTTTTCCCCTAAAAGCTTTTCTAAATATTTTTTGTAAATATCTGTGCGCTGGGTTTGCTTGTATGGCCCAAATTTTCCGCCAATATCCGGGCCTTCGTTCCACTCTATTCCCAGCCACTTCAATTGCTCTATAATTTCTTCTGTCCATTTCTGCAAGGACCTTTCTTTATCAGTGTCCTCGATGCGCAAAACAAACCTGCCGCCATTTTTTTGGGCAAACAAATAATTAAATAAAGCGGTTCTGGACCCTCCCACATGCAAAGGCCCTGTGGGGCTTGGGGCAAACCTTACTCTCACCTGCCCCGCCGATTTTTTAGCAATTTTTTTCATTTTAATCTAGCGTTAAAAATTCTAATATTTCCCTTGCTACGGCTCTCGCAGCCAACGGTTTTGCAAACGAAAGCGCCGATTGCTTCATCTGCTCAATCTTGCTCGGATTTAAAAACAGCATCTGGACGTTTTCTATAAAAAAATTGGGCGTTAGGTTGTCCTGCTCAATAACCAGGGCAGCTCCGGTGTCTGCGTATGCGTAGGCGTTTTTTGACTGGTGGTCTCCCGCCGAGGACGGCAAGGGAATCAGTATACTCGGCTTGCCAATTGCGGCGATTTCAAAGATAGAGCCAGAAGCCGACCGCGAAATTATCAAATCAGCGGCCTTGTAGGCGTGCTTAATTTGCTCTTCACTTAAAAACCCATAGGCATGATAATATTTTTGCAAATTTTGATTGGCCACAACTTGCGATTCAGCCCTGTCTCTTTTTAAATTTTCTATGCCGGTCATATGTATTATCTCATAGCTTTTAAGCAGGCTCTCTAAAACATTCAGGATAAAGTCGTTGATAGCTTCGGATCCCTGCGACCCCCCTATTATCAAAAAAACCGGTTTCTCAAAAGTTAGGCCAAAAACTTCTCCCGCGCTTTTTTTATCGCCCTCCAAAACCTCTTTTCTTATTGGATTTCCCGTAACGGTTGTTACTTTTGGGTCAAAAAATTCTGTTTTCTCAAAAGAAGTAAAAATCTTTTTTGCCCATTTTGATGTTTTTTGATTTGAAAGCCCTGGCACTACATCGGATTCGTGTAAAAACACTGGAATTTTTAGCAATCTAGCCGAAAAGGTTACAGCAAAAGAGCCCGACCCGCCCTTGCTGAAAACCAAATCGGGATTTATTACCAGAAGCATAAAAAAACTTTGTAAAATTCCGAAAGGAATTTTAAATAAAATGTCTACAAAATTTTGGAAAGAAAAATATCTGCGCAGTTTTCCCGAAACAATTGTTTTCATAATAAAATCTTCCTGCGACAGCAAGGCCAGCCAAAAGCCGTCCTTTGGGCCCACGTAAAAAAGTTCCAAATCTTTTTTGGGATAAATCCTCCTTATTTCCCGCGCAATAGCGACCAAGGGAAAAACATGTCCTCCTGTTCCGCCCCCCGTGAATATTATTTTCATGTATTTTTTGAGATGTTTAATAGTAGCCCCATGGCAAATATTTCTGTAATAAGATGCGAGCCTCCGGAAGAGAAAAATGGCAAAGGGATTCCCGCTATAGGAAACAGCCCGGCAGATGACGCGATGTTTATAAGCGCCTGAAGCGATATCCAAAAAACAATTCCTATTGCTGTCAATTTTGAAAACTTATCGTTTGAATTTTTATAAATCTGGATCCCGCGCCAAAAAAGAGCAATAAACGCGGCAATTATTATTGCGCCCCCTATCAGCCCTAATTCCTCCCCTATTATTCCAAAAATAGAGTCAGACATTGCGGTTGGAAGCCCGCCGAATTTTTGGGTTGAGAGCCCCAACCCTTTTCCCCAAAATCCGCCCGATCCCAGAGAAATTATTGATTGCGTAAGTTGGTGGCTTTCTCCCAGGGGATCGCGTGTAGGATTTAAAAAAGTAAGCCACCGGCTGAATCTATAAGGCTCAAGCCTTACCGCAAGCATTAGGGCGCCCAGGCCCGCAACAACAACCAAAAGCGTGTGCCAAATAGGGGTTTTTGCCGAAAAATATAACGCTAGCAACGTCAATGATATTATTCCAAGGGTGCTGATGTCTCTCTGCAAATATAGAGCAAAGGAAATTATTCCTAAAAAAATAAGAAAGGGCAAAAGAATATATATTGTATTATGATAACCTTTTTTTACATTGGATTTCCAGCCCCCCGCGCCTGTTTCGTATAATTTTGAGGCAATCCACGCCGATAAATACATAATGGCTGTGATTTTTAAAAATTCGGCGGGCTGAATTGTTGCCTTGCCAAACGAAATCCATCTGCTTGCGCCAGCTATTTTTAGGCCAATGCCCGGAATAAACACAAAAAATAATCCCGCAATATTCAGCAAAACAAATGCCAGCGCCCATTTCCTCAGGACCCCTAAAGGAATTTTATAGCCCGCAAACCCCGCCACAATTGCCGGTAGAAATCCAAAAACCAGCTGGTGTAAAAAATAATAATTGGTGTTGCCAAATCTCTGCAGAGATGCGGGCGCAGAAACGCAGAAAAAAAACAGCAAGCTAAAAACAATAAATGCACAAATCAAGAAGAACAGGAAATAATCAAAGTGGCGCTTCATGCAAGATTATTTTTGATAGGCCTTAACTAATAATTTAAATTGGTCGCCTTTTTCCTCAAAGTTTTTCCAAAGCGAATAGCTTGGCGAGGCGCTCGACAGAAGGCATATTTTTCCGGGCTCAGTATTTTTATAGGCAAAAATTACCGCTTCCTCCATACTTCTTGTTTTTAGGATATTCAGCCCGGCCAGACGGATTTTATCTCCGCTTTCGGGAAAAAGAGCTACATTTCTTATTTTATATTTTTTTATCGCTTTTTCCAATCCCGAAAAATTATATCCGCGGTTCTCCCCGCCCAAAAAAATCGTGTCCACCTCCTTTAGCGATTTTATTGCCATTATGGTTGATTCGGGAGTTGTGGAAATTGCATCGTCATAAAACCTTATGTTTTTATGTTTGCCGACAAATTCCAGCCTGTGTGGCAGAGGTTTAAATGTTTTAATTCCCCGCCTTATTTTTGCGTCTGCAATTGCAAATTCCTTTACAGCGGACACAGCAGCTCTAATATTTTCCCTGTTATGAGGCCCAATCAACGGCAAATCTATTTCATTAAGAAAGGCATCCTGCGCAAACGGAACAGCTTTTCCCCTGACCTCGCTTAGCCAGCTTAACGCTTTTTTATCCTTTTGATTAAAAATAAACACGTCTTCCTTTTCCTGGTGCATTATTATATTTTTTTTGGCGTTATAGTAATTTTTAACGGTGTAGTGGTAGTCCATGTGCTCGGGAAAAAGGCTGGTTAAAACCGCAATATCCGGCGAATATTTAATATCGTCTAGTTGGTAGCTTGAAAGCTCCAGAACAAAAATTGTATTTTTTTTAATTTTACCCAAGAGCGCGCTAAGCATGGGCGTGCCAATATTTCCCAAAAGTTGCGCGGTTTTCCCTGATTTTTTAAGAATGTGATAAATTAGGGAAGCTGTTGTTGATTTACCTTTTGTTCCGGTGACTCCGATTATTTTTACACCCGGTATTTGCTTTGCATATGAAAAAAATATATTTGTTGCCGTAGTATAGGGAATCTTTATGTATTTTTTATACACTCCCGGAGACTTAATGGCTATATCGTAATTTTTTTGCTTTGCCAAATAATCAGGGCCGTCTTTTGCATCAGATGTTGCTATTTTCAGCGCGCTAAATTTCTTCTCTAAATATTCCTTTGTGGCCTTGCCCTCAATTCCATAACCTAATATTAGGGCGTTTCTCATTCCTAAAAATTTTAGATAGTCGGGCACTAATGACGGCTGGGTTTTAAAAACCTTATCCACCAGTTCCTGCGGCTTTCTCTTGTCTTGAAAATAGATTTTAAGGGGGAGTTTTTTTTCATTAAAAAAATACCTGTTATCCTCGGGATCTATTTTTGGCAAAAACACCTCTCCGGCCAAGTCGTCCCTGAATAATGCCCTAGACATATAAAAGGCCGCCCGCGACTCTTCGTAGGTTCCAACACAGTCAAACGGCTTTACTCTGCCAAATCCCAAAATATCCCTGAATGTAGCAAGCAACCCCGTGTTCTCCATAAGATTTTTTCCAAAAATTTTAATCAGTGTTTCTTTCGGCACAAATGGCAAAAGTATCAAAAAAACAAAAGCGCATTTTGGGCATTGCCCGCACCATAGTTTGCCGTTTGTTGCGCCACCTATTTTAAAATTATTGTTACAGCTGGAAAAAACATCAAAATATTTTTTATGCTCTGAGAACAATTCAGCAATCCTTATTTCGTAAAACGGCCTAAGCAAAGAAAAATAAAATAAATCGGGGCTGATAAAACGCCTTACATAACTTTGAAACAACTTTTCAAATTCAGAGGATTTAGACCATTGGTGGTTGATTGTTGCCCCTTTATATTTTACATTCCCAAAATTACTGCTATATTCATTGGACACAACAAAAAAAGAATAATTATAAAACAGAGCAGACAAAATACCCAAGAAAGCATAAATTCCCGAAACCGGAACATGCCCGGAATAATAACCCGCCTCCGTGTCAAAAACTTTGTTATCCAAAATACGCCTGACCTTTAGGGACTTTATCTCCACTTTTTTTATGACACTGTCAACCAATTCAGATTTTTTTTGTGTTTCAAAAAAAATAGCGGAAAAATCAGCTCCATATTTTTTTAGTAATTCACAGGAAACTATTGAGTCCTTTCCTCCCGCAACTCCAACCAAAAATTTATTATTTCTATTTAGCCTGAGATTTTTTATTTCAGCATTTATTTTAAAGGCAAAGCCGGGAAAAATTTTCGGGTCTAGCTTGTTTTTATAAAAAAATTCACCAAGGCCTTTCTTGTAAAAAACATTCCAAAAATCAGCCCCTTCTTTTGACAGGATATAGCTTAATTTTATTTTCTCTGCGCAAAAAAGTTTATAATAGCTTACGCCTAAGGCTATGTGCGCGCCCTGCAGAGCTTTTTTTACTGCCTCGGTCGGGATATTTTTTAGATTTGGAATTTTTGGAAGGATTATTGTTTCTGTAAACAAAACAGGCTCAATCCCCTTTTGGCTCAGTTTGTAATCAAAAAATATCCTCTTTTTCTGGGGCTCAAACCTATAAGAAACAAATTCAAATGTTGCTTTATTCTGCATCATTTTTTATTGCTTTATTATAGCAAAAATTATTCCAAAATCAAATCCGGCACCTCCTGTTTGGAGATGCCGGACAGAAAACAAATTTGTTTTACGCGTTTGACGAAAGTCTTCTAAATACAACTACAAATAAGAATACCAAGACCAGTCCAACCAATATCCACAAATACCATCTTTTCAGAAATTCCCATATTCCTGCGCTGTTTTTAGGAGACGAAACCGAGGCTGTTGCATAGCTTGGGTTAAAATTAATAGAAAGCTCATCTGACTGAATTGTGCCATTTACGTTGACTATTGAATTCGCTTGGGCTGTTGCCTGGGCTGAGAATGTTTGTGTTTTTCCCTCAAATTTAATTGTTTTTGTGGTCCCGGAAGATAAATATCCCACGGCAATGCCTGTGTTTATATCTCCGGACACGGAAACTCCGTTTATCTGCAGGTTGCCCAGTGTGGTAATCTGCCCGGGTATGTTTGCGGAAATATTCGCATTGCTTATTTCTGAATCGGAATTATTTGTCACAGAAATAGAAAAGTATGCCGTGCTGTTTTGCCCCAATTCAATGCTTTTTTGCCACTGCGCGGCAGATGCAGACGGTTTTACAAGAAATGTAACAGACAACGGGCTTGCAGTACCGGTATTTTGGCAATATTTATTATAATCCGCTCCTCCGCTAGCACAGGTTGAGCCGTCGCACTTTAATACGTTTGAGCAGGTTTTATTAGAGCACGAGTCAATGGTACAACTGTTATTATCTGCGCAATTCTTAAATAAGTCGCTCAATACTCCCAGCGAATCATACCAATAAATATTGTTGTTGTAACACTTTGTAGAATAATGCGCTATGTAAGGATTTGGCGAAGGCGGAGGTACGGGAGCCGGAATGGGCTGGTAATAAGAGCATTGGCCATAACTGCAAATCATGTTTGCCCCATAACAGCTCTGGAAAAGATCTTGCTGGTTTCCGCACGAGTCAAACCAATAAGAGTTGTTTCCGACGCAGAGTTTATAGGCGTGATATGTGCAATTATTATTATAATTTGCATAGTTTTGGCACGCGTTGTTATAACATCCGTTTAGGCAGTACTGGGACTCCTGTTGGTTTCCGCACGAGTCATACCAATACAAATTGCTACCCGAGCATCTTTGGTATGCATGATAGGAGCAGGTGTTATTGCTCCCCGTGTTACCGGTGTTGGTGTTTGGGCTGGCGTTTACATATACTGTTTGAGTGTTTACCTGGGTTTGGGTTTGGGTTTGAGTCTGAGTTTGCACCGGCGCTGGGATTGGAGCAGGAACTGGAGCAGGGAGATCGTTGCACAAACCATTAGAACAGGTTTGATTTGCTGTGCAGGTATTTTTTAGTTGCGCGGACACTGCATTTGAGCAGTAACTTTGGGGCGTATTGGGGTTATTGCAGGTATAGGTTATATAATTTTGGTAAACTGAATTGTTCTGGCAATATTGAGACCCTGTGTATCCCGACGGGCCGCATTGGGAATTTGAACTGCAGGCAATATTAGCCTGGCTAACAACCACCGAACAGCTGGCGTTATTGGTTTGGCCGCCAGAGGTGGCAGTGACTGTTGCTGTTTGTGTTCCCGCCTGGGAAAATGTGTTAGAGCATGTTTGGTTTGTGCCCGAACAGGCTCCTGTCCACGAATAAGCATAACTGCCGTTTCCGCCAGATGCTGTTGCAATAAAGGATGCTGATTGGTTTTGATTAATTTGGCTTGGAGTAGCATAACAAGACACCGACACTGCAGGATAACTGCATGCTTGTGTTTCTGACGGCTTGCCTGTTGTAACTCCGCAATTATTGGAATCTGTGCAGGTTCTTGTTTGCTGCCCATTTACGCAGGAACTCCACGATGTGCAATTCCAGCTTGGCGTGCATACGGGCGCAGCTACGCAAAGGGGCGTATATGTTCCAACATATGCAAAAGTGTAATAGCCGGACGAATTGCCGGGAATCGTGTAATCTACACCGTCATAAAGCTGGTGTGGGGCTTGCTGATACCATGCATCAACCTGTGTTCGGCATTCTGCAACAGCAACGCTTATGCTTGTGTTTCCGTAGGGATTTATATTAACAACCTGCGAGGATGCGATATATTCCTGATCGGTGAGCCAGCCTGGAACTCCGGGGTATTTAAACATTTTATATGAAGCAAGCACTGCGGGGGCGGTGCATCCTGTTGTGTTGTTTATATTAAGAGTTAGTTGTCCGTTTTGGGTAGTATAACTAAAAGTTATGTCTTGATCGTGGACGGCATCATAGAGCTCGCTTGGACTCATCGTAAATCCGTTTTTGCAACTAGAGCTGGCGTCAGCCTGCTTTGTCGGTCCCAAAATAGCAAAGCCAAGAACAATAAAAACCGAGACCAGTATAAAAAATGCTTTATTCGGGGTATTCATAATATTTATTACAATTTTTTTATATTTTTATCTTATCATAATATCTATATTATGTCAATAAGGTCTGCAAAAAAACAGAGAATTTTTAATTGCTCTGTTATAATAAACAAATAAAGATTAAAAAACGATTACTTTTTTGTTTTACCTCAAAAGCCTTATGGCCACCCCTATAATTGCCAAAACAATGCCAACTATCCAAAAGCGCATAGTAACTTTGTACGCGGGCCAGCCAAGAGCCTCAAAATGATGATGAATGGGCGTTGAAAGAAATATTTTTTTCTTTCTGAATTTTTTAGAAAAAAGCTGTAAAATAACAGACAAAACCTCAATAACCAGAAGTCCTCCTATTATGGGTAAAACATAAACAGAATCGGTAAGAAACGCCACTATAGACAAAACAGCTGTCAGGCCCAAAATGCCTGTTTCGCCCATATAAAACCTTGCCGGAGGTATATTAAACCACAAAAAAGCAAACAAAGTTCCGGCAATAACCGCGCAAAAAGCAGCCAAATCAATTTTACCCAAAGAAAACGATATCACTGTAAATGCCCCAAAAATTGAAACAAATGTTCCTCCCGAAAGTCCATCTAGCCCGTCAATAATCCCCCCAGACCAACACGCAAGGGTTACAAGAATGAATAAGGGAATATACCAAAGCCCAATTGAAATATCTCCAATAAATGGCACAAAAACTACATCCCAACCCAATTTTTGGTAAAACCAGACGCTGGCAATTAGCCCTATCAAAATCACTATAAATAAGCGTTTTTTTAAGGAAAGCCCCCCGCCAACGTAACTACCCTTATCTGTAACCTGTAAAATATCGTCTAAAAGGCCAACCAGCGAGGCAAAAACCAAGCCAAACAACGGCAGCCACGTCTGTCCGCGTGATAAAAAGTTAAATTGAGAGATCCAGGAATGGGGAAATATCAGGGATAAAACAAAAAATAAAAAAATAACAAAAGCAACAGTAATCCAAATTAGTAAACCGCCCATGCGCGGAGTCCCCACCTCTTTTTCTTTGTGAAGAGAGTTAAAAACTAGAGCGTCCTCGCCCGAAAGCGCTTTTTGCCGAGCTATCTTTTTCCAGAGTTTGTATTTATACAGATAATGCGTCAACAGCGGGCACCACAAAACCGCAATTGCCGAGGCAATAGCCGCCAGGCTAAAGATTTTGATGACGCTAAAGGTAAGCGGTGTCATATATTTAAAATTTACTTGTTACCATTGGTAGGCGGAGCCCACCCAGCTAATTATATTTTTCATTTCTAAAAATTTATCATCTGAACCTAAAATCACATAAATGAAAAAACCGCCTGTTTTTGTATTATTTGCAACTAACAGCAAGCAGCCTTTGGCCCCGGTTGTAAAACCCGTTTTCCCGCCGATAACCTCCGGCATAGAGCCAAGCAATTCGTTTGTGTTTATAATTTTTCCGAAGCTTTGCACATCAAACTCTTTAATTCCGCTGATTTCCGTAATTTTTGGATAATTTTTTAGAATGTGCTGGCTAAGTCTTATAATGTCCTTTGCGGTAGAATAATTTCTATCGGATAATCCTGTTGGTTCCGCATATATTGTATTCTCCAATCCTATGTATTTTGCTTTTTGATTCATCATCTCAACAAAGCGTTGTTGACCAATTTTTTCCGCCAGACTGAAAGCAGCCCTGTTGCTGGACCCAATAAGCATTATGCGCAAAAGGCTGTCCACCGATAATTTGTCTTCAGGCTTTAAATCGTTTTGAACCATAATTTGAGAATCAATATCCTCATTTATTTCAACGATATCAGACATATTATAGTTATCCAAAACAATAATTGCCGACATTAATTTTGTCAGGCTGGCGATAGGTAACACCACGTCGGCGTTCTTTGAAAATAAAATTTTATCTTCAAACAAGTTGCTTTCAACAGAAATTGCTGATCTTGCCCCTATATTTAAATCCTGGATTTGCCAATTTCTTTGCGGAATATTTTTTTCGGCGGCTTCCAATACTACCGCGCCCGAAACGCTTGATAGCGCAGAGGAACGGTTTTGATCTAAAAGCACCTGACTGCCATAAATTAAAAACCCCAGCACAAACACAAAAATAAAAAATGTGGAGAAAACTTGTGTTATGTTTTTTATGTTCATTTCTTGGTTTTCTTTGCAATTTTTATGTGCAGTTCTTCTAACTGTTTTTTATCAACCTCAGACGGGGCATTCATCATAAAGTCCCTGCCATCTCCTGTTTTTGGGAATGCAATCACCTCCCTTATATTCGGCTCATTCTGCAAAATAGAAATTAGCCTATCAATTCCCGGAGCGATTCCGCCATGGGGGGGCGCGCCGTATTTAAAAGCCTCAAGCATATGCCCAAAATTTTGTTGGATCCTTTCTTTTTTGTAACCCATAATTTCAAAAACCTTTTCTAAAGCTTCGGCTGTATGGTTTCTGATGCTGCCACCTCCGATTTCAGAGCCGTTTAGAACAATGTCGTACTGGCTGGTCAATATTTTTTCTATATTTTTTTTGTTTAACAAATCCTCCCTAAATTCGGGTTTAGCGGCGGAAAATGGATTATGGGTAAATGTCCATCCCCCTTCATCGGTTTTTTCGAAAAACGGAAAATCTATAACCCAGCAAAATGCCAAAAGATCTTTGTTATCCTTGTTTTTTCTTATGTCGGGCCTATCGGATTTATATTTTTCCATCGCGTCTTTGTAGGTTATCCGCGGGAAAGGAATTTCCTGAATTTTTTTATTGGGGTAAAGAGTTTTAACAAGTGAAATAAACATTCTCTCGGTTAATTCCATAACGTCTTCTCTTTCAACAAAACTCATTTCCAAATCAAGCTGGGTAAATTCAGGCTGTCTATCTCCCCTAGGGTCCTCGTCCCTGAAGCATCGCGGAATTTGATAATATTTTTCTAATCCAGCTACCATAAAAAGCTGCTTATACTGTTGCGGGGATTGCGGTAGCGCATAAAAAGTCCCGGGATTCAGCCTTGCCGGCACAATGTAATCTCTTGCGCCCTCAGGAGTTGATTTTGTTAAAATTGGAGTTTCTATTTCAATAAAATCTTCGTTACCTAAAAAATCTCTTATAAATTTTACGAGTTTGTAGCGGGCAATAAGATTGTTTTTTAACCTCTCCCTCCTTAGATCCAGATATCTATATTTCATCCTGACCTCTTCCCCTATATCATATCCGTCCGTTTCAATTGACAGAGGCATGGTTTCTGACTCGGACAAAACATTGAGTTCGTCAACTGACATTTCAACCTGCCCAGTTTCAATTTTAGAATTAATCATATTTTCCGGCCTTTTTACAATTTGCCCGCGAACTTCAATCACCCACTCCGGCCTTATTTTTTCAGCTTTTTCATAAGCTTCCTTGTTTGAGGGCACAAAAACCAATTGCAAAACTCCGCTGATATCTCTCAAATCAACAAACAAAATTTTTCCGTGGGCCCTTCTCACATTTACCCAACCCGAAACCTTTAATTTTTCTCCAACGTGCTTGGCTGTATCTTTTATTAGGAATCTAATCATATTTTTATTTTTTTATAATTTTTACAAACCTTCTATTCCCCACTTTTATTATCATTCCATCCTCAATATTTACCTCGGCTTTCCAATCTATAATTTTTTGTTTTTTATCGCCGATTATAATTTCCACCGCATTTTGCTCAACCAATCTTTTTGCCTCATTTTTTGAAACCGCCAGTTTTGCGTCGAGCATTAAATCAAGAATAGCATAATTATTTTCAGTCACCTCGAAAATCGGCATATCACTTGGCAATTCTTTATTTCTAAAAATCTTGTTAAACTCTTCTTCGGCTTTCACTGCTTCTTTTTCTTCGTGATACATTTTCACAATTTCTCTTGCCAATCTTGCTTTTTGATCTCTTGGGTTTGAAAGCTTTTTTGTTTCTTTTATTTCTTCAACAGATAACCTTGTAGCCAATTCAAGATATTCGTCAATCAAATTATCAGACATAGACATTATTTTCCCAAACATATCATTCGGCGCGTCTTCAATTGCAACAAAATTATTGTATGTTTTACTCATCTTTCTTCCGTCAGAACCAAGTAACAATTTTGTCGTTAAAATACTTTTATCCTTATTGTTGTAAATTTTTTGCAAAGTTCTTCCTGCCAGCATATTAAACATTTGGTCGTTCCCCCCTATTTCCAAATCAACGTCCATTGCCACGGAATCATATCCCTGCATCAATGGATACATAAATTCCTGCAAGCTTATCGGCATATTCGCGCTAAGCCTTTTTTGAAACATTTCACGCTGTATCATTTGCTGAACCGTAAAATTAGAGGCTAATTTCAAAATATCGGCAAATTTTAATTTTGAAAGCCAGCTTGAATTATATTGTATTTTTACTTTTGAAAAGTTTAAAATTTTGGACGCCTGTTTTTTGTAGGTTTTAAAATTCTCCTTTACTTCCTTTTCTGACAATGGTTTTCTTAAGGCATCCTTTCCTGACGGGTCTCCAATGCGCGCGGTAAAGTCGCCTATCAATAAGATAACGTCGTGACCCAGTTCCTGAAAATCTCTAAGTTTCCATAATTGAACGGCGTGCCCGATATGCAAATCAGCTCCCGTCGGATCCACGCCAAAATACAGCTTTATCTTTTTCCCGGATAAAAGCCGCTTTTTTAGATCGTCTTTTACAATTATTTCCTCTACCCCCCGAGTTAAAATTTCCTCAATTTTTTGCGGATTTGTTTCAATCATTTTTGTGTTAGTTTTATCTTAATATATATTACCAATTTTTAGAAGTGAATAAAAGCATTTGACTCTTTCTTATAAAATGTTAATATAATATTAGAGTGCTAACAGATCGTTAACAACCTACCCTGCGGTGAAAAGAAAGGAGGCAACAGCAGGAATTGCAAGGAAATGGGACTTTTGTCAGGTTTATCATGACAAGGAAAGAAGCCATGAAGAGCTTTAAAGTCGTGAACCCCGTCGTTGGTGGCTGGAGGTTCGAAACGCGCAAGGACAACCCAGGGTTGTTCAACACACAGCGTGGTGCAGAAAATCCAAAGGGCCAAAAGCCCGGCACTGGCTCCAATAACGGGCAAAACCAATCAAGCAATCGCTGAACTGCCCTCCTTAATTCACATCGCACATTCCGCCCACTTTCTTCTCAACGTTATTCAGGCTCATGGTGGCTCCCGCCGCTCTGAGCTTATTTTTATTTTGTTGTTTTACATCTAAAGGAGTCTGAGATGACACAAATGGATGGCAAAGGTAAAAAGGAAAATGTGCGGTTTGGTAATTTGTCCAAATCGCAACAGGATTTTTTTCTGACGTACGCACCACGGGATTGCCTGGGAGAAAAGGCGAAGATTTTCAAGGAGAAGTTTCGCAAACAGTTTCCCGAACTGGTTGTCACGGACAAGGACTTCTCCTGCCTGCTAAAATATCGGCGGGAAATGCGGATGAAGGAGCGCAGAAAAAAAGCGGCCACTGACCGGCGAAGCCAACTGCGCGCAGGAGCCCGCGATTATTGGAGAAACCGCCGAAGAGCGATTATCGCAGGATAAATTCCTTCAGCTCAAATCTCGCAAACAAGGAGTCGAAGTGATTCGCACAACGGCTCTGTTTTTTTTGCAAAATTTTAGAATTTATCAGCAAGCCTATAAATATCCCCAGCGCCCATTATTATCAAAACATCCGTATTTTTAAGGTTCTCTTTTGTAAATTTTTCCAGATCTCTTGTCGCACAATAGACTACGTCTTCCCTGCTTACTTTTTCTACAAGTTTTTTAGAGCTTATTTTTTTATTTATTTTTTTCGTTTCCCTTCCTGCCACGTCATATATGTCTGTTATTATTATTTTATCAACCGGGACCCCGCGAAAAACCTTTACAAAGTCATTAAACAAATAAAACGTTCGTTGGTGCTGGTGGGGCTGAAAAACGCACAAAATGTTTTTATTTTTATATTTTTCTCTTGCAGCTTTTAATGTGGCGGAAATTTCGTTTGGATGGTGGGCATAATCGGATATAAGAGTTATTTTTTTATCTCCGGCTTGTCCTGAGCTCGCCGAATGGATTTTTCCTTTTTTAACTTCGAAACGGCGCCACGTTCCCTTAAATTTAGACAAAACCTTAAAAACTATGTCCTCAGGAATATTTAATATTTTTGAAACTTCCAATACGGCCAAGGCATTAGAAACGTTGTGCATTCCCGGAACCCTCAAAATTTTCTTTATTTTTTTAGCTTCATTTTGTTTTAATGAATAACCTGCAACTTTAAATTTTGGTTCTTCAATTTTTGGTATAAATTCATCGTCTTGGTTAAAAACTAAAAATCCGTCTCCTGAAAGGCGTAAAATAAAATTTTTAAACGCTTTTTTTACATTGTTAAAGGTTTTAAAATAATCCAGATGTTCTTCATCAACATTTGTGACAACAATTATTCTTGGCGAATAATACAAAAACGAAGAATCATATTCGCACGCCTCAATAACTAAAAGCCTGCTTTTTCCGTCTCTAAAATTGTTCCCTTCGGCTTTTTTCATGCCAGGGTCACCAAACTCTTTTACTTTTGTGCCGACAATTACAATCGGGTCAAGACCGGCTTCCGCCAAAACCAGCCCTATCATCGCCGTTGTCGTGCTTTTTCCATGGGCTCCGGCAACCGCAATAGTGTAATATTCTTTTGTCATTTCGCCAAGGGCTTCGGGATAGCTTATCGCTTTTATTTTATATCTTTTTGCTTGTTTTAATTCTTTATTATCTTTTTTTACCGCCGGGCTGAAAACAACCAAATCAATGTCCTTTGAAATATTTTTTGCAAAGTTTCCGATATAAGTTTTTATCCCTTTCCTTTTTAAAAAATCCGTAATTTCTGAAGCAAC
>MHPP01000014.1:75653-111775 GCA_001822095.1 Candidatus Staskawiczbacteria bacterium RIFOXYC1_FULL_38_18
CAACCAAATCAGACCCCGAAACCTCGTGCCCCTTTGAAAGATAATACTGCGCCAAGGCCGACACTCCAATTCCACCAATACCAATTAAATGTATCTTCATACTATGTTGGAACAAAAAATTTTAATATCACATTATAGATAAAGCCTCTCGAAAGTTCAGAATTAAAAATAAATAATGAACCGATAAGAGCCGTACTTAAAATTAGAATGATATAAATACTATAAATTGCGATAGACTTTCCCTCCCATGCTATTGGCCCACTCTGATGTTCCTCAGGATTAAATGATAACTTTCTCAACGTTTTAATTACCAAATAACCAGTTATGAGTAAATGCTGTTTAAAAATAAATAAAAAAGCAAAAAACAAAACTTCTAAAAAATCTGCGACAATTTGAATCAAAGAAGGATACATAAATTCTTTAAGACCGTTTATTTTGTAAAGAACTTGTATTAAGGGATTAATAAGGAGAGAAGAGACAATAATAATTGAAAGACCTAAACCAAAATTGAACCAAAGGGGTAAATTAATTGAAAGATAGATCAATAGCCATACGGAAAACAAGGAAATAACACAAGGCAAAAATAAAAATTTAATTCCCAAATCAATAATTTTAGATATTTTTTCTTTGTTTTTAAAATTCATATTTCATTCTTTTAAATTATGCGACTCAATAATATTATATCTTGGGCCCAATCTTGTTAATTCTGATTCCATAACTTCAATTGACTCCACAGAAAAAGTTAAATCAATATGTTCATCAACTTCCGGCCTTTCCTCGGGCTCAATTTTTCTGAATTCCCATTCAGAAATTCTTGCCAAAGTAATGTGCGGAGTGAATCCCCTTCCTTCCGGCCTGAAGCTTATTTTTTCAAGCAATAATTCTTCCAAATCATTTTTTAAATCAGATAATTCTTCTGACTTTTCGCCGGTTGCCCAGACAAATCTTGGAGACATTTTGGCCTGCCCTGAGCCGGATCGAAGGGGTGGACCATAAGCTACTTTATTCAAAACTATATTAAAAGACTTGTGAATTTCGGCAATTTTTTTTACGGCCTCGCAGGCATCAGCCAGTTCAACGTCGGTCAGGTCGCCAAGAAAAACAAACGTAATATGCAGTCCCTCCTTATTTACCCATTTTGCGGGCAATTCCGCATATTTTTCAGCATAAAATCCCAACTCTTTTTTTATTTCAGCCGGTAAGTTTATGGCAATGAATATTTTGTGTCTTTTTTCCATATACTTATAAATTATATTAACAAATTTTTAGTCCAAATTCACTATTGACATAAGATTAATTATATGCTACTCTAAATGAGTTAATTTGCTTTTTTGACAATCGTATTTATTGGAGGATAAAACGTGAAAATCAGCAAGCACATGAGAACGCGCCAAAGATACGGCGCCCACCCCCGTCTGGCTGGGATTGTCGAACGCTTTGAGCGAAAGTTCTTTGCATCCGACCCTGAAGGATTCAGACTTCACTGGTCGCCACCAAGCAAGGTGGCGCACAGCGACAACTTCAATCTGTGGCATGTTCGAGAAAACGGCTGGAAAATAATACTTAAGGTCCCGGGCGCAGCGAAATGCACGATTAGTTTTCCTCATCTAACGCCCGAGGAAGAGGCTATGATGGACTCGTTCTTTCGGAGCGAATTGAATCTCAAACTCAAACCCAAACCCAGCAAACCTCAAGGAAACGAAAGCATGGACACAGCTACAATTGCACAACTGGTTACCGCGCCAAAAAACGGACATACTGAACACAATGACCAGAAAGCCTCGCCCACGCCACCGGAGATGGACACAGGCGAAAAATCGGAGGGTTCGCGAATCTCACCGACCGGCGAGAATATAGAACTGATTCTTTTGGCAATGCGTGAGATTGCCGAAGAAGACAAAATCGTCCCGGAAGACGGGTGGTACCTCTTAAAGAGCCTAAATTCGCGACTACTCGCGACCTTTGATTCGTCGTGGCCGAAGAGCCCCAACGCGTATGCTTCGATCAGAGCAATTTTGGAGAGGTTGGTCGCTATGAGAGCGATTCAAATTGAGCGTGTCGGCAAACGCGAGGTCAAGGTTCGTTTTCTCATTAAGGGACACGCGCCCGCCATGAATGCGCCAAAACCACAACCTGTCCCGCCAGCCGACCTCGATGTTCCTACCACGGTCGCGCCGATTGGGACAATGGCGCAGGCGCTACTCAACCTGACGGTTCAGCAAAGCTATGAACTGAAGCAGGCCGTGAAAGGAAGTCCTGCGTTGCAAGACTTCCTGCGCGCCCTACTCCAATAACTATCAAAGCCCGAAGGCGCTCGATAAGAACGTCGTCGGGCTATTTTTTCACACAAAAAATGGTAAGATAAAATCGATGGAAGAAATAAATAAAAAAATTGCGGAAATTTTTAGGGAGATGGCCGAGCTTCTAGATATTAATGGGGAAAAAATTCCCCAGAGGATTAATGCTTACAAAAAAGCTGCTGTATATTTAGAAAATTTAAAAACAGATGTTTCGGAAATTTATTCCTCGGCAGACTCAGGGCAGGTAAAAAAATGGCAAGTATTTTTGGTGCCCAAAGTCATAGGAGAAAAAAATGCTAAAAAAATAGAAGAATATATAAGACACGGAAAAATTAAAGAATATGAGGAATTAAAAGAAGAAACCGCCATAAAACAAATAGTCACCCACTATTTTCAGTCTAAGGGCTTAGGGTTGCAAGAATTGAAAGAAAATGCTAAAAAGAGAAAAATAGTATATTCTCGGTTTACAAAACCGGCAAAACAATTGCTGGATTTAGCCGGTTCAATTAAGAATGCGAAGCAAGCCATTGATACGGTTTCAAAATGGGCAACCTCCAGAAAACTGGATTATGCCATTGAAACAGTTTTTAAAAAATGGCTTGAGTTGGACCAACTAAAGCCAAAAGAAATTGTAAAAAAACCATTTTATAAAGGATACCCGATGTTTTGGGTTGAAACCAAAAAAAAATGGTTTGTTGTTAAAGACAACGAATGGCTGGAATTTGCGGACAATGAAAATACTATTGAGTGGCGAATAATCCAGTAATTTAAAATTATAAATTTAAAATTTAAAATTCTTAGCATGCTTACACATACAGATTTAAAGCCGGGGGTACAATTTATTTACGAAGGCCAGCCATGGGAGGTGCTTACGGCCGATATGATGAAAATGGCCCAGAGAAGGCCTGTTATTCAAAGCAAAATAAGAAATTTGATAGACGGCAGAGTGCAGGAAAAAAACTTTCAGCAAGGCGATGTTTTTGACGAGGCTGATTTGGAAAAAAAAGACATAAAATTTTTGTACCAAAGCAAGGGGCAATATTTCTTCTGCGAGCCGAATGACCCGTCCAAAAGATTTTTTTTCACAGAGGCTCAAATTGGTAGCCAGGCAAAATATTTAAGGCCAAACGAAATTGTGGTTGGAATTATTTTTGAGGAAAAAATTATAAACTTCAAGTTGCCCATAAAGGTACAACTAAAAGTTAAAGAATCCGCGCCCGGAGTCAAGGGCGACCGAGCCCAGGGCGGAACAAAAGAAGCAATTTTAGAATCAGGCGCGGTTATACAGGTTCCCCTGTTTGTTGAAGAGGGCGATGTCATTGAAATCAACACCGAAACCGGTACATACGTAAAACGCGTGTAATTTATAAAACTTGTTTTTTATTTTACAGGAGAAGATGGAGGAATAGGAGGAGGTTCCACAAATGACCTCTGCATTATTTCCTGTTCCACAATTGCTTTTGGCCTTGAGTATTTCAGTTTTGATATTTTTTTTATTGGTTCAACAATTTCGGGCCTGCCCTTGTCGGCTCGAGTAATGACTTTCATTTTAAATGGCGTAGAAATCTTTCCGCCAATCAACATTTTTAAAATTAAATAACTGTTATCTAAATTAACTAGGTCAAATCTTGAGAATCCCGGCTCAAATTGTTTTTCAAGTTTTTCAGCGTCTTCGGCGCCGATTCTTAAGGCGCCCATCATTCCAACGTTTCCCAAAACAGCTTCCCTAATCTGATCTGTAAGCTGGGGCATATACTGGTGAGCCATGGTTAGGTTAAGCTTGTATTTTCTGGCCTCAGACAAAATTGTGGCAATAGAGTCCGTTGTAAAATTTTGAAATTCGTCAATGTACAAATAAAAATCTTTTCTTTCGGCTTCCGCAATTCTGGCTCTTCTCATTGCGGCCATTTGCATTTTTGAAACCAAAATCATTCCAAGCAAACTGCTATTTACTTCGCCAGTTAAACCCTTTGATAAATTCGCCAAAAATATTTTTTTCTCATCCATAATTTTTGACAAATCAAAACCAGACCGAGATTGGCCCATTATGTTTCGCATCATTTCGTTTTCAATGAACCTGCCCAATTTTGAAACCACATATCCTAACATATCAGACCTTGTGGAGCCGGTTGTTTGCGCCCATTCTTTTGTCCAAAAAGAACGGACAATCGGGTCGGTAACCTTTGTCAATCTTTGCTGTAAAAACGCAGGGTCTGTAAACATTTTTGGAATTTCAACAAGCGTTCCGGGGTTGTCTTTGTCGGCCATTAATGCCAACATTGCGTTTCTCATATAATGCTCAAACATTGGACCAATAATTTCGGGCGGAAAAAGTTTCATAAAAATAGAAATCATTTCCTGCACGGCAAAATCTTTTTGCTCGGGACTGTCATACTCAAGCATATTTAAACCGCACGGTCTTTCAATATCAAACGGTTCAAATATAACCACGTCGTCAACTCTTTCCTTGGGGATGTGTGCCATTATATGCTCCACCGTTTCGCCGTGCGGATCAATTACAGCAACTCCCTCGCCTTTCAGAATATCCTGGATAATTAGGCCTTCCATAAAGTATGATTTTCCAGTACCGGTTTGCCCAATATAATAAAAATGCCTACGCCGATCGTCCCTGGAAAAATAAACTTTTTTTACTTCATTACGGTAGTCCACCTCACCAACAAGTAGGTCTCCTTTTTCCGGCAAATCAGCAGGCGGGGGCGTAGCGACTGATTTTGCTGCTTTAATATAGGGCGTTTCTATATAGTGCGAAGGGAAATGATAAACGCTTGCCAGTTCCTCCAAATTTAAAATGCTTATTTGCTTTTCGTTAAAATTTCTGAAGCTATAATCATAAATAAGTTTTTTTAATTCTTTTTTAAAAACCTCCTTGGGTTCTAAGCTATTAATCGCAGACATAGAAAACTGACTAAAGGCCGAGGTTAAGTGATTTAAAATTTCTTCCGCTCTGCCTTCTGACTGCGCCGATGTTAAAATTCTTATGTTTGTTTCAAACGGCTGTTTTTGAATTTTGCTTTGTATGGCGTCGTAGCCTTTTTGGTCAATCCCCTGCTCCTTTTCCTTGCCAAAATCCTGCGAATTTTTAGGGTCCTTTGCGGGTTTGCCTAATTCTTCTATCATATCCATAACCGGATTTTGAAATGCTTGCAAAACAGCGCTTCTCACGGACTTTCCTTCCCGAATTTTTTTTAATGCTTTTTCGCCTTTTTTTCTTAAATTTAATTTTGACAACGGCCGTATTACAACCTGAACTGCCGCGCCTTCGTTTGGAGTAATTTTGCTCAAAGTGTTTGTTATTAAGGACAATGGATCCTTTTCTAAAATTTGGTAAGTGCTTATTGGAAAAAGAGGATTCTCCAATAATTTTAAATAAGCGCCAGCGTTCGCTCCCTGAGGCTCAAAAATTGTATAGTCTTGCGGAACTTTGTCAACAACCGCGTTTGGATAAACCCCTTGCACATATTTTTCAAAAACAGATTCCAAATATCTTGGAACAGCCACATAAAAAGAAATGTCGGAGTTTCCAATTTGCGAAGCAATTTCAAAGGAACAGCTTGGCGGTTCTTGAAACATTTTAGGCTTTTTTAGATATAAAAAATTGGAAAAAACCTGCTCCATTTGGGCAATTGTCAGCTTTTCCTCCTTTTGCGCCTCTCCCTCTTTTTTGGGCGGGTTTTTGGGCATCATTACTAAAAACAGTGTCATTTCAAGACCTCCAAAAACAGAGTTTTTTTCATTTGTTTCGGTATTTAAAACAATAATAAAGGCCAAAACAATTAAAAGAAAAAGTAAAATTAACCCCGGAATTAAAATAATCATTATTTTATTTTCTAATAAAATTCTTGTAGTACCCTTCTTTAGCCAGAATGTCGTGCAAAGTATCCAACAAAAACGGGTCGTTCATTGATTTTGCCACCTTAACCGCAAAAACAACGCCCTTTTCCTTGGCAATATCCAAAAGTTTTTTTAATTTATCGTCATCGGCCAAAACTTGGATTTTAAGCGTTGTCTGTTCGGCCTGCGCTCTCAAGCTCTCGTCAACCTGCATTAGTTCAATTTCTCTTTTGAGCTCGTCGGAAATATTTTTTTCGTCAGCAGAAATTTCTTTGCTTTCCTTTGTCGGCTCTTTTTCCATCCATCTTTGAGCCCGCTCCCCAGAAGTAATTTTTTTTTCAAGATCGCTTAATTTCTCGGATTTTTTATTTGGTTGATCGGCCATATATTATCTATTTTATTATTAAATCCAGTAAATATTTTTGCCTCCTTCCGGCCGAAAAGTCATTTGCGCTGTTATTACCTGCGCCGGTTTGCACCTCAATTTTTAGTCCGGTGGATTCTTTTGCAACCTCATAAATTTTTACGCATAAGGTTGGATTGAACGCCGGCTTCAGTAACGCCCCGCATCCGGTTTGCGCGGGCAGCCAGGCGTTAACAGAATAATTTTCAACAGGAATAAAATTTCTCCCGTCAGAATCAACTATATTTCCAATGTCCCATGCGCCTTGCTCGGTGTTAACTGTTCCCATATTTTGCGCTCCAATAATAACCTCAATAAACTTTTCTCGCGTAGTTAAATCCTTCTGGACGGTGTACGAGCTGTTTGTTGCCTCGGAGGCTCTCAGTGTGCTGCCCAGGTCTGTTGCGGATTGGAATACAAACCTTATATTACCAAGTTTCTGCTCATAAACCGGCAAAGGAATTTCAGGTCCGGTTGAAACAGGCGGTTTTGGCGGACGTTCAGCCATTTTTACTACTAAAAAGGTAATAATAATGGCGACAAAAACAATTATCGCCAAAACTAAAAGCAACCGCGCAACTTGACCATTTGAATTAAATTCCATATTTTTTTATAAAATAAAATATATTACCTAATTTTACTACTCGTATCGCATCGCGTCAACCGGGTCAAGTTTTGCCGCAGCCCGTGCGGGCAAAACCCCAAAAGAAATTCCAATTGTTGCCGAAACTCCAACAGCAATAATTATTGCGTAAAATGGTACACTAAATGCCCATGATAAGCCCGCAAAAGACGCTACTATTGCAACCATCCATCCCAAAAAGGCGCCCAAAATAATTCCTATAATTCCGCCGAGCACAGTAACCAAAACCGATTCTATTAAAAATTCGCTTAAAATATCAGAGCCTTTTGCTCCAAGAGCTTTTTTTAGGCCTATTTCGGGCGTCCTTTCAGTAACAATAACATACATAATATTCATAATGCCTACTCCGCCAACAACCAACGATATGCCAGCAATCCCAATAAGTAAAATTGTAATTCCAAAAAAGATTGCATCAAATATTTCCAGCGCCTGCTCTTTTGTTGTTACCGTAAAATCGTCTTTTTGAGGGTCTAAGATATTATGATTGCTTCGCATTGTTTGCCGGATTAATTCTGCTGTTGCGTCGCTAAGGTTTCCGTCATTCAACTGGACAACGCCAACCACAAGGTAATCTACGCCCAAAATCTTTTTTTGGGCGGTCTTTAAGGGCATATAGAGAATATCGTCGGGGCTTTGCCCCCCCATTGAACCCTGCGGGCCATATACACCTATTACCTGAAAATTCAGGTTTCCAACGTGGACTAATTTTTCCAGGGGGTCATCCTGGCCAAAAAGGTCCTTTGCCAGATTGCTTCCCAAAACTGCTACCTGCGAGGCGCCCACATCTTCTGATTCCGTAAAAAATCTGCCATATTTTAACGCGTGTTTATCTATTACAAACCGTTCCGCTGATGTGCCGTAGAAAATAATACTTTTTGCATTATCCCGATAGGTTGCCACAGAAAGGCCCGTAACAATTCCATAAACTCCGCCCACATTTCCAAGCTTTTTGATGAAGTCTAAATCTTCTTGCTTAAAACTGGTGACTGCAACCGCGCTCCCCGCCCGGCTAAAATCCGCGGACGCAGGATTGTTGTTCGCCCTGTTCTTTGTTGTAGGCGGAACCCTTGTTTCAATAAAAACAGTGTCAGTTCCCCAATTTTGGAGCTCAACATTAATCAAGCTTCTAAACCCCGCTCCTGCTGAAAAAACCATTATGACTGTTGCTATCCCAATAACAATTCCCAGGGTTGTCAAAACCGTCCGCACCGGATTAGATTTTAATGCCTTTAATGATTGCTCAAACGCCTTAAACATTTTTTACTTTTATATAATTTTTACGTTTTAAATAATCAATAAATTTTACAAAATTTCCCTTATTTTTATTTTTCCAGGGACGATCGGCGTAGGCATCATTTGTTGCGTTAAAGATATCCCATAAGAATTGATCTGTAACCGGTAGCTTCATAATTTATTTGTCTAATAATTTTAATACGTGTTAGAATTACGAGACAGTATGTTTATGTTTATTTTATTCGTATCGCAGTGCGTCAATTGGGTTTAACTTCGATGCCTTGAACGCGGGGTACAGACCAAAAACAACTCCAGTTAACACTGAAACCCCAATGGCCAAAAGAATTGACCACCACGAAACAACAAACGCCCAATCGTATCCTAAATATTTCATCAACAAACTTATTAAATATGAAAGTATGGAGCCGGCAATAATTCCGACAACTCCCCCTAAGAAAGTAAGTGTTCCGGCCTCAAAAAGAAATTGCCCCATTATCGCCGCATTTGAGGCTCCCACCGCTTTTCTTAAACCGATTTCCCGCGTCCTTTCGGCCACCGTTGCCAGCATAATGTTCAAAATCCCAATTCCGCCCACAATCAAGGCAATTGCCGCCATAGCGGTAAGAAAAATCCGGAGAGCGTTTGTAATCGTATTCAGAATATCAACAGCGTCTGCGATATTCCTAACAGTATAATCCGCATCAACTTCTTTTTGTATACGATGACGCTGATTCATAACATTTTTTATATCAGAAATTGTCTGGCCAATATTTTCCGATGAATCAACTTTTACATGTATCATTTGCAAATAACGTATTCCCAAAAGCTGTTGCTGGCCAATTGCGAGCGGGACAAAAACTTGATCATCCATATCTTGGAAAAATGCTGTGCCTGTTTCTGCGACAACTCCAATTACTCGCAAGGGAATCCCTCCAGCTTTTTCCTGGGAAGAGCTTCTAATTTTTATAACCTGGCCAATAGGGTTTACGCCAGCCTTGTCAAATAATTCCCTGCTAACGCTATAGCCAAGCACAGCCACATTTGCGTTTCCCCGCTCCTGTTGCTGGTCAAGAAACTGGCCTTCCTGCATTTTTAAATTAAAAACATCGCCGTATCGATAATCTGTACCCACAACATTTGTGTCAATTGCCCTGCCCTGCCAGCTCACTGTGCCCAAGCCCCGCACCATAGAGTTTATGACTTTTGCATGCGGAACGCGGGAAGAGTCCGCAAGGGCATCCGCGTCTTCTTTAACAAGAGTTGTTATGACTATGCCAAATAACTGCGCCGGTGGGCCTTTTTCGTTGCTTTTACCGGGTTCAACCGCTAAAAAATCCGACCCCAGCTTAGTCACCTGCCCTAAAATTAAGCTTTGCGCGCCCGCCCCCAAGGCAATAATTATAATAACTCCGGCAACCCCGATAACAATGCCCAAAATAGTCAAAAACGACCTGCCTTTTCTGGCAAGCAAGGTGCGGAACACCAGTTTTATTGTGCCTAAAATGTCCACTTTTGTTTATTTTACAAGCCCCTTGTCCTCGGTTGCAATTGTCCTGTTTATCACCGTTTCATCAGAAACAATATTCCCGTCTTTAATGCGTATAATTCTTTTTGCGTGGTTGGCGGTGTCAGTTTCATGGGTGACTAAGATAATTGTGTGCCCATTGCTGTTTAATTTCTGCAAAATATTCATTACTAAATTTCCGGATTTTGAATCCAGGTTTCCTGTGGGCTCATCTGCAAAAATTACAGCCGGGTTATTTACCAAGGCCCTGGCAATTGCCACCCTTTGCTTTTCTCCGCCAGAAATTTGGTTTGTAAAATAATTTAATCTATGCGAAAGCCCCACAGATTCAAGCGCTTTCTCCGCCAGCCCAGCGTAATTTTTTTTTACGCTGTAAACCAAAGGCAATTTTACGTTGTCTAAAACCGAGGTTCTTGCAAGCAGGTTAAAGGATTGAAAAACAAATCCTACTTTCTCGTTTCTTAAACGGGCCAAATAATTATCGTCGAAATTTTTTGTATCCTTGCCCTCAAATTCGTAAAGTCCGGAAGTCGGTCTATCTAAAAAACTCAAAATATGCATTAGCGTTGATTTTCCCGAACCAGAAGGGCCCATAATTGCCACAAACTCTTCCTCGTCTATTTTAAAACTTATATTATGTAAAACTGGCGTGACAACCTCGTCGTTTACATAATTTTTTTTTAAATTTTGTACCTCAATTAGGCCCATTTCCCGCAAAATTATATTTATTTTATATAGGTAACAATTTCCTGCCCTTCATTCAGTCCAGAAATAATTTCCACCAACCCGCCATCCCCCCGAAGTCCTGTTTGCACCTCAATCTCACGAAAATTTTTTTTCTTTTTATCTTCAATCACCCGAACATAGTTTTTATCGTTTTTATTTATTACAGATGTTGACGGCACAGCTAAAACATTGTCTTTTTTTGCCACCAAAATTGTCATGTTTGCGGTCATTCCCGGTTTTATCTTCTCTATGTTATCAAGGCTGCCCTTTACCTTATAATTTACTACGCCCGACACTATTGTTGACGAAGGATTTATTGTTAAAACTTTTCCTAAAAAATGTTTGTCCGGACCAAGAGCATCAAGGGTATAGTCAATAGTCTGGCCAATTTCCAAAGAAGCTATATTTGCTTCGCTGACATCTGCTTCGGCATGCATATTGCCAATGTCCTGCAGAACCATAATTCTCGCCAGGGCTGTTGCGTGCTCCCCTGCCTTAATGTCTATTTGCGTAATAGTTCCGGAGGTTGGCGCAATTATGAGTGTATTGCTTAAAATCGCCTGCGCCGAATCAACCTGCCCTTGGGCCGAAAGAATTTGCGCTTTTTGAAAGTCTATGTCCGGCTGTCTGGGCAAAGCAGTTTTTTGGGCTAGAGAGTTTTCCGCCTTTTGCAAGGCAACTTTGCCTGAAGCTATGCTGTTCTGCGAGGTTGTTATATCTGACAAGGCTGAGTTTATATTTGCCCTAAAGGTATCTATTGAACTCTTGTCGGCAATTAAAACTTTTGAATAATAGCCTGCGTCGTCAACAGTGTCCCTTATTATTTTTAGGGCAGAGGAAACGTTGTTTAAATGTGTTATGGCGTAGAAAATTGCATTTTCAATATTTTCTTTATCTGCCCCAGATTTGATTGCATCAATTCCGCCCTTAATGCTCGTGTCGCCTTTTCCGATTACGTCCCTGTTTTCACTCACCTTTATCCCCTGCTGGTCTGAGGCTGTAAAATAATCTTGCTGCAATTTTGTAATAAAAGTGTGCGCGTTATAAATTTTTATATAAGCATTGTTTAGCGTATTTACTGCTTCGTTATATTCATTATTCAGGTCCTGTTCTGCCGAATCCACAGAATTCTGCGCTATTCTAATGTCTTCTGAGGCTGTTCCAGCCAGTAATTTGTCGTAATTTGCCTGCGCCTGCGCCAAGGCGCCTTTGGCCGTTACTAAAGAAGCTATTCCGGCTGATTGATCTAAATAGGCTATGGTCTGCCCGGCGTTCACCTTATCCCCCTCTTTAACCAAAACCCGCCTTACAATGCCGCTTGCTTGAAAACTCAAATCAAGGTCTGTTCCGCTCACAACCTGCCCTGTTGCCAAGACAGTCTCTTTTAGGTCTTGTTTTGTTGCAAAACCGGTTTGAATGGGCGAACTGCCTTTTGACCAGCCAAAGATGAGCCAGCTAAGAAAAATAAGCGTGGCCAAAATGCAGATAAACCAAATATTTCTCTTTCTTTTTAAAAACCTAAAAAATTTGTTTGCCATAAATTAAATTATACTTTTTTAAGCCATTTGCCAAACTGGCAATCTGAGCCATGAGATGGAGGCGCTGCGCTTCTTAGCGCCAAAACTGCATCCTTAAAAATTAAACTAATATCGGCCGGGCTTGTTTCAACCTCGACAAGCTCTTTACGGAAAGGCAGGCGGTCAATAAATCCCTTGCTCTTGTCCACGATATAAAATGCCAGATATCCTCTCCCCGGCGTTCTGTAACCATTTTTTTCCATTAAATATGCGTATGTATCAAGCTGGAGCTGGAATCTGTCATAAACATTTGCCGCGGCGCTTCCTGTAGATTTGTAATCAAGCGGAGCAATTTTGCCGTCATCAAATTCCAAAACATCGTCTAAAGCTCCAAATAAGGTTGCCTGCAATTCATTGTCAAAATACCTGATTCCGGCTAAATTATTGCGCCACTGGTTTAATAATTTTTGGTTTGGAAATAAGCGCGCTTTTATATTATTCTCCCTTAACAACGGATGCGGGATTTCCCGTTTTCTGTATGCGTCAAACTCCTCCCTTAACAATTCATCCACCGCAGAATTTAGAGCATAAGGATATGGCGGAGGTCGCTTAACTCCTAAATTTTTATCCAGCCAAAAGCAGTGCGGACACTCCAAAAATAAGTTTAAGGAATTGGGTGATAATTGTATTGCTTTTGCCATAACTTATTAGTTATTCTATCATAACCCATCGCCATTTTCCATATTGGTCTTTGTTAAATTCCCAGCTTTTATATTTATATTTTTTAAGCAATCTTTCTATTTTATCTTTCTGCTCGGGGCTGAACTCCATGAAAATTTTTCCTTGCCCGTCCGAAGCCTTAGCGAAGGAGGGCGCGTCCTTCAAAAATTTATTTATATAAAAAAGTCCGTCTTTTCCGCCAAATAACGCTTTTTTAGGCTCGAACTTTAAAACCGACTTTTGAATTCGATTCAGTAAAATCGCCCTGAGTCGCTCCGAAAGGTTTTTCCTGTAATCTGGAATATACGGCGGGTTGGCAAAAATATAGTCGTATTTACTTTTTATGTTTGAAAACACGTCTGACTTTATTACTCGATGTCCAACCATGCGGTTTTCAATATCGGCAAAATCAACTTCTGAATTTTTTATGTTCTTCAAAACTGCCAAACCAATGCACCCTGAACCAGAAAACATATCCAAAATCCGCAGATTTTGTCCTGAGCTTGTCGAAGGATAAAACTTGTTAATTTCTTTTATTACCTGTCCCACCCAAAATTCTGTTTCCGGCCTGGGAATTAACGGTTTTTTTGACAAATCTATTTTACAGCCCAAAAAATCGGTAAATCCAATTACATAATCCAGCGGCTCCCCCTTTTCGAGCCGCTTAATATCTTTTTTAAAATTTATATTCGGCTTATTTAAATATTTTTCTTTCAACAGCCAGTTAATTTCTTTTTTAAGCATTACTTATTATTATCTTAAAATTTATTAAAAAGCAAAAAAAAGACCCAAATCTGTTTGGGCCTGCAAACTAGGCAATGCGACTAGCCTGCATTTTGCGACTGCTTAAAATGGCTGTGTTGATTTTCTGCGCGACAGCCTTGGCAGCCGTAAAGCAATTTGTTCCCTGCGATGCGTAAAGCACGGTGCGGGAGGTCACAACGGAAAACCCCATACCCCGATCATCTTGGCCGTTTGCCACCGATTCCTTCACTGTTTCCTCAATGCGGGCCGGTCCATTGGAGCTTATTCCATAAATGAAAAACGGAGTTACCCTTGGTCGATTACATTGTGTTATCACATTCCTGATTTCCTTTAACTCATGAGAGTGTTTGGCGCCAATTGCAAGGGCGCAGTTATGGTTTTCATCCCAGTATTGCGACGCCCGCCAGGCCACGCGCCGATAAAGAGGCATCAACGGATCACTGTCGTCCTTAATTATGGCGTCCTGAAACTCGCTGGCTTCCGGGTCTGTTGTGCGGCAGTTTACAATGACTCCCTTCTCCTGCTGTTCAAGAACCGGGAGAAAGGCAAACCTTCCGTGATAAGCGCAAACCGTTATGGCATCCGCACCCATTTCCCCAAACCACAGCTTACCCGCCCGCTCCACCGTGTGCTTGGCTCCGGCCTCATTGATGTCGGCTATTACAGGCACCAGGGGCGCGACTTCGTGAATGTGCCTTATGAGATCCTTTGCCACATTCAACGAATTAGAGCCATACACTGGGTAGAGAAATGCAGGATCAATTTGGTAGCAACAAATCGTTTCTCCAGTTACAGCGATTATACCATCCAAAAAAGTTAGCGCATCGCCGCAACCCTTTGGCATTCTATCCGGTCTTGGGTTTAAGCTCACGGTTAGAAACTTTCCACGGGCCCACTGGTCATTCAGCATGTGCATAAAATGACGTTTCTCGCTCATCTTCCAGCCTCCTTTGCGTCTGCTTGTTGATAAATTGGAAACGTACGGACATTTTTTCTAATTCTACTCTTGTCAAAAACCTTGTCAATGGCGTGGCAACAAAAAACCGCGATTAGCGGTTTCCAAATTTATTTAATACCGGTAATTTCTATTTCAGTATACGGCTGTCTGTGCCCGATTTTTTTGGCCTCTCTTTTTTTTGATTTATATTTAAAAACAATTACTTTATCCCCTTTTCCATGGCTTAAAATTTTTGCTGAAACTTCGGCTTTTACCAACGGAGTTCCAATTTCAATCTTCCCGCTTTTTTCAACAAGCAAAACGTCAGAAAATTTGATTTCCTTGCCTTCTTTTTCCTCCAGCTTCTCAATTTTTAATTTGTCTCCGGGCTGGACAAGATACTGCTTTCCGCCGGTTTTTATAATGGCTATCATGCTATAAGTTTAGCAAAAAAATCTTTACTCGTCAAGCTCCGGACGACCAACCTCGTCAATTTCAATTCTTGCCTCTCCCGCGGTTAGTTTAACCACGTCTTTATCAATTTTTTGCAATTCTTTCCCGGCCTTGTTGTAGCTGGAAACCGTTGTATCTAAATGTTGGCCCATTCTTTTCATATATTCCGAATAGGTAAACAAATGCTTTCCCAGTCTTTCAACTTCTTTAATAATTTGCTGGGCCTGTTCAGAAATTTTCTGGTTTCTTAATCCCTGCAAAACCGTTTGCAAATATGCTAAAAACGAGGTTGGTGAAACAACAATAACTTTTTTCTTTCCGGCATAATAAATTAAATTATTTGTGTCCTCGGCAACAACCCCAACCTTATTTATCAGCAAGTCGTAATAAACGGCCTCAGAAGGAATAAACATAAATGCAAAATCCATTGTTTTTTCTTCCGGCCTTACATACTTTGAGGTTTCGTCAATTCTTAGTTTTAGGTCATTAACAAAAGCCGTTTCCAATCTTTTTTTCTCAACCGTGTCGTTTGTTTGCAACATTCTGTTGTAATTATCCAAAGAAAATTTTGAGTCAATTGGAATTATGCGCTTATCCACAAAAACAACTGCGTCAACAATTTCACCGCTTGAAAACCCGTACTGCATTTGATAGGAGGATGGTGGTAAAACATTTTTTAAAACAGTTTCCAAATAATATTCCCCCAAAATCCCCCGCTGTTTTGGATTTTTTAAAATATCCTGAAGTGATTTTAACTGGTCTACTCCTAAAATCACCTGTTTGTTTGTCTCGTCAAGTTTCGCCAACCGCTCCCGCACATCTCCAATTATTTTTGCCGACTGGTCAAACTGAAACTGCGTATTTTTGTTTGTCTCGGACAATTTAGAGTCTAGAACCTGCGAAATATTATTTAATTGTTGCTGTAACATCAGCAGAGGCCCGTCCTCTGTTTTTTGGAGCCCTTTTATATTATTATTCTTCAGCAATAAAAAAACCGCGGCCACAACCCCCACTGCAATTATTATTAAAAGTAATGTTGCAAAATCCATTTTATTTGGGCAAAAATATTTCTGTCAATAAAAATGCAATATATGTAAAAAGCAAAAGCAAGGCTTCTTTTTTTGTAATTTTTTTGTCGCTTTTTATGGCAAAAAGGTAAAAAATTGCCGCAACAAAAACAAAAATCCTTGCAATTATAAATGGTGAGAAGTCAACAATTTGAAATGGAGAAATTAGGGCAACAATTCCCAAGACCAGCGTTGCGCACACAATTACCGAACCCATTAAATCTCCCAAAACCATCCATCCCTCTCCTTTTTTTGCCGAAATTATTGAAAAATACGCCTCGGGGAAGCAATTTCCAAGACCAACAATTAAAATTCCCACAAGGGCAAGAGAGG
This sequence comes from Candidatus Staskawiczbacteria bacterium RIFOXYC1_FULL_38_18, assembly GCA_001822095.1. GTDB lineage: Bacteria > Patescibacteriota > Minisyncoccia > Minisyncoccales > Staskawiczbacteraceae > XYD1-FULL-39-28. The sequence goes on from MHPP01000014.1 coordinate 92,128, forward strand.
CACCCAAAGTATTGGCAAAAAACTGAGCTGTATCAACAACCACAAAAGATGTCGCCACCAGCAAGGCAAGCAAAAAAACCAGCTTTGCAACGTTTTTTAGGAACCAGAATGGATTCATCGCATTTTTTTCTTTTTTGGTTTCATTGTAAATTTTTTGATAATTTTCCTGTTTTGAAAAAATCCAAAAGGCATAAAGAAAAAATGCCAGCAGTAAAATTACCCCGTCTGTTCTGCTCAAATTTCCGTCTAAAATTAAAAGAAGTGGCAAGAAGGCAATAATAGCGGTAAAAATTGCGCTTGTTTGCACCATGCTACTTTTGGTTGATATGCCTTTTTTGCTAAAAAGCACCGCCAAAGCCATAACCAGCGTCAAGTCAACCAGGTTTCCACCCACAATATCTCCAAAAGCCAGCTGGGGAAATCCGTGCAAAGCCGCGTTTACGTCCACAAAAAGATTGGGTAGAGATGTTGCGAATGCCATAACAAAGAATCCAACCATAAATTCCCGCCAGTTCAAATATCTGGCAACCTGGACCAATGTTTTTACCAGGCTTTTGCTGAGCAGGGCAAGAACAAAACACGAAATTGCAAACGATAAGATTTGAAAAATCATATATTTATTTTATGGAATAAAAAATTTCATAAATTATTCCAAATAGAAAAACTAGCGATAACGGATAAACAATTATATTTTTTCCTCCAATTTTTTTATACATAAGTAAAATGAGAATTCCGTCTATCCCCAGTAAAACTCCTCCCACAAATGAGATAATAGGCAAAAAAGCCTTTAATCCCAGCAAAAGAAGTATTAATGGCGTAAAGCAGGTCATGATAAATGCCTGCCAATGCTTTATTTTCAAATCATACGCTAAAACCTTTTTTAAAATTGTTCCTTGCGCAATAAACGCAGTGAGGGTTGCCAAAGTTCCCGCCAAAAGAGCTACAGCCACAACCCCTCTCCCAAAAAAATTTGCCAGCCCGTCTATTGCTGTTTGCGTTGTGGCGGTTCCGCTTATTCCCAGGATTAAAAAAATGAATAAAAGATAAAAAGCCGAAACCGATATTGTTGAGAAAATAATTATTTTTTTTAGATTATGTTTTCTGCCCAGAAGCATCTCTTCGGCCTGCGGTATGAGCCCTATTCCCCAAAGCGAAAATAATAATGCGCCATAAGGAAGGAACAAATTTGAAATTTGAAATTTGAAATTTGAAAAAAATATGTGACTCATCTTAAATTGCGGGATTCCCTGTAGAAGTATAAAAAACAATAAAAAAACAAGCAAAATTAAAACCCAGAATTCAACTTTTGCAATAACCTTAATATCAAAATATACCACTGAACTGGCTATTAAAAAATAAATAATTGTATATGCTAAGATATTCCCGCCTAAAAACGGGCTAAGAGCGGAGGTCAAAAAATTTCCGCCGACAATTAAATAAACCAGAAGGACGCCCAACAAAGCAAAAATTGTGGAAAGCATGGCAAAGGTTTGCGCGTACCTCCCTAAATAATGCCCCACAAATCCGGGGAACCTTTTAAAATCAGGTGTTTTTAGGCTTATTTCCGCAAATATTAAATCAATCGTCACAACTAGTGCGGTTATGACTAAAAAATACGTGAGCATTACCCAAATACCGGCCTTAGATGCAATATATGGCAAGGATAAAAACCCCACGCCAATCATTCCCCCGCCGAACACCGCAATTGGATAAATATAATTTTTAAATAAACCTTTAACCATTTGTTCATTATACCATTAAAATAAAAAAAGTGCTCCCAGCCGGATTTGAACCGGCGTTTCGTCCGTGAGAGGGACGCGTCCTGGACCGGGCTAGACGATGGGAGCAACGTATTATTTTTACTACAAAAAAAACTTTTTGTCTATTTTACCGGGTTAGTGGTAACATCGTAGTCGGGAGGAATTTGCCAGTAATTTATTATATATTGCGCAAGCTCTTTAAAAACAGGCACAGCGGAAAGCGATGACTTTGAAACTTTTGGGCTGTCCAATTTTACCATTATCAAAAATTGCGGATTATATGCCGGGCCAAAACCCACGAAACTTTGGATTGTTTTGTCGTCGGATTCGTATCCCCTGCCGTTTTTTAACGGAATTTGGGCAGTGCCTGTTTTTCCCGCCATATAATATCCCGGAATTTTTGCCACGCCATTAAACCCTTTATCCACCACATTTACAAGCATGCTGGTTAGTTGCGAAGCGGTTTGCTGGGAAATTATGGGCGAGGAAATTTCCGGATTTATTTTTTGTTCATCTCCTCCGCTTATAATTTTTTCCACAATATATGGCCTTACCAGCCGGCCCCCGTTTGCTATAGCGCAAAATCCCCGGGCAATCTGAAGGGGCGTTAATTCAATTCCCTGTCCAAAAGAAGCTGTGGCAAAATTCATTTCTGGCCCGTTATTTCGCAGGGTGCTATTGCTTGAATAAACCTCTCCCTGCAAATCAATTCCAGTTTTTCCGCCAAAACCAAATTTATCCATATAATCTAAAAATGTTTTGTGGGAAATTTGCTGCGAAGCAAAAACCGCTCCGGTGTTAATTGAATTTTCCAAAACCTCGGTCATTGTTTTTGTTCCGTAAACTTCGTTGGCAAAGTTATGGATTGTTTTTGAACCAAATTTTACAAACCCCGTGTCAACATATGTGGTGTCTGGCGTTATTTTGCCCTCGTTTAAGGCCGCGGCCATTGTGAAGGGCTTCATAATTGAACCGGGCTCAAAAAGCTTCTGTGTTATTGTGTTTTGAAAAATTTCCAGGTCGCTTTCTTGCGAATATTGGTTTGGATTAAAAGACGGATAATTTGCCAAGGCCAGAATTCTGCCGGTATCCGGCCTCATGACTATTATTTGACCAGAGGAAATATCCAACTTTTCTTTTGTTTTTTTTAACAGATTTTCCGCCTGGAACTGTATGTTGTAATCAATCGTTAAATATAAATCCGAGCCATCTAGGGATATCTCGCTATTTTTGGAAAAAATTGAATCTATTCCTATCTTTTCCTGTTGCATCCCAGTTTTTCCCTTTAAAATATCGTCATAATGCCCCTCTATCCCGTATTGCCCCAACCCTTCCCCGCCCAAAAAACCGATAACCTGGCTTGCCATGCCCTCCTGCGGATAAAATCTTTGCGAATTTTCTTGCCACGAAATACCGTCCAAGCCAAGCCGTTTTATTTTATCCAGCTCCTCTGGCGTTATGCCTTTTTTAATAACAATGTATGAATTCTGCGAGGCCAGGCTTTCTATTATTTTTTCTTTTGCAAGCCCAATGAGCTTGCCTAGAGACTCCGCAAAAAAAAGCTTGTCGGTTATTTTTTTAGGGTTTGCGGAAATCGTCCAGCTGGTTTTATTGATGGCCAAGCTCTTAATTTCTCCCGACAAGTTTTGCCCTTTTGTCTGCTGGCTATTTTCACAAAAAATCCGGCCTCTTGGGCCCGATTCGCTGTTAAACGTGATTTGCTGCCCCAATGCCTGGGCCTGGTAAAATTTGTGTTTTAAAACCTGCAGAAAAAACAAGCGGCTTATAATGGCTGCCCAAAGAATCAAAATAAAAATTAAAACTACATATGCCCGCCAATTGCTATTTTTTTTCATTGGCTTATCTTGCCGTGGCGACGAAGTTATCCATAATTTTTATATATTTTACGGATGTTGTTTTTTCAAAACTCATGCCTTCGACTTGAGCCAAAGCGTGCCCCAAAAAACTGCTTTCTGCAAAAGAGGCCTGCAAGTTTTTATTATCGTCCGTTAGCTTGGCTATCTCGTTTTGATAGCTGTTAATAAGATACGCCCCTTTTGTAAGGCTGTTTATCTGCCATGCGTAAAAAGACAAGGAAATAAACACCCCTAAAAGCGCTACAAAAAGAATTGCCTTCCAATTTGCGGTCGGCAGAGCAACAGATTCAACCTTTGCCTTTACGTTTTTTTGCAGCCTTGAATAATTAAGCGCTAATGTTGTCATAACTTGATGGCTACCCTTAGCTTTGCGGAACGAGCTCGAGGATTATCCCTATGCTCATTATCCAAAGCGATTACGGGCTTTTTTGTTAATATTTTTAATAAACCTTCTTTTTCTTTGTTCCTTAAAAATTGTTTGGCGATCCTGTCTTCTAACGAATGAAACGAAATAACTGCTATTCTTCCGCCAGGCCTTAAAATTGAAATAATTTGCGGCAAAGCTTTTTGCAAACTGTCCAGTTCTCCATTTACCGCTATCCTCAACGCCTGAAATGTTCTTGTCGCATAATGAATTTTAGAATGCCAATAGAATGATGGCGTGGCGTCTTTTATTATCTCAACAAGTTCAAATGTTGTTTTAATTCTTTGCCCTGAGCCTGTCGAAGGGTTTCTCTGGTCTATAATTTTTTTTGCAATTTTTCTTGAAAATTTTTCTTCGCCGTATTCTGAAATAATTTTTTCAATTTTTTCTTCCAACCACTCGTTTACAATTATTTCCGCGGTTAAATCGTTTCTTTTTTGGTCATACCTCATATCAAGTGGCTGGTCTGCCTGGAAAGAAAACCCCTTTCCGGATTCTTCCAACTGCCAGGAAGACATTCCCAGGTCCAGCAATACCCCTGAAATTTTTTCAAAATTGTTATTTTTTAAAATATCTTCCAGATTAGCGTAAGAATCATTTACAAGGAATAGTCTGTTTTCAAAAACTTTTAATAACTCTTTGCAGTTCTTGATTTGTTCGGGGTCTAAGTCAATTCCCAAAAGTTTTCCGTTTGGCCCGGTTTTCTCCAAAATCAACTTTGCATGCCCTCCCTGCCCCACCGTGCAATCAATAAAATTTTCGTTAGGTTTAGGGTTTAATGCCTCCAAAACTTCTTTTGTAAGAACAGGTATGTGCTTCATTTAGATTCCAAACGGCCCTAATTTTGAAACTATGTCCTCAACTCCTTTTTCAGCATTTTTGCTGTAAGCGCCCCACTTCTCAGAATCCCAAATTTCAACTCTTGTAGACAGCCCGCAAATTGTAACATTTTTTTTAAATTCGGCAAATTCTTTTAAATAATCCGGCAAAAGTATTCTTCCAAGCTTGTCCAAAGTAACCTCCGTAGCGCTTGCAAGCTGAAACCTTGCAAAAGCCCTTGCCTCAACCTGTGAAGCGGGCAAATTTGCTAATTTACCAGCCGAAATCTCCCACTCTTTTTCCGTGTAAACAACCAGGCATCCTTCAAGCCCTTTTGTGATTATCACTTTCTCGCCCAATTCCCCTCTAAATTTTGAGGGCAAAGCCAAGCGTTTTTTGATATCAATTGTGTGTTGGTATTGGCCAATAAGCATAAATTTTCCACATTTATCCACATTTATCCACTTATACTTATTTATACTCCACAGCAAGCCACTTCGTCAACCTGTGGATAACTTTATTCCCCCACCTGTATTTATAAATTAATAATTAATGAAATTGACTTTTTAAGGATGGATGTGATAAGCTTTAATTAGCACCTGAAAAATTTACTTCCCGAATTCTCTTTCGGATTTTTCAGGCGATTGGCGGGCTCAATAAGGATTCGTCCCGAGAGCCAGAAAGCGAGGTTGGAAATGGGTTTGCCCAACAACATTAATGTGGTTACGGGAGACGCGAAAATCGCGATTAAGGAAATCTCCATCGCGGAATGGTGCGGCATCATCAAGGCTACACTACTCAGAATCAAGCCGTGCTTGAAGTACGTGTCGGGCTTCCAAACGCTTTCCAAGCTACTCAACAGTGCGCCCATGACAGGCTATGGACGGTTTGCCACGCCACCTAAAGCCATGCCAAAGCTCGAAGGCACGGACAAAAACCAAAAGACAAGATTCGTTGCCGTGGATACGTGGAAACTGGAGAAGATCAACGTCGAGCCCAGCCACGAAATCAAGCAAGGCTTTTTGCTCCTGACCGACGATGGAAATTTTGCAATCCTCACGCTATCCTGTTTCAGGCAAGAGGACCACTACGCTGTATGCGCGTCCTCTTTAATCGCCAACAGCTCAATTGGTGGGCTCAAATGCGTGATGGACGTGAACGCGCATGAGATACGCACCCGCATTGAGGACGGGTCTATTAGCCCGTACAACTTGCTGGACAGGCTATATCTCCTTTTTCACGGTACCGTAGCGGACAGAGAACAGCGCATGGAGTCATTGCGCAAAGCGTGCGACTGGTTGCAAGGAATATGTGGCAGAATTGCAATTTGAAACAGGCTTAGTTGCATGCCTGACGCGCAAGCATATGCAGGGCTTTGGAAACTTCAGTTTCCACGGCCATTTTTTTTACAAAAAAATAAAATGTAAAAACATACCACAATACACCGATGCCATAATTTATAAAGCTTTACATTTTATGGCATCGTTTATGTTTGTGTTTTGCTTTGTCGCACAATAAAATTAGCGCACCCCATACACCTTGTGCACGTATGTAAAAATAACAAAAAAAAGAGCCTCACAAATTGTGAGGCGTCGCCAAAAATAACTTCTGGCGCATGCCTTGGGAAAAAACTTAACCTACGGTGGCCAAGACGCCCCTTGATTTTAGATACTCCAACGCTTCGGGCGGACTGTCAAACTCCTTAATGTGGCTGGTTGTTGAACCAATGGTGTTGTTCCCGGAATATTCGGGAACCTCAACCCACAGCAAGCTTATCTCGCAAAACTTGCCTTGCATTCTTACAACCTGACCGATCCACCACCCCATTCTGGCCGACGGCCTCACGGAGTCCAATGTGTATCCAGCTTTATGCAGTGGTAGCCACTTTTAATTTATGCTGGCGCGGGATTATTAATAATAAGCTCAAGCGTTTCGGGATTAATTTCTATTCTGTCCCCCTTTTTAATTTGGTCGGAAATTAAACCTTGCGCTATCACATTTTCTATTTTATCCTGCACCACCCTTCTCATTTCTCTGGCGCCAAATTCCGGCTTATAGGACAGCTCAACAATTTTTTCTTCTAATGGTTCGTAAAATTCAAAATCGATTTCTTTTTCTTTAAGGCTTTTTTGCAGGCTTTGCAGGGTCAGCTGGGCAATTTTCATTAAATTATCTTTTGTTAACGGATGAAAAACCACCACAGCGTCAAAGCGGTTTATAAATTCCGGCCTGAATGTATTTTTTTCAAATAAAAAGCCCAGTAACTTGTCCTTATCTATTTTCTCCCCCGCCTCAACCTGTTTAAAGATAACACTTGCAGCGGCATTGGATGTGCATATAATTATTGTATTTGTGAAAACAATTTTCCTGCCCTGCCCGTCTGTTATATGCCCCTCGTCTAAAACCTGTAAAAATAAATTTAAAATATCAGGATGCGCCTTTTCAATTTCATCAAGCAAAACCAAGGAAAATGGCGTTTCTCTTACCGGGGTTGTCAGAAGTCCCTGCATTTCAACCGGAGACGAGGCCCCAATTAATCTTGGAATATCCGAAATTGCTTGGAATTCAGACATGTCAATTCTTATCATTTTTTCGGCTTGCCCTGAGCCCGTCGAAGGGCCAAAATAAATTTGCGCCAAGGCTTTTGCTGTTTCTGTTTTTCCAACGCCAGTGGGCCCCATAAATAAAAATGTTCCCATTGGCCTTGTCTTTGATCCTATGCCCGCCCTTGCCCTTCTCATGGCTACAGCAATGCCCGTAACCGCCTCTTCCTGGTTTACAATTCTTTGATGGATTAAATTTTCAAGATTCATTAAAACCTCTTTTTCCTTGACTTCCATTTTCCCCACGGGAATTTCTGTTTTTTTAGACATTATTTCAGCAATATGATGGGGTAAAACAATTTTTTCTTTTAGCGACTGCACATAAACAACCGCCTCGTTTAAAATATCAAGGGCCTTTTTAGGAAAAGGCAGGCTTGGCATATACCTGCCTGTTAGATTAACAATTTCCCTTATGGACGGATATAAAATAAATATTTTATTTTTGTATTCTAAATCTAGCGAAGTATTTTGTAAAATTTTTATTGCCTCTATTTCGTTAACCGCGCTTACTTCTATTTTCCTGAAAAATTCAACAAAGGACGGGTTTTGCTCCAAATTTTTGTGCAGGCCATCTTGCGAGGTTATGCCAACAAACTGAAATTCGGGGATTGCAAGGTATTTTGTCAAAATCGCCGATATGTCAACCTGCCCTGGTTTGTGATCTTTTAGTCCTACAAAATTCTCCAGCTGGTCAATAACTAAAATCACATTCCCCGACAAAATAACTTCCGAAAAAATCCTGTCCAATACTGCCTCCAGCCTTTCAGGATCCTGTATTGTTGCTGATAGGGCAACAACATCAAGTTCAACCACTCTCTTTCCATTTAACTCTAGCAGTGTTTGCCCCAAATAACACTTTTGGGCAAGCGCCTGTATTATCCCTTTTCTGCCCGTGCCCGATTCGCCAACTAATAATGCGTTGGCCAAATCAGACTTTGCCAACGTAACCTGCAATTCTTCTATTTCCTTTTCGTGGCCAACAATTTCCTTAAAAGCCCATTTGCTTACAACTCTTCTCCAGTCAATTGAAAATTTGTCCAAAGTAACAGTATACCCCGAAGCCAAGTCCCTTCCAAAGGCGCCCCGCCTGGCTAGGTTTTCTGGAGTCCAAAATTCCTTGCTTCTCCTAAAAGAGTCTTCCGCAGAATTCAACCACGAAGCAAGATTTTCCACGTCCTCTTTTTTCAGGTCATAATCCATTAGAACTTTTTTAAAAAATTCATCGGATTTTGCCAGCCCAACGAGCAGTTCTTTTTCTCCAATTGTCCTGTGTTTTTGCCCTGCAGAAAAAAACAGCGCTTCTTTTATTGTTTTTTCCCAGCCCTCCAAGAAATAAGCCTCCGAACTGTTTTCCTTCGGGATTTTTTCTAAATAATTTTTAATATCATCCTGGAGTTTTTTGATATTTATGCCCAGCCGGCAACATAAAATTGGAGTTTCTTTGCCATGCCTCACGGCCGAATATAAAAGCGCGGTTGAATTATTTCTTATTTTCTTCTTCCTGCACAACGCCGCGGAATGTTGGGCAATTTTGGCAGCCTCAAAGTTTAGCAATTCCGCCAGATTATATTTTTCCGGGTCTAAAATTGCGTCACTTAATTTTATACTAAGCTCAGGTTTTTTTATTTTTAAATTTAAAAATAAATCAAAATTATAAAAAAGAAAATAAAAACTCAAAGAAAAAACGATCACGCGCGTCGCCGTGCCACTGTTTACTGCCCCCCATAAGGAAAAAATAATTAAACAAAGCGATATTATAAATAAAATCCAGGACAAAACGCTTAGAATTTTAGCAAACCTGAAAAAAAAGATTTTTTCTCTTTTTAATGCGCGGTAAATTGCTGTTTCTGCCAAATTAAACATATAGGGTAAATATAAGCCCAATGATTACTAAAAACGGCATAAAAATCCAGCCCAATAAGATCACTGCTCCGGCAGTTAAAACAAAAATTTGAAAAACAAATCCAAATATTATTAAAAAAATCCTTATTACCGATCCCAAGAATCTGGAAAAAATATTTGAGATAAACGTGTTTAAAATTTCAACAACGTCAAACCCTTTGGGGTATCTCCAATTATACCTTCGCCATGGCGCAAAAAAGGTTTTCAGCAATAAAATAAACGAGAAATAATTTGTCGCAAACATCAAATAATTTTTCCAAACTAAAATCAAAAACTTTGGCATTTCAAAAAAATGCCAAAAAATCCATAGGGAAATAATATTTTGGTTATTGCTTACCATTTACTAATTTTACACCAATTCCCGATATTACGCCACCGCCCAAAATTAAAATGCCGGCAAATATTGACCATGCTCCCAAATTTAAAATCTTGGTTATTGATTCTGGCGATATAATTTGGTTAAGCTGCGTTTTCACGGCTTCATTAATCATTGCCTGCGAGTCTTGAGCGCCTCCACTTTTCTGCTGAATCGGAGCTGGAACAATAAAAACCAGCGGAACCGAATCCTTGGCTGTAAAAATACTATAGCTTTGCCACATCGCCCCAAAAATAATTATAAGCCCTATTATCAGCAAAGCATAACCTAAAATTTTATTTGCAATCATATTTTTTAAATATAAATATTATTTTCCAATTCCTGACGGATATCTTCTGGAATTGGAGTTTCTTCCCCAGGCTTTGTAACGCCCGGATACCGCCAAGCTGAAATTATTTTTCTTGCCTGCCCTGAGTCCGTCGAAGGGTGTTCTCCCTGTCTTTTTATATCTTTATACATTATCCAAATTTCCCCCGGGGCGGGCGCAGGTTTTTGCCAAACGCCCTTTATTAGGGGTTTAGTCTTATTTACAAATTTTTTATTAGTGCGCATCACGGCTATCAGCCCGGGCACGATTGCTTTTTCTTTTCTTTCCGGCTTCCGTAAAATTTGTAAAAGTTTTGACACAGACAAACCATACTGCTTCATTTTTATTTTAGAGTGATCTGTCCAAACAATTTTTCTAAAAACTGGCGCCATAAATAACTTTATATCATTTTATAACAAACCAGAAAAAATAAAAAGCCCGCTAATGCGAGCCCCTAAACAATTGCCTGGCAAGAAGCGAGACCATTTCTTCTGCGCACTCAATCGCATACCTGCGGAGAGGAAAAAAGATTCCTCGGCGCCTCACTCCGCTCTCAAATTTTTGAGGCGGATGCTCAAGGGCAACCCAACCTTCAAAATCATCAACGTCATACATGCATCCTGGCATAACTCTGCTTACCCAAATGGGCTTAGCCTCAAAAGCAAGAAAAAACACCACTCTCCCGTCATCAAAATCTGTTCTGTCAATTACGGGTTTTGCCAATCCAGGAATCACTATTATGTTTCCTGCCATAACAACCTCCTTGCCTGTGGTGTAAAAGAACAAAATTTGTGGGCGGTACAGGATTCGAACCTGTGGCCACTGCAATGTGAATGCAGTGCTCTACCGCTGAGCTAACCGCCCATATTTATTTAATAATATTATCATCTTTTGCAACGAAAAACAGGGCTTCACCCTGTTTTTCGGGAAATTATTTTATTTCCACTTTAGCGCCGGCTGTTGCAAATTTCTTTGCAATTTCATCGGCCTCTTCTTTCTTTACGCCCTCTTTTACCAATTGGGCTGTTCCAGCTGCGGCTGCGTCAACCAAATCTTTTGATTCTTTCAATCCTTTGGCTGTAACATCCCTCACAACCTTGATAACCTCAATTTTCTGGGTTCCAACCTCCTTTAATTCAACATTAAAGGCTGTTTTTTCCTCAACCGGTCCGGCTGCAGCTACTGCAACGGCTACCGGAGCTGCTGCAGAAACACCAAATTTGTTTTCCAAAACTTTCACCAATTCCGCCAATTCAACAATTGGAAGCGCTTCTATTTCAGAAACTAATTTCTGAAATTTTTCTGGAACCTGTACGTCTGTTTTTGTTTCGTCTGCCATTTTATTAGGTATTAGGGTTTAGGTGCTAGGGTTTAGTAATTTGACTATACCCTATACGCTATACCCTATACGCTTTTTAAATTTTGCTTTCTCTTATTTTATCCAAAACTCTCACAAAACCTGATACCGGGCTGTAAATAGACCCTACCAATCTTCCAAGCAATTCATTTCTTGTTGGTATTGCTGCTAATTCCAGCACTCTCGCCTTCTCAATAAATCTGTTTTCGAAGATACCTCCTAGAATCTTGAAATTTTCCTGTGTTTTTGCAAATGTGTTTGCAATTCTTGCAGGAGCAATTTCATCTTCAATTCCAAAAACCAATGCTAATTGCCCTGGAATTGATGACTTAATTTTGTTCCAAAAAGAAATGTTTGACTGCCCAAAGGCAATTCTTACCAATGTTTTCTTGGCAATTTTTAAATTACATCCTGCTTCTTTTAAGGATTTTCTCAAGGAAAACATTTCCTTTGAAGGAACTTTTGAGAAATCAACAAAAACCATTGATTTTTGTTGTGCAATTTTCTCCTTAACGCTTTCTACTTGCTTTGTTTTTTGCTCTTTTGTAAGTGCCATATACGCGAATTTTTAATTTTTAATTTCCAATTTTAAATAAATAAGTATATTTATAAAAAAACTGCGGTTTTAGCCACAGATTCGACAGAAACAAAAAATACATAAGGATATTCTTCGCCTCGATGGGACTTCTTCCTTGCGGACGCCCATTGTCTGCGGCTTTTAAATTATATTAATATCTTAATCTATAAACCCAATCCTGTCAATAGTTTGCCATTATTCCAAGTATAATGCTTTGGCGGTTTGGTGTTCCTCAAAAGTTGCGCTAAAATATGTTTTTCCGTTGGATAAATAATATAAATATGCTGTTTTTGTTGGATAAATAGCAGCCATAATTGAATTCATGCCCGGATTTGAAATCGGCCCCTTTGGAAGCCCGTAATATTTATAGGTGTTATAGGGCGAATCTATTTTAGTGTCGCTAATTCGGGCCGCCGGGTCAGACTTTCCTGTAATATAGTTTATTGTAGCATCTAATTGCAAGGGCATTCCAATTTCAATTCTTTTCCACAAAATCCCCGAAACAATTTTTTTATCGCTCATTATTCTCACTTCTTTTTCAATCATTGAAGCCATAGTCACAATATCAAAAATAGATTTCTTTTGTTTTGCAATTTCAGCCCTAAGTTCGGGCGTTAATTTTTTTCCAAAATTCGCCAGAATTGCTCCAATAACCTCTTGGCACGCCTCCCCCTCGGCAAATTCATAAGTGTCTGGGAAAAGATAGCCCTCTAAATCCAAATTTTTGGGTTTATCCTTTAAAAAATCAAATTCAGCACTGTAATCATTTTTTACCAAGGCAAAAAATTCATCTTTTTTGCAGACGCTTTTTTCCTCCAAATATTTTGCAATATCCTGCTTATCCCAGCCCTCTAAAATTGTAACTTTGTTTTTAACCACGTCCCCTGAAGCCATTTTTTTTACCATTTGGTAAACAGACATTCTTGGAGAAAGATTATATTTTCCTGCCTGTAAAGAGGAGTGCTGAAAAGACGCAACAACGTAAAACCTGAAAAAGTAATTACTTCTTATCAGCTTTAATTTCTCCAAATCTTTTGCTATTTCATCGTCCCCAAAACCTTTGGGAGCCGTATATGTTATTGTTTCACGGGAAAAAGGATTTATTGGAACATATATTTCAAAACATAAAAACAAAAACACCGCCAAGGCAATTATGCCCGCTATTGTTGTAAATTTTTTAAAACCTTCCGGGCTTATTTTAGAAAAATCCTTTCTCATAGTAGTTTTCCTTGTCTTAATGATTTTGCAACCTCAAGGGCTTTTTCCTCACCCGTTTTTGTAAGTATAAAATAATTTTTAGAGTCGCCTATTATCAGTTTTTCACTTCTTAATGCCCGCAACGGCCTGTCCAGTTTTCTTGAATCGGGCCAAATGGGATACCTTGAAAATTTTAAAGTGTCGGGAAATAAAGTAAAACACTCCTTAACCAATCTTTCAAAACTGCACTGCTCTGAATTTAAAACTATTGAGTGTATGCAAAATAAAATCAAATCGTTTACTGAGAAATTCGCAATTTTAGTTGAATTTTTCTGCATCTATTTGCCTGGCAGGGGCGCTGGGAATCGAACCCAGACCAAGGGTTTTGGAGACCCTTATGATACCATTTCACCACGCCCCTATCTTTTTATAATAATACCATAAAAAAAGCATTTATCAAGAAAAAAATATTTAACATGATATTAAGTCGCTTTAGCTTAACTTAATATTACCTAGTAAAAAAGTAATAAGAAAATAATTTTATGAAACGCTTTAAGAAAATTTTAATTATAGTTTCTTTAGCAACCTTTTTCTCGGCTATAGCCCCAATCCTTGTTTTGGGAGCAGGACCGAATTTAATTCAAAACCCAACGCTTCAAGGAACATCCGGCATTCCTGCAGGTTGGTTAAATGCCTCCTGGGGAAATGCTTCAAATGCCGTGTTTTCATTTCCTTCAACAACAAGCCCAAAAATAGGTACTGGAAACTCGGCAAAAATTACAATTAACGATTATAGAACAAATCCTGGCGGAGGAGCTGCCGAATGGTATTTTAATCCGGTTACAATAAACCCGGCTGATTTAACTTTTAATTTTTCCAATGAATATCTTTCAAACGCCCCAACAAGCCTTGTGGCCCAATACGTCGTCCCCGCAAATACCACCTCTTGCGAAGTGTCCATAGAAGGAAGCTCATCTTTCTGTTATTTTACTCTTCAAGATTTACTGCCAACAAACGGAATTTGGGCAACAGCCTCAGCAACATTTACCGCCCCGTCTTATGCAACAGCCGTATCGGTTTTACATGTAATATACAGCAATGGGACTTTAAGTGTCGGAAATTATTCGCTTACGCAAAATAACATAATAAATCCAAGCCAAGGCATGGTTTCTTTGACATTTGACGACGGTTGGAACTCCCAATACACAAACGCTTTTCCCATTTTAGAAGAAGCAAATATGCCGGCAACTTTTTATGTAATCACAAATCCAATGATTCAGTCGGAATTGGGCGAAGCAAATAATATTTTATGCAACGACCCGGAAATTCCCTATTGCGACGGCGCCGTAATTTCATCAACATCCTCTTCTTGGCTCGCGCTAACCCAATACCCCGACCCCGCAGAACGCACTTATGTTTTTAGTCAAACATATACGGCAAGTTCAGTTGCCACGCTAACCATAACCTACTTTAATGCCAAAGGACGAGCAATAAACGGGCAATCAAATATTGTTTTAGCCACGCTTCCCGCAACCGCAACTCCAAAAACAGTGAGTGTAACCTTTCAAATCCCAACTGGCTTAAACCTAAATAAAATATCTTTTGCCTTTAAGGAATCTGTGTCGGGTAATAATACTCTTTCTGTCCAAAATCCGTCGCTTGTAATTCCCGGTTCAACCCAAGACACATATATGAACGTGCAACAGGTTAAGACGCTCCAATTGGCGGGACATGAAATAGGTTTGCATACAGCAAACCATTGCGACATGGTAATGCTGGAACAAAATCCGGATTTGGCAACCGAGGCTGGTGGTCCTCCATTTGGGGCTTGCGCATCTGCTCTCTCCGCACCAACCACGCCAGAGCAAGAAATTCAGGAAGCAATGCAAGATTTTTTAGAAAACGGTATTTTCTCGGTTAATACAATGGCCTACCCCTACGGAAGTTTTAACGCAAACATAGAATCGCTTGTGGAAAATAATAATATGATAGCTGGCAGAACTGTTTTGGCCGGATACAACACAAAAAATACCGACCCTTATGCCCTGTTTAATCAAATTGTTGACCAAAATGTAACAAGCAATGGAATTCAAGCTGTAAAAAATTGGATTGATACGGCAATGGCAAACAAGCAATGGCTAATACTAACTTTTCACAATATAGAATCCGCCAGCATATTAACTGCAAATGGAGATATCGACGGCACCACACCAGCATTTCTCCAAAAAATTGTGGACTATTTAAAAACCAAAAACGTCCCTGTTGTTACGGTACGCCAAGCAATGGAGTCTTTTTAAAATATCTATTTTTTCTTCTCCACGGGAACCACGTGCATTCTACTTTTATCTAATTTTATGCCAAGCCTGTGCCCTGCGTTTTTCTTTAGCCAGAGATAAGCCTCTCTTTCTCCAGGAAGCAAAGGGTGCGGCTGGCTCAGCAAAAACTCAAGATGCTGGGCATCATTTTTACTAACGCACTGGTCAACTAAATACATATAACTCGCCCAGTCCTGTTTCTTTTCACTTTCCTCTTTTTTAGATTCCTGCCTCCTCCGATAAACCAAGGTTTTTTCCTTGCCGTCAATAATAAACCTAAAACAATAAATTTCAATATTTTTTGGGTCAAGCTCGCCCTCAATTGTTATGTCTTTTTCCCGATTGTCCGGCACTAAATGGAATTCTCCACCCTTAGTCAACCTTTCAACCATATTCACGCCGGTGGAACCAATTGCAAATCCATTCTGTTTGAATCCGACAGTGGTCAAAAAATTATATTTTTCAGTATCATCGGATCCATGCATAATCGCATTAGAATAATAAAAGGAAGCATTCTGCACGTCCTCCTCGGGCGCAGTGTCGGGCGTTACATCCTCAAACCTATATGGTCTAATATTTATTTTTTTGCCATTTATAAGTTTAAAAATATATTTCGGTGGCATTCCTCGGTAAATTAAGCGATTGTCGTTTTCATTAAGTTTGTCCACTAATTCCTCATTATGGCCATTTTCCAAATAAAAATTTTGAGCAAATGGCTCTTTCATCGATAGAAATCGATCTAATTTATCCGGAGAATTAATATCAAAAGGCCCCTCATCTTCCTGGCCTTGTTCCGGATTTTGTTTTATAGATTCTGTAAATGGCATATATTTTGGTGGACCTGAGGGGACTCGAACCCCTAACCCCTAAGATGCCATCTTAGTGCGCTACCATTGCGCTACAGGCCCATTTTATAAATTGTTTTTGGTATTTGCATTAAATCTAGAAATATATCAGCAGAGAAATAATCAATAACACAAACGCCCTTATAATCTGATTTTTTTGTCGGCTTTCCTATAGTTCTCGCATCTATTCTAGTCTTGTAAAACTGAGTTTTAGGTATCTTTGTAATTTTTGCCCAAAATTTTTCCAATTCTTTAGTATTCTGGTCTGCTCTGCACAAAACAGTACAGCGAAATTTCTTTTCGTCTATTGTATAACATTTTTTTATTAAATTCAAGAAAAGATCTATAACAAAAGGGTCAGAATTGCCAAAACGTAACGATCCTCTATCCAATCCTTTTGTTCCCTCTCCAAGATATAGCATCGATAAAGCGATTTTTTTAACATCTATATTATTAAATATTTTAGGTAAATGTTTATTGCGAATAATAATGGATTGTAGATATTTTTCTCTTTTCTCTTTATTGATTATCCTCGCGACCTCCATTCCTCTTTTACTGCTTTCAATAATTTTTTCATCGATAATTTTCTTCTCAGATATGTTTAGATAAATTTTTTTAAACCAAGTGGATAAGGTGCTTTTAGGAATGTTTTCTCCGAGCGCGCGAACAATCTCTCCGTATGTTTTTCCGGCTTTTCGTAGTTTTATGGCACTTGTTTTAAACTGAATAAATTTTGCTCTCATTTATATATATCGTACCACGGAACATATCTATGTGCAATGTAATATAAAAGGCTTCAGCGTGGGTACGTCGCTGAAGCCTTGCTCGGCGATGGTGTTTTCAGAGTTTGATTCCGAAAAAGGACAAAACCCCTTTCCAGAATTGCGTTCTTCCTTCTGCGGGCAAGTCATAATAACCTGTCCAGTAGAGGCAGAACGCCACGACGATTGCATATTTTACAATCGTGCAAACCGATCTGAAAAGAGCCATCTCCCTGCTCCAAAAAAAGAGCTTGCGCAGGGCCGTGCGCGCGTGTTGCCAGGAAAATCCGGGCAATAATTAATCATAGCATATATAAAAAAAGAAGTCAAGAGCACGTGCTTTTGACTTTTGGATTCAATCCGACGCTTCGTCAATCAGCGCAAGGATTTGGAAGGCAATTTCCTGAGTAATCTGCCCTCTTGGAGTGTCAGAAGGAAAGCTTATGGGCTCACCCACGGAAATTGTTATTCTTTTCCATGGGACAAACTTGGTAAACAGCCGTTCCTTTGAATTTGGAAAAGCCTCGTCGCTTCCCTTAATTCCAATAGGAATCACCGTTGCTCCGGTTTTGGCAACCAGAAACCCAATGCCCTCCTGCAAAAACCTGATTCTACTCTTCGCGCCTTTTTTTCCGTACAAAAACTTGCCATTCTCTCCTTTAAAGGTTCTTCCGCCCTCAGGAAAGATAATTATCGGCCGGCCACATTCCACAGCCTCCCTAATTCTCAGAAGAGAGAAGGCTTTTTTCCTGTCACTATCTCTGTCAATCGGAACCATCACCGACCTAAATGGCCAGAACCACCAGCAGTCGTAAAAGTTAAATCTGTCCGCCACAATCAACGGGGCGTGCTTTAGCGGATGCCGGACGTAATGCCATGCAAGCACAAAAGCAACCAGGAACGGGTCAATCCACGATGGATGAGGAGCAACAACAAATTTCTTATCCAACCAGTCCAAGCAATCCATTCTTTCGTGGTGCAAAACCCGTAAGGCTCCGCACATCTTCCCAGCCAGGCCGAAAAGCCAAAGAAATACCCCCAACGGGAGCGCAAATAACAGAATGGACAAGGCGCTCAGAATTGAGCCGGCAGTTCTTTTTTTCTTTTCTCTCATCGCATATCTCCAAAATGTCAACGATCAAATTTTAACCTAATCCCACACTAACCGATTTTTCTGCAATTTTCAATATTTTCAAAAAAACAGCCCGACCGTTAGGCATAGGGCTGTCTTTATTTGGTGCCCTCACTGAGACTCGAACTCAGAACCAATTCCTTAAAAGGGAACTGCTCTACCAATTGAGCTATGAGGGCAAGCCCAGATCCCGCCTCGGCGGGACTGGAATTTTAAATTTTTAATAGGTAGGATATTTTATAAACCTTGCTCACGTAAATCATCCAACAACCTTTTTTGTTCTTTGGTTAATTTCTTTGGGGTTTTAATTCTCAGCACAACATACAAATTTCCCTTTCCGTATCCTCCAAAATGCGGAACTCCTTTTCCTGAAATTCTTAAAACTTTTCCCGATTCTGTGCCCTGCGGAACTTGCAGTAAAATATTTGCTTGCCCTGAGCTTGTCGAAGAGTCCAATGTCTTTAATTCTATCTCATCTCCCAGCGCAGCCTGCGAAAAACTTATCTCGCTCTCCGCAAACAAGTCATCTCCCCTTCTTTCAAACACCGGATGTTTTTTTATAAATATCCGCACAAAAAGATTTCCCGCCTTGGCTCCCTTTTTTCCGGCCTCGCCCCTTCCATCTATTCTAATTATTTGATTTGTATCAACTCCTGCCGGAATAATCACTTCAATTGTTTCCTGGCCTTTTATTCTGCCCTCGCCTTTGCAAACATTGCATGGCTTTTCGGGAATTGTTCCTTCGCCCTTACATTCAGGACAGGTTGTAAAAACCGTGTACGAACCCAAAAATGTTTTTTTAACCTGCTGAACTTGTCCCGAGCCCCTGCACGAAAAACATTCTTTTATTTTTGTTCCGGGCTCCGCCCCGTTTCCCTGGCATCTCTGGCATAAAATCTGTTTTGTTAAACTTATCTTTTCTGTTGTTTCTTTCAAAACTCTTTCCAGGGGAATTTCTATATCAACCTGTATGTCTTTTCCCTTTTTTGTATCTCGTTTATTTCCCCTTCTTGCCCCGCCCATTCCCCCACCAAAAAATTCTTCAAAAACATCTCCAATATCTCCCATATCAAATTCAACCTCTTCGCCTTGTGGTCTATTGCCCCAGGCCCAGTTAAATCCGGAATCTCCTCCCGGCTGCCCGTTTTCAAAAACTCTGCCAAACTGGTCATATTGGGCTCTTTTTTGCTGGTCCGAAAGCACCTGGTATGCCTCGTTTATTTCTTTAAACTTCTTTTCATCTCCTCCCTTGTCGGGATGATATTTATGCGCCAGTTTGTGAAATGCTTTTTTTATTTCATCTTGAGAAGCGGATTTTTCCACCCCCAAAACTTCATAATAATTCATTATTTTGTTTCTTTATATTTGCCTTCTTCGGCATTATTTTCGTCTTTCT